>CAIXGY010000185.1 GCA_903919035.1 uncultured Planctomycetaceae bacterium | reverse complement strand
GCCGATGGCCGAGGCGAGCCGGCCCTTGAGCATGCCCACGGCCGAGAGCAGCACCCGTGACAGGGCCAGCGCGAGGACGACCACCAACAGCGCCGTGCGGAAGTCGGGCTGACCACCCGCCAGGCCGTCCGCGCGGGCCGACAGGATGTCGTCGACCATGTATTGCTGCAACTCCGGCGGTGCGAGTTCCGCGACCACGCCGACGAACGTGAGCAGGCAGAGCAGGACCGTGCCGCGGGCGTGGGGGGCGAGGATCGCGGCCACCCGCGACAGGATCCTGCCCTTCTGCAGGCACCGCGGACACGAATCGTCGGCATGGGCCAAGCGCAGCCCGCAGCCGTCGCAGTGCGGCGGGTCGAGGGGGCCGTCGATCGGCAGGGCCATGCCGGCCGTGCCGCACGCGATCGTTTCCCGCCCCCGCTCGAGCGCCCGCGACACCTTGTGGAACCGGGTGGCCAGTGCATTGGAATAGCGGAGCAGATCCACCCACGCGCCATCCGCGCGGACCTGGAGCGTGCCCCCGCCGAGGCCCGAGTTCGTCCGCACCTGCTCGACGGCGGGCCAGGCGACGCTCCGCAGCACGGCGCGGTCGTGGATCACGGTGAGATGGTCGGGTGTCACCACCAGCCATTCCGCCGCCAATTCCCCGTCCAGGGCCACGTCGGTGTCGACGGCCAGGAGCACCGGGCGGTGGTTCAGGCCGGCAGCGTCGAGGACGGCCAGCACGGCCCGGGGCAGGGGGGCGGCCGGCACGACTCCGCCGGAGGCGGGTGCGCACGATTCTCGCGGGCTGGCGGACGTCGTGTCGATCGCTGGATCCATTCCGGCAGGAGCGGCGGCGCAGCCGCCGCGATAGGATACGGCAATCCGACGTCCCGGGTTCGCGCCGCGGCCAGAGTCCGCGCACGGCCGCCGCCCCGGCGTTTTGCTGTTCCGCTCCGGACGGCCAACGCCGATAATTCCCGCACCGCGGGCGGCCGGTCAGGGGATCGGCGGGGCCGCGGCCGCTCCGGAGATGGCAGGCCATGGTGACGGGAAACATGCCGGCGGGAATCAAGGACGACATCACACAGTGCATCGGGCGAACCCCGCTCGTGCGGCTGCGGCGGGTGACCGAAGGCTGCGTGGCCACGGTCGCCGGCAAGATCGAGAACATGAACCCGCTGTGGAGCGTCAAGGACCGGATCGCCTGCGCGATGGTCGATGCGGCCGAGCAGGAGGGCCGGATCGGCCCCGAGACGGTGATCATCGAGCCGACGAGCGGCAACACCGGCATCGGCCTGGCCTACGTCTGCGCCGCCCGTGGCTACACGCTGCGGGTCACCATGCCCGAGAGCATGAGCCTGGAGCGCCGCCGGATGCTCAAGGCGCTCGGCGCCGAGCTCGTGCTCACGCCCGCCGCCGAGGGCATGCCGGGCGCGGTGCGGCACGCCGAGGAGATCGCGCGGTCGTCGAGCCAGTTCTTCATGCCGCAGCAGTTCAAGAATCCCGCCAACCCCGAGGTGCATCGGCGGACCACGGCGCGGGAAATCTGGGAGGACACCGCCGGCCAGGTGGACGTCGTCGTGTGCGGCGTGGGCACCGGCGGCACGATCACCGGCGTGGGCGAGGTGCTCAAGCAGAAGAAGCCGGGCCTCAAGGTCGTGGCGGTGGAGCCGGCCAACAGTCCCGTGATTTCGCAGAAACTCGCGGGCCAACCGATCAAGCCCGGCCGCCACACGATCCAGGGCATCGGCGCGGGATTCATTCCCGACATCCTCAACCTCGACGTGATCGACGAGGTGATCCGTGTTGATGACGAGGACGCGATGGAAACCGCGCGGCAGATGGCGAAGCGCGAGGGCCTCATGTGCGGCATCAGTTGCGGCGCGGCGGCGTGGGGCGCCCTGCAGGTGGCCCGCCGGCCGGAGCATGCCGGCAAACTGGTCGTCGTCGTGCTTCCGGATCTCGGCGAACGCTACCTCTCGACGCGACTCTTTCCGGAGTAGCGTCGCGCCGGTCAACCGAGTTCGAGCCGCACGCGGCGGGGCAGCGACAGCCGCCCGAGCATGCTCACCGTGCCCTTCGGCAGGCCGAGAAACTCGAGTTTCTCGAACCAACCGACGGCCTCGGCGCCGAGCTTTCCGACCGCCGTGCCCCGCAGGTCGAGGTGGCGGAGGTTCGCGAGGCCCTTGAGTTGCAGGAGCCCCTCGTCGGTGATCGCCCCACCCGAAAGATCGAGGACGGCGAGATCCTTGAGCGACGGGGCCCGGAAGCCGACGAGCACCGCGAACGTGTCGTCCGCCTGCGGGCCGTTGACCCGCAGCGACACGAGTTTGTCGGCGACGTGGCCGAAGTCCTCGCCGAACGACTTCCGCAGCCAGTCGGTCTCCTCCATCGCGGCCTCGCCACCGCGCTCGATCGCCGCCGCGACCACGTCCTGCTGTTCGGCATACGCCTCGATCCGCGCGGCCAGCCACTCGAGCTTGCTGGCCTTGAAGGTGACGTAGTCGATCGCCTCCTCGTAGGCCGACCGCAGTCGCACGAAGGCCGCCGGATCACCCCCCCGGTCGGGATGGGCGCGCATCGCCTTGGCGAGGTACGTCTGCTTGACGTCTTCGAGCGTGACGGGTGGACGGAGGCCGAGTTCGGCCAGACAGGCGGGCACGTCGGGTTCGGAGGCGTGCGACATGCTGGGCAGGCTGGGGAGGGTGTGAAAGGCCGCGTGAGCCTACGCGGCGACGGACCGGCCGGGCAAACGCCGGCGGCGGCGCGGCCCGTTTCGGCATGGATTTCGCGCCGATTTCGCCTTGATTCGGCCCCATGACGTGGCGGATGATCTTCGCCTTCCCGGGTCATACTCGGACCCCGGGCATGCCAAGGAGGGCGGCTCGATGGATCGCATGGCGACGACGAGGCGGTGCGCGCGCGGGATCGGACTGGGCGCGACGATCGTGGCCGCGGCGGTGGCCTGGCGGTTCGCCGGCGGGTCGGCCGCATGCGCCATGGCGCCCCCGTCGCGACCGGCCGCTCGGACTCCGGCGGCGGCACCGGCCTCCCCACCGGCCGCGCACCCCGTCGCGCTCGTCAACGGCACGGAGATCACTCGCGACCGTCTGGCGGCCGAGTGCCTGGGACGCCATGGCGCGGGCGTGCTGGAGACGCTCGTCAATCGGCGGCTCATCGAACAGGCCTGCCGACAGGCGGGTGTCACGGTCACGGCTGCCGACGTCGATGCCGAGATCGACGCCATGTCACGTCGCTTCGGCGTGCCGCGGGACAAGTGGATCGAACTGCTCAGGCAGGAGCGTGGCGTGACCCCGAAGCACTACGCGGAGGAGATCGTGTGGCCGATGATCGCCCTCCGGCGGCTCGCCAGCGCGGCCGTCGAGCCGACTCCCGAAGAACTGCAGGAGGCCTACGAGAAGCAGTTCGGTCCGGCGGTCAAGGCCCGCATCATCGTTTCACGAACCCGGGCCGACGCCGAGCGCTGCAGGGCGCAGGCTTTGGCCGCGCCCGACGACTTCGCGGCGCTGGCCCGCCAACACTCGATCGACGTCGGCAGCGCGAGCGTCAACGGCTGGGTGACGCCGATTCGGCTCCACTCCGGCGATCCCCTCTTCGACCGGGCAGCGTTCGCACTCGCGGAGGGAGAGATCTCCGACGTGGTGCAGGTGGCCGATCAATTCATCGTCATCAAGTGCGAGGGCCATCTTCCGGCAGACACCACGCCGCTGGCCGACGTTCGGCCGCGACTCGCCGAGGAGATCCGGGAGCGGAAGAGCCGTCAGGCCTCCAACGACGTGTTCCGCAAGCTCCAGGATTCGGCCACCGTCGAGAACGTGCTCAACGACCCGTCCCGGGCGGCCGCCCGCCCCGGCGTGGCCGCGATCGTCAACGGCGAGTCGGTGCCGCTCGACCAGATCCGCGAGGCCTGCCTCGACCGACACGGTGCCGACGTGCTGGAAGTGCTCATCACGCGGACGCTCATCGAGCAAGGGCTCGGCGCCACGAAGCAGACGGTGTCACGGCCCGAGATCGACGCCGAGATCGCCCGGGCGGCCGAGTCGCTGGGGTTCAAGAAGCCCGACGGCACGCCGGACGTCGCGGCCTGGATGGCACGGATGGCCAAGGAGGAGCGCCTCCCGCTCCAGTACTACGTGGACGACGTGGTCTGGTCGACCGTGGCCCTCAAGAAGCTCGTCGGCGCCGTCTCGGTGACCCAGGAAGACCTCGACCGCGCGTTCGCCGCCACGTTCGGGCCGCGGGCCCGCTGCCGGATCATCGTGCTCGACACCCAGCGGCGGGCCCAGGAGGTGTGGCAGTTGGCCCGCCAGAACCCCACGCCCGAGCACATCGGCGACCTCGCCGAACGGTGCTCGGTCGATCCCACGACGAAGGCCCTGCGCGGCGAGGTCCCCCCCATCCGCCGCTGGGGTGGCCAGCCGGCGCTCGAACGTGAGGCATTCGCCTTGAAGCCGGGCGAACTCTCGGGCGTCGTGCAGGTGGCCGATCGCTTCATGGTGATCTTCTGCGAGGGCTACACGGAGCCGGCCGCGGTGAAGCCCGAGGAGGTTCGCGGCGAACTGCACGCCGACATCACGGAGAAGAAGCAGCGGATCGAGATGGCCCGCCACTTCACGCACCTGCGGGAAGCGGCGGCGATCGACAACTTCCTGGCGGGCACGAGCCAGTCGCCGGCCGCTCCGCGCGGTGGCCGCCCCGGTCTGCCACCCGGCGGCATGCCCCCCTCGACACTCACAGCGACCGAGGCCGAAGAACTCTCCAAACCCCGCGCCGGCAGCCGCCAGGCTCCGCCGCCGGTCTCTCCGCGCGTGGGCTCGCGGGTCGTCCCTGCCACGCACGAGGCGCCCGCAGGGCCGAAGTAGGGCGATGTCGCGCTCCGCGGGCAAGAACATCCGGCATCCGGCATCCGGCATCCGGTGCAGTCCAGCGGTGCGACGAGCCCGGTGGACGCAAGCCGGAGGAGCCTTGAAGCTTTGGCTCCACGAGACATGCCACTCCGCAGGGCATCCAGCCAAAGATTCACAGCGACGGAGGCTTGCGTCCACCGGGCGATACGCCACGAAAGAGCCTTGACGCTTTGGCTCCACGAGACATGCCACTCCGCAGGACAGCCAGCCAAAGATTCACAGCGACGGAGGCTTGGGTCCGCCGGGCGATACGCCACGAAAGAGCCTTGAAGCTTTGGCTCCGCGAAACGTGCCACGCGGACTACGGCGCCGGCATCTCCCATGCCGACTCGATCGCGATACCGGCGTCGTTCACCTCCATGACCGACGCCCCGACGCCGAACATGCCGTGCATCTCGTCGGCTCCGGGCAGGATCGCCTGGGCCTTCACGAGCAGTTCGCGATAGTCGTCTTCCACGTCGTCGGGCACCATCGCGGCCACGAGATCCCGCAACTCGCCGAGCATGCCGCCGGTTCGCGTGTGATCGCCCACCGAGAACATGCGGCCGGGAACGATGGGCAGGAGTTCCGCGGCCTTGCGCGGAATGTCGCCCTCTCGGAGCGATGCCGCGCCGGCCGGAGGATTACGGATCCCGGCCAGCGTCTTTTCGAGCGCGTCACCCCCCATACCCACCACGAGGTGCCCCTGGCCGGCGAAGATCGCAGCCGCGCCGCCTGGCAGCCGCACCCCCTGGAACCCCTGTTCCTCGACCACCTCGCCCCGCGCCAACGCCGCCACCTTCGGCAGCACGGCCAGCACGGGCGCGTCGTCGCCGAGTTTCCACACGAAGGCCACGCGGTCGGCGGACGGCCGCGCGGCTCCCGCGTCGCGATTGCGCCGCGCCTCCTCGAGGGCGACGGCGATCCGCGGGGGGTAGGTGATGATCCAGTGACGCGACCCAAGGTTGGCGAGCATCCGCTCGAGTTCGACGCCCAGCCATGCCTGGGCCTGGGCCTCCGCCGTGGCGAAGAGATTGGTTGCTTGATCCCCCATCTCGGCCACGGCGAACTCCTTGACGGTCCGGTAGGCCTGCGCGAGATCGAGTGAGATCTGCGTGAAGTCGATCGCCTCGGCGGTGACGCACGACGGCACCTCGGGTGGATCGCGGTCCTGGTCGAGGATGCGGGCCAGGCCGGCCCGCGGAGCCGGCAGCGTCACGAACACACCCTGTCGCAGCCGCCCCTCGTCGAACGCGATCCGCAGCGCGGCCGGGCCCAGGTCGGCAAGTCCGATGGCCGCGAGCCGGCGTTCGGCGTTCGGGTCGCCGAGCACGTCGGCATCGAGGAGACACGACGGAACGACGACGGCCTCGAGGAGCGGATCGCCCTCCGGCAGTGCGTCGCGCATGGCCGGCGAGCGGAGCACGTCGGCGAGCGGCGATGCGTCGGTAGCGCCATGTGCGGCGAGGTAGCGCTCGAACACGCCGCGGGCCTCGTCGCCATCCCGAACGCGGGCGGCATCGACTGCGGCGGCATCCGTCGCCGCGTCCGACTCCGCTCGCCCTCCACGCGGCTCCCCGGCGCGTCGGCCCGCGGGACGCTGCGGCATCGTCTGCCCGACCAGCACGCGGCCGCCGATGCGGGCGAGGAACGCGTGCACCGTGCCGACCACGACCTTCGGCGCCCGCTTCGCCCGCTCGGCGAGGTCGGCCTGCAGGGCTTCCACGCTCGGCGCATCGAGTCCGCCTTCGACCTTCACGTCTCCCAGGTCGGCCTGCAGGATCGGCTGCGCGGCCCAGGTCACGGCATGGCCGGCCAGTTCGAGATCGATCCGCTGGGGAGGATGTTCCGTGTCGGCCTCCTCGGCCAGCAGTCGATGGAAGGCGGTCACCATCCGCTCGGCCGCCTCGATGCCGGGTTCCAGCCAGGCCAGCGACATCACCAACGGGGCCGGCCCCTCGGCCCGCGGACGCACGACGATGCCCCACCCCATGTCCCCGGTGAATGCGGCCGTGACGTCACCCGGCTCGAGGCCGTACGACGCGAGCCGATCCTCCAGCGTGGGCTCGCTCCCGGATTGGGCGGGGCTTCCCCACGCCTCGACGGCAAGTTCCCGCGCTTTCCGCAGGCGTTCCTCGGAGCAGGCCACCGCACCGAACTTCGTCCGGTTCCGCAAGGTCTCGACGAATGCCGTCGGTCGCGGCACCCGCACCATCACGGCGGTGCCCTCGGGCAGACATTCCCAACTCGGCCGCGGGTCTGCGGCGGCCCCGCGAGTGAAAAACGCCGCTGCAACGACGCCCGCGGTGGCGACTGCGTGGATCCGTCTCACGGCGAAGTCTCCCGGGCGGTCAGCGTCCCGACGCCGGCGCGGCGGCCGGCTCCGGCTGATAGGGTGGCTGCAGGTAGGTGACGCCGTTCTGCGGCTGCGACTCGTCGTAGACGTAGGTGTCGCGGTGGACGAGGAAATCGATCAGCTCGTTGGCCGGAATGCCGAAGGCCAATCCTTGAAACACGGCGGCTCCTGCACAGGCGACCGCCACCACCTCGCCGCGGGCATTGAAGATCGGCCCCCCACTGTTGCCCGGGTTGATCGCGGCATCCGTCTGGATGAGTCGCGACTGATCGATCTTCCGCGTCGTGCTCGACACGATGCCCTGCGTCACGCTCCGCTCCAGACCCACCGGATTGCCGATCGCGAACACGAGATCACCCACGCGGAGATCGTCGCGATCGTTGAGCACCACGGCCTCCGGGAGCGGTCCCTTGAGTTCCTCGAGATCGAGTTGCAGGAGCGCCAGGTCGCGAAGTGGCTGCAGGGCCACGATCTTCACCTTCCGCAGGTCCTTCTTCTCGAAGCCCCGGTCGGTGCGTCGGAACATCGTGACCTGGAGCCGGGTGTGGTTTTCCACGACGTGGTAGTTGGTGACGACGTGCCCCGCGTCGCTGACGAGGAATCCGGTGCCGAGGCCGCCCGGATTGCGGATCATGACCACGGCATCCCCGAAGCGCTTCACGAGGTCGGGCACCTCCCGCGCCTCGAGCGTGCCGGTGCGAAAGACGTCGCGATCGCCCGCGGCGTGTGCCGGTGCGCCCGTCGTCTCCTCGGAACGCACGTCGAGGACCCGCTGGGCGGGAATCTGCAGGGCCTCGAATCCGAGATCGAGCACGACGCCGTCGTCGTTGCGCCGCAGGAGCGGGGCGGTGACCCGCCCACCGCCCACGAGCGTGACCGTGACGAGTTCCGCCGCCGGCACGACGCCCGCGGCGACCGCGGCACATCCGGCGAGCAGGGGCGCGATCCGGAGAAGACTCACGGCGACTCCTTGCCTGACGTGTCGGACCCGTCCGCACCTGGCGCGTCCGCCGCGGCGGCGTCGTGGCCGAGATAGATGACGAGGCGATCCTGACTGATCATGGCGAGGTCGCGAGCCGCATCGCCATCGGCGTTCAGTCCGGCGATCCGTCGCGGCTCGGGCACGAGATCCTTCGCGTCGCCGCCGTCGTAGGGATACTTGCGATCCTCGAACACCCGCCAACTCACCGATCGCTGCAGGCCCTCACCCGTTCGCAGCAGGGCCGTGAGTTCATGCCGGCGGTCGTCGCAGAGGGTCGCGTCCTCGGCGCCGTCACCATCGAGATCGGTGGCCAGCACCCGGTGGATGGTGTTCTCGCTGACGCCGCTACGCCGGCCGATCCGGCCATCGATGCTCTCCGCGAGCTTGAGTTCCCAGGGTTGCCCGCGCGAGAGCCGCACGATGCGATCCTGGTCGACGAGCACGACGCCCAGGATCGGATCGCCACGCAACGCGACGCCCGCCGGGGGCTTCACGCTTTCCACCACCCGCATCACGCCCGACTCGTCGGCCTCGAGCCGATGAAGAAACCCGCCCCCCTGCTCGAGCGCCCAGGCGGCAGACCGGTCGCCACCGCTCCCGCTGACGGGCAGGTAGGAGCCGATCTTCTGGCCCTCGGTCAGCATGACCTGATCCACCGGATGGAGATCATCGCCCAGCCATTGCAGCACGCCGTCGGTGAGCCGCGCCTTCCGCAGTCCACCGCCGACCTGGACCGCCATGTATTCGGACGGATCCAGTTTCGCAAGGAGCGGCGGCGACGAGACGACGGGCTTGCCATCGGCGAGCGTGACGAGCCGACCGGCCGGAGCGTAGGCGTCTTGCACCAGGAGCGTCGACCCGCCGAGCCACACGACGTGCTCCACCTTCGGGCCCAGGTCCGCGAACCGTGTCCGAGTCGGCTCGGCCGCGTCGGCAGCCCACACGAAGAGATCGAGGTCGGAGCCCACCCGCTGCGCCCACCAGGTGGTCGAGCCGACGGAGTCGAGGGCCAGGATCTTGCGGTCCTTGCCCTCCTGGGCCCAAGGCTGGGGGTAGGTGAGCCGCCCCCCCTCCCAGCGGCAGCGGTCGAGGTCGGCGGCATCCTTCACCCAGACGAGCAGCGTGCCCGGCGAACCAGCCGGAGCCGCGAGCGCCTTGATGCCCCCAAGCGTCGGAAAGGTTTCCTCCGCCAGCCACCCGTCGGGCCCCAGTCGCTGCACGCGGAGCCGCGGCTGCGAGGCATCGACGGCCACGATCGCGGGCATGGCATCGCTTCCCGAGCCGATCGCGAGGCCACACCAGCCCCGCTTCGCGGCGCCGCTCATCGGCAGCGCGTCCTGGCGACCGACCGCGCTGGCCTCACCTTTGGCGAGTTGGTACCGCCGCAACACGCCCTTGTCGCTGCCGCCGAGCAGGAGCAAGTCGGCCCTGCCCGCGGCGGGACTCGCAGTCCGCAGGCCCTCGACGGGCTGGTCGTGGATCGTCTGCGCGGGCAACAGGCCGCCGTCGGCCGCGCACGCGTACCAGCGGACGACCTGGCGGGCGACCGACGACCACTCGACGAGATCGTCGTCGCCGTCCCCGTCGAGATCGGCCAGATACCAGTCGATGCGGCCCCGGCTTTCGCGGGGCGCGAGCCACACCGCCCGGCTGCCGCGGACGAGCGGCAGTTGCTGGATGCCCTGCTCGTAGCTGACAAGCAGTTCATGTCCGCGCCCGGGCAGGTCGCGGACGAGCAGGCAGCCACCCTTGCCGGTCGGCGTTCCCGCCAGCAGATCCCAGGCGCCCGTCTTCTTCCAGGCTCCCTTGGCGTCCACGGGCTTGTCGGCCGCCTGGGAATAGATCGAGACGCGGTTCGACGGATTCGTGAGGACGAGCAGTTCGGGCCGTGCGTCGCCGTCGACGTCATGCACCACCGCGTCGACTGGCATCTCGTCGATCGGCACCTCACCGTGCGCCCATTCCGGGGCGAGCGGCAATTCGTTGGGACGCTCCGGATCCTGCGCGTCGGCCCGCGTCCGTTCGTCCGGGGGCAGCCAGCGGTAGAGGTCGATCCGGGCCTGCCTCGGATTGACGACGATGACATCGTCGCGACCGTCATTGCCGAGATCGGCCACTGCGAGCCGCTCAGCCCGGCCGTCGAGCGGGATCACCCGGATGCCCTGCCAGCCGGCAAACTCGGCAGCGACGGCCGGCGCGACGAGCGCCCACGCGACGCAGGCGACGACCGCGCGGTCCAGCCTCGGAGAGATCGCTGTCATGTCCGTCGAGGATATCCGGGCCGGCCGAGAATCGCCATGCGCGCGGGCCCCGCGCCGGTCACGGCCCGCCCTCGACCGCCGGCAAGGCGGCGATCGTGAGGTCGCGGAAATCGAGGTCGGTCGTCGGGTCGTGGCCCTGGAGGCTCACGCGGCCTGCCGCGGTGCGGCAACCGCATCGCGGGTTGTCGTCGGCCGGCCGCTCGTCGGTCCAATCGGTGACCGCCTCGCCGTTCACCCAGACGGCGATGTGGCGGCCGGTGGCGGCGAGCGTGATCGCCTGCCACGCGCCGTCATCGCCGACGACCCTCCGGGCGGCGACCCGTCGGTAGATTCCGCCCGTGCCGAAGTCGACGGGCCGAGCGCGATCGCCGTCCCGGAAGGCGTTGTGAATCTGCACCTCGTAGCCGTTGGCAGGCTCCTCCGCGGTACCCGGCATGGCGCGAAAGAAGATGCCGCTGTTCAGCCCCGGCCCGTTCGTGCGGACACGGCCCTGGAGGATGAAATCGCCCCAGACCCCGTCGGTCTCGAGAAACCCCCGGCCGCCGGCCACGTGGATCGCATCGTCGACCACGGTGAACCGCCCCTCGGTCCCGGGCACTTCGTGCCAGCCGGAGAGATCGCGGCCGGTGAACAGCGGCGCGGTGCGGAGCGGCTTCAGCCGGACGTCGCGGAAGGCGACGCGGCCGTCCTTGCACTGCAGGCCGATGACGCCGCGGAACCTGGCCTCGG
>CAIXGY010000184.1 GCA_903919035.1 uncultured Planctomycetaceae bacterium | reverse complement strand
TCGCGACGTCGTCGCTGACATTCCGCGTCGACAGTGTGAATGGGTTCGAGTTCAAGACTGCCGCGCCAGGCGATCGCACTGCCGATGGTTCGCAACTCCAGAACTTGACGATCGGCGGATTCGCCAGCGGGGCAGCGATCGTGGTCGATGGGAGCCGCAATATCCTGATCGATCGCCTGGTCGTCGGTGCCACCACCGCGAACCTGCGAAACACGAATGGCGACGGGATCGTGCTCACGAACAATGCCGCGTTCAACACGGTCAGGGATTCCCGCATCATCGCGTCGAGCCGGAGCGGCATCCGCATCGACTCCGGTGCGACCGAGAATCGGGTGGTGGGCACCACCGTGGGCACGGCCGAGATCAACAACCTCACCGGCATCGAGATCGCGGCGTCGCGGAACTTCATCGGTGTCGACGAGATCGCGCCCTTCGGCGGTCCGCGCACCATCTCGGTCAGGGTGGTTTCGGATTCGGGCTTCACGCCCGGGAGAGTGCTCGAGGTTTCCGGCGGCCTGACGTCGTTCACCTATCCGCTGATCGGCCTGCAACTCTTCGACACGGCCGCGGTGAGCGACAAGATTCCGGTGGAAGGCGGCAGTTCGCCGGTGCGCATCGTTGCCGTCGATAGCGTGGCGGGCCGCATCTTTCTCGACAATCCGCTCCAAAACGTGTCGTCGAACAGCAGCATCTCGCTGCTCCTCGGCCAGGGCGGCACGACGACCAGCGGCGTTGACACGCTTCAGCTCACCACTGATTCGTCGGTGCTGCCGTCCACGAACATCGACGACCTGTTCGTCGGCCAGGCTGTGACCGGCGCGAATATCGCGTCGGGCACGGTGATTGCCGCGATCGACCGTGACACCCGCACGATCACGCTGTCGCTCCCCGCGGTCGGTGTTCCCGACAGCCAGTCCTGGGGTTGGGTCGCGTTTGGTACGGGAGGTCGGAATACCGTCCAGAGCAACCGCTATGGGATCGACATCGTCACCGGCAACGACAACCGGGTGACCAACACCTCGGTGATCAACAACACGTTCGATGGCGTGATCGTCAAGGGCGGCGTGAACAACCAGATCGGCTCGCAGGCGGCCAGCGGCATGACCGCGACCTCCACGACGACGCCGCCGGCCGACGAAAACACCTTCGATATCGCGAGTTATGCCGTCAACGTGAACCTCGTCGCCGGCAAGGCGACGGTCGTGCTGCCCGCCACCTTCCCGGCCGGTGCGTTCAGCGCGCTCGGTGTGGGCATGCCGGTGTTCAGCGACGGGCTCGCCAACGGAGTGGTCATCAAATCCAAGTCTGGGACCACCGGTTCGCGGTCGATCACGCTGTCGGCGGCCCCCACGGCCTCGCGCAACAACGTGCAGTTGTCGTTCGGCATCGGCAAACTGGCGGGCGTGCCTTTCAGCGCGCTCTTTGTCGGTCAGACGATGAGTGCCGTCAATCTTACGACAGCTACTCCCGCGATCAGCGTGCCCGACTACACCACGATCACCGCGATTCGCACGCCGCGGAGGGGCGATCTGGCATCAGCACCGTTCGTGCGGGGTCGAGTGGTGGTGTCGACGCCCCAGACCCTCACCGGCATCACGGTCGGCGGCTTCGCGAAGCTGCCGGGTTCGCTGGTGACGTTCGCCAGGATGTCGAACACGAGCAACGCGATCTACGGCAATCGCGGCTACGGTGTGAACGTGGTGGGCAGCAGCGATTCTCCGGGGACCGGTCGGTCGGCGCAGAAGTCGTTGATCGTGATGCGAACGAACTTCAACGTGGGCCTGTCCGGGGAGCAGCAGGCCCTGAACGCGAAGGGGCAGGTCATCATCGGCCCCTTGGC
>CAIXGY010000183.1 GCA_903919035.1 uncultured Planctomycetaceae bacterium | reverse complement strand
CTCGGGCAGAGCGCGATCCGCCCCGGCTCGATGCCGTCGGGAGCGTGCGCCCGAAACCATTGATGCCAGGCGAAAGCCCGATCTTCGGCCGCGGCGAGCGCGTCCATGTTCAGGCCGCCCCGCCAGTCCTCGGCCTCGGCCGCAGCGTCGGCCCGTGACTTGAAGAGGTAGGCGAACGGATAGTCGTTGCCGCCCTCGCGATCCTTGGCGGAATAGCCCCAATTCTGCAGGCAGATGTCGCCGGTGGCGGGCGATCCCTGGCCGCGAATCCGGCGGTACGTCCAGATCTTGGCCCAGGCATCGGGCTTGTCGCGGTAGGCGCCGTAGCCGAGTTCCGTGGCCTTGACGGGCCGATCCGGCTCGCCGACGGGCCCGGCGTGCAGTTGCTGCGCGAAACAAAACACGGTCGCTTGGCCGCAGGTGTCGCTGCCCTCGAGGGCTCCGTCAGCCGTTTCCGGTCCCTGGAGGTAGCGCTGACCGGAGAGGGCGAGCACCTCGCCCCACTCGGTCGCATCGAGGAACACGGTGCCCCCGTCTTCGGCCTCGAACCGGATCGTTCTCTTGGTGAATCGCGGCGAGTCGGCTGCGGAGTACCAATCGGCGAGATCGGCGGAAGGCAGGCGATCGTAGCCGCGGTCTGGCACCTCGGGCCGGGGCGTGCGGGCGATGCATTCGATGGCAACGATGCGGTCGCGGGCGTCGGACAGTTCGACCCGCTTGACGACAGTCTCCCGAAACACGACGAGTCGGTCGCCAGCCGCCGCCTCGAGCGGCGTCAACTGCCGCTCGACGAAGCCGTCGGGACAGAAGCAGAACCTGCTCACCCAGCAGCCGCCGGGGTTGCCGATCGCCTGAAGCAGCGCGAGGAAGTTCGGGGTGATGTTCGCGGGAGTGCGGGCGATGGCGGACACGTTGTAGGGCTCGCCGCCATCCGCCGGCTTGATCGTGTGCCAGGCCTCGTCGATCGCCGGCACACCGCTGGCCGTGAGCTGGCCTCCGACCCAGTCGGTGGGCTCGACCAGTGCCACGCGGGCGCCGCTCGCGGCTGCCGAGAGCGCCGCCGCGAACGCGGCGGTCGAGCCCCCCGCGATGACCACGTCAAAGTCGTCGTGTACATGGGACGCGTGCCCCCCGGCTGCCGCAAGGACGGCAGCACACGTCAGCCCAAGCCGCAGCACGTTCGTCCGCACGACCGCCATCAGGCAGAATCCCCGCATTTTTTATTCCCGAACGCGGTGTTTTTGGCGTTGGACCCCTGCGAGTGTACCAGTCCAAAGCCCCACCGAGGCTGGCGAAACACCGCCTCACCAAAACAGTGAGGCGTTTCGCCTTCCCGGCGAAACGATTTCACCTAGCCTGCGAAACAGTTTCGCCAAACCAGCGAAATGAATCCCAGCTTCTGCGAAAAGAGCGATCGCTCAACGGCACCACATCAAACAGCTCATTTGAGACGGAAGCCCCTTCCGGATAAGCGTTTGCAACAATTCTTGAATCAATTATTCGGACTTGGCCTAGAGATTGCATATCTGAATCCGTGGCGGGTAGGGCGATCGCGTTCGCAAGGGTTGCACGTTTCAGCGAGGGGATAAGCCATGGGTTCACGAACGACTTTGAGTGGTTGCAGCGGCATGGTCTGCGGTGCTGCGGTTGCAGCCGCTTCCCTGCTCGCCGGCTTTTCGGCCTCGCCGGCCCGGGCCCAGGCGACGATCGGCCTCTACGAACTCGCCCGGTTCAACCTCAATTCGACGTCGAGCGGTTCGAATGCCGAATTCATCGGCAGCAACCCCATCGCCGTCGGCTGGAATGGCTCGAAACTCTACGTCGCCGGG
>CAIXGY010000182.1 GCA_903919035.1 uncultured Planctomycetaceae bacterium | reverse complement strand
GAGAACGGGAGTCCTGCGGCCCGCGTGTTCGCGGCGGCCGTCCGCCGCTGGGGGCGGCCCGCGGTGGAGATCGAACAGGCCGCGATCGACGCCTGCGAGCGGGAGCTGAACAGGCTGCGCCGCTACCGCCGCGTCTTCAACGGTGTGGCGACCATCGGCCCGCTGCTCGGCCTGCTCGGCACGGTCTTCGGGCTCATTCGCTCGTTCAACGACGTCGCGTCGGCCGGGGCGATGGGCCGCCCCGACCTGCTCGCGAAGGGGTTCGGCGAGGCCCTGATCACGACCGCCGCGGGGCTGCTCGTGTCGATCCCCGCGATGGTGCTCCACTGGTGGTTCACCGGCCGCGTGGACCGGCTCGCGATGCGTCTCGACGAGACCTGTCAGCAGGTGATCGACGAGATCTCGCAGGAGGCGCTCGCCGAGACCCGGCGTCGCGCGGCGTGATCCCATGCCGCTCGTGCGTCTCTCGGAGGATGAGGATCCCGCGCCGAATCTCGCGCCGATGATCGATGTGATCCTCGTCCTCACGATCTTCTTCATGTGCGCCACGAAGTTTTCCGGCGACGAGCGATCGTTCGACCTCGACCTGCCGGAGGCGGGAGCCGCGGCCTCCCCTGCCCCGCCGCGGCAGGAAGTGGTCGAAGTGCAGGCGGCCGGCGACGTGCGGCTCGGCGCCGAGGCGGTGGCCGTCGAGGATCTCGCCGTGCGACTCGAAGCGATCCGCATGGCACACCCCGACGTCGCCGTGACCATCCGCGGTGAGCGGGCCGTGCCCCACGGGCGGATGGCCGAGGTGTACGAGGCGTGCCAGGCCGCCGGCGTGCGGAACGTGGCGATCGCGGTTCGCTCCCGCACCGCCGCGGCGCGGCCGGCGGGCGGACAGCGGATCAGCCCTGCCGAAGCCGTTCGCAAGTGACGGGGGGCGGGGCATGCACGTCGCGTGGATCGTCGGAGGCGCGAGCGCGGCGGCGGCCGTGGGCCTGGCCGTGGTCGTCCGGACGCGGTGGCTCGAATCGCGGACCCTCGAAAAGTGCATCGGGATCTCGCTCGCCGTCCATGCATCGCTCGGAGTCGTCTGCGCGCTCGTCGGCGGATTGTCGCCGGCCTCGTGGGGCACGCGCGACGAGGGCCGGACGGCCATGCAAGTGGTCGTGTCGGTGGACGAGGAGTCGCCTGCAGTTGCGGAGGGGGACGACGTCGCCGGTGAGGCCAGGGAGGCGGCCGAGGCCGAGGCGACCGTAGCCGCGGCGGGTGCGGCACGCGCGGAGCATGAGCCCCCGGATCTCGTGCCGCTGCTCGACGCCGGTGAGGAGCCGACGGAGTCGCAGGCGTCGGCCGCGGCGGTGCCCGCCGCAGAACGGCCGCGCGATGGCGAACAGCCGGCCGCCGGAGCGGCCCGCGTGCCGGCCATCTATGCAGACCGCATCGGTGCGCGCCGGGCAGCGGCGGCGGCCGCCCGCGGCGGCTCGCAGGAGACCGAGCGGGCGGTCGAGGCTGCCCTCGCCTGGCTGGCGGCGGCCCAGGCGGCCGACGGCCGGTGGAGTGCTGCGGCGCATGGAGCCGGTCGCGGCCGTGGCGGCCAGCATCGCGCCGAGACTGGCGCCCGGAGTGATCACGGCGTCACGGCCCTGGCCGTGCTGGCCTTTCTCGGCGCCGGCAGCACCCACCGCGACGGGCCGTACGCGGCGGTCGTCGATCGCGGCGTCGAGTTCCTCGTCGCGCGGCAGCGGGCCGACGGGTCGCTCGCGGGCGAGGCAGAGTTCTTCGCCGCGCTCTACTGCCACGGCATGGCCACGCTGGCGGTCGCGGAATGCGTTGCGCTCACCGGCGACACCGCGCTCGGCCCGGCGCTCGATCGTGCCGTCCGCCACACCCTCTCGATGCAGCATCCGGCGACGGGCGGATGGCGCTACGCGGCCGGCGACCGGGGCGACACGAGCCAACTGGGCTGGCAGGTGATGGCGCTCGAGAGCGCGGCGCAGGCAGGCATCGGCGGCCTGGAGCCGGCGCGGGCCCGGGCCCGCGTGTTTCTCGCCGGCGTATCGAGCGGTGCCGCAGGCGGGCTGGCGTCGTACCGGGTCGGCGAGCGGCCGAGCGTGGCGATGACCGCGGAGGCGCTCGTCTGCCGGCTGTTCCTCGGGTTGCCCGCGGGCCATCCGGCCACGGCCGAAGCGCTCGGGGCCATCGGTCGCGCGCCCCCGGACCGGGCGACCTTCAATTCCTACACGTGGTATTACGCCACGCTCGCGTCGTTTCACGCAGGCGGCCCGCAGTGGGACGAGTGGAATCGCCGCCTGCAGTCGGCGCTCGTGCCGTTGCAGCGACGCGACGGTGGAGCGCTCGATGGCAGTTGGGACCCCGATCCGGTGTGGGGTGGCCACGGTGGTCGCGTGTACGCCACGGCACTGTCCGCGCTCACGCTCGAGGTCTATTACCGGCATGTGCCGATGCACGAGCGGGCCGCCAGGATGGCGGCGGCGCCGTGACGACGCGGGCGAACGACGCGGATTCGGCCGGGGAAATTTGCTTCTGCGGGCCATGGCATTAGACTTTGAAGGGCGATGCGACAGGCGGTTCATCCGCGCGATGTCGTCGCACCGCCGGAATGGAGATCCTTGCCGTGAGCCTTCTCGCCTTTGGCATCGGAACGACCGAACTGATCATTCTGGCCGGGATCGCGTTGTTGCTCTTCGGCACCAGGTTGCCCAAGGTGATGCGGTCGCTCGGCGAGGGAATCGTGGAATTCAAGCGCGGCGTGCAGGGCCTGCCCGACGACTCGTCCCGTGACGGTGGTCGCGTCGAGGGCCACCGCTGATCGCGGTGCCGACTGGGTGCGGGTGGCATGCGGCCCGATCCAGGCATCCGAGGTGAGGACTCGTGTTCGGACTCGGTCCAGTCGAGATCGTGCTGCTGGGCGCCGTCGCCGTGATGCTTTACGGCAAGCGGCTGCCCGAGGTGGGCCGCTCGGTCGGCAAAACTGTCGGCGACCTGCGGCGGCAGTGGGCGAGCCTGGCCCGCGAACTCGACGTGGCGACGCGCGTGGAGCCGCGGTCGTCCTCGACCGCCGTTGGCTCCCGGCCCAGCCTGCCGGCCGCTCGGCACGACGACGACGCATCGCTCGTCGCGGGCCCGTGCTTCGACCCGCCGGAAGGCGCCGGCTGACGCCGCCGCGGCCTCGCCGACAAGGCCAGCCGCACCGCGCTCACGGCCGCCGGTCGTCGGCTGTCTGGCTGGCGCGTGTTGCCCCGGCGTGTCGAAGCCGTGTCGCGGCCACGTGGACGGGCTGACGATGCCAGAGCAGTTCACGCCCCGTGCGTGGGATGCCGTGCTCGCACGGGTGCGGTCGGGCGTGATCGAGGTGCCGCTGCGCCTGGAGCACACCGGCCCGGTGCTCGCCCCGACGCGCGGGCTTTATCTCGTGTCCACGATGCAGCCCGTCTACGGGTTGGCACTCGAGGCCCGGCTGCAGGACACGGCAGCGTGTCGAAAGGTTCTCTACGGGATCGGGCCGACTGGGTGGGGCTCGTCGATTGGGTTCAAAAGAGGCAAGCAATGGACGGTCGAGCGTGTCGGCGTTGGGAACCTGGGAGTGATCGACGATGCCGTGCTGGATCACGTGGCAATCATCAAGGGCGGCGAGCACCGGCGAGCGGCCTAGCCTGCGGCCCGGTGTCACGCGGCCAGGTGCACCGCGTCGTCGTGTCCCAGCAAGGTTAGGGCCGACACGCACGCATGGGCGTTTCGCATCCTCGCGATGCAGGCAGGGGCGATTTGATGAACTCACGATGCGGCGGGAGTCTGCGGCGCGACGGCATGACGCCTGCGAAATCCTGCCGCACCCGCGCCAGGGGCCGTCGCAGGCGGGCCACACCTCCCCCGCCTCCGGGCCCGTGTCAGCGGTTATTCGCGTGCGAGGGTCCGGTTCGTGATGGCGGACTCGCAGCGTCGCGACGTGAGCACGAAGCGCCGCAAGCCGTGGCCGGGTACGTGGCCGAGTGGCCCAGCGCGGTGATCGTGGGCGAGAGCCGCCATGCCGCGGAGACAATCGTGTGGCTTGAGTTGCGGCGGGCAGTGGCCGTCGAGGCCGCGGAGCAGTTCGTGCGCGAGTGTGCGCACTACGTGGCGGGGACGTTTGCGGGGCTGGGCGGGTAGCATCCTGCGACAGTGGGGGCGTATTCTGTCACGCTGCGAAATGAATCCATGCCGCATGCGAGGAAAAACTGATGCAGTCAAGGCGTTTCAGTGCGTTGTGCGCCGTTGCAGCGATAGCGGCATTTTCGGGCGCGAGGTTAGATGCGGATGAGGTGGCTGACGGCGCGCGAGGTGCGGGGTATGAGTTTGCAAAAAGAATTATCACCCCAATCCTCAACAATCCATCCTCCGCGAGCTTCGATTGGGAGTCGGTCAGTGTTTGGCTATCCAAGAAAATCCGATTGGATGCTGCGG
>CAIXGY010000181.1 GCA_903919035.1 uncultured Planctomycetaceae bacterium | reverse complement strand
CACCAACGGCACGAAGATCAACGGCGAGGAAATCCAGGTGCGGATCGTGCGCGACGGCGACCTGATCGCCCTGGGCCGCTCGCTCCTCCTGGTCGGCTCCCACGACGACATCGATCGGCGGATCGCGGAAGTGGCGGCGCGACATCCGTCCGGAGCAGCCGGCCGGGTGCGGCACATGAGGGAGCGACTGGAGCGGATGGCGGCGCAGGGTTCCGACATCGTGGAGGACGTGTCGGACGTGCGGTCGCCACTGCTGCCCGGCGGGCCGCCGCCCCTCCCGGGCCGGCTGAGTCCGGCACAGTCGGCCGAGCTGTCCGAACTGCTGGAGTATGTCGCCGCGGTGCTGCGCGGCGCGGCCGAGGACGCGGTCGTGGCTCCGGGCCACGACCGCGTGGATCTCGACTTCCCCGCCTGGCAAGCGCTGCTCGACCTGCAGGCCCGGCTCGCCGAGATGCTCCGGCGCATCGGCGACGGCAGCGACTGACGCGGGCCGCCGGCAACGTGCGGCCCCCGGGTGGGCGACTACACTGGCGGCTCCCCAGCGAGGCCCACGGATGAGCGCGCAGCCCTTCGCCCACCTCCACTGCCACAGCCACTACAGCCTGCTCGATGGCGCGAGCCCGATCGATCGCCTCGTGGCGCGGACGGTGGAACTGGGGATGAACGCCCTGGCGATCACCGACCACGGCAACCTCCACGGAGCGCTCGAGTTCTATGCCGCGGCGAAGGCGGCGGGCATCAATCCGATCATCGGCTACGAGGCCTACATCGCGCCGGGCAGCCGGTTCCAGAAAGACGCCGGCAACCAAAAGGAATCGAGCTGCCACCTCACGCTGCTGGCCCGCGACCGCACCGGCTTCGACAACCTGCTGAAACTCGCCACGAAGGCCTACCTGGAGGGCTTTTACTTCAAGCCGCGGATCGACCGCGAGCTGCTCGAAGAGTTTGGTGATGGCATCGTCTGCCTCTCGGGCTGCCTGTCGAGCGAATTCAACCGAGCCCTGATCGGCAGCGACCGGCAGCGCCGCGAGTCGCTCGCCCAGGCCCGCGAGGTGGCCGGCTGGTTCCAGAAGACCTTCGGCGACCGCTACTTCATCGAGATCCAGGACAACGGCCTCGAGATCCAGCGGCAGGTGACCGAGGCCGCGCTCGAGATCGCACAGGAACTCGGTATCCCACCCGTGGCCACCTGCGACTGCCACTACGTCAACCGCGAGGACGCGGAGGCCCAGGACATTCTCCTCTGCGTGAACACCGGCCGCTTCCGCAGCGACGCCAGCCGGATGAAGATGGACTCCAGCGAGTTCTATCTGAAGAGCCCGCAGGAGATGCACGCCGCCTTCGCGGGGCTCGAGCGCGGCCTCGTGCAGTCGGCCGTCGCCCGCAGCCAGCAGATCGCCGACTCGGTGGCGATCGACCTCGATCTCGGCAAGCGACACTTTCCCGGCTTCGACGTCCCCACGGGCTCGTCCGCCAGCGCGGAATTGCGACGGCTGTGCCTGGCGGGGCTCGGGGAACGCTACGCCGGCGTGCCGAAGCGTTGGGTCGACGACGCCGCGGCTCCCGGCGGCCGGGGCCTGCACCCCGACGTGCTCGCGCGGCTCGACCGCGAGCTCGACGTGATCGACACGCTGGGATTCGCGAGCTATTTCCTGATCGTCTGGGACTTCGTGCGGGAGGCCCGGGAACGCGACATCCCGGCCGCGGCCCGTGGCTCGGGCGTGGGTGCGCTCGTGGCCTACGCACTCTATCTCTCCCACGTCTGCCCGCTGGAGTACGACCTCCTCTTCGAGCGATTCCTCGACGTCAACCGCCGCGAGGCGCCCGACATCGACATCGACTTCTGCAAGGAGCGCCGGGGCGAGGTCATCGACTACGTCAAGAAGAAGTACGGCGCCGACAACGTGGCCCAGATCGGCACCTTCGGCACGCTCGCCGCGCGCGCGGCGATCCGCGACGTGGGTCGCGCGCTCGGCATGCCCCTCCCCAAGGTCGACCAGGTGGTCGCCCTCGTGCCCGACCAGCTCGGCATCTCGCTCGACGACGCGGCCGCCCCCGGCTCGCAGCTCGCCGCCGCCTGTGAATCCGACCCGGACGTTCGCGAGTGCGTCGACCTCGCCCGACGGATCGAGGGCCTGGCCCGCAACGTCGGCACCCACGCCGCCGCGGTGGTGATCGCCGACCGCCCGCTCGTGGAGTACGTGCCGCTCCAGCGGGTGACCGGGAAGGACGAAGTCATCACCCAGTGGGCCATGGGCGACGTCGAGCGCGCCGGGCTCATGAAGATGGACTTCCTCGGCCTCCGCTACCTCACCGTCGTGGCCAAGACGCTCGAACTCGTCCGGTCCACGACCGGCAGGCGGCCCGACCCCTTCGCGTTCCCGCTCGACGACGCCGCCACGTTCGCCACCCTCTGCCGCGGGGAGACGAAGGGCATCTTCCAGCTCGAGAGTGGTGGCATCCGCGATCTGCTCCAGCGGATGAAGCCCGACCAGTTCCTCGACATCGTGGCCGTCAATGCCCTGTACCGCCCCGGGCCGCTGGAGGGCGGCATGGTGGACGAGTACGTGGCCGTGAAGCACGGTCGCAAGCGGGCCGAGTTCCTCCATCCCGTGATGCAGGACGTGCTCGCCGAGACCCACGGCGTGATGGTCTACCAGGAGCAGGTGATGCGGATTCTGGAGCGGCTCGGCGGCATCGAGCTGTCGAGCGCCTACACCTGCATCAAGGCGATCAGCAAGAAGAAGCTGGAGATCATCGCCGCCTTCCGTGAGCAGTTCGTGGCGGGCGCACAGGCCAAGGGACTGGCGAAGCAGAAAGCGGAGGAGGTCTTCGCGCTCATCGAGAAGTTCGCCGGCTACGGCTTCAACAAGAGCCATGCCGCGGCCTATTCGCTGCTGGCCTACCACACGGGCTGGCTCAAGGTGCACTGCCCGGCGGAGTTCTACGCCGCCAACATGACGGTGGAGATGGACGACACCGACAAGCTGAAGGT
>CAIXGY010000180.1 GCA_903919035.1 uncultured Planctomycetaceae bacterium | reverse complement strand
CAGTAGATGCCCCGATCCCGGTTCACGACGACGACGGTCGAGTCAACTCCGGCCGCCACGACATCGGCCCCGGAGAGCCGCACCGCCGCGCCGCCCGGCTCGGCCGCGTGTCCGGCCGCGTGTCCGGCCGCCTGTGGCCAGCCCACGGCCGGGTCCACCTCGTGGACAGGGTCGAGCAGCAGGAGATCCTGCAGTTCGCGGTAGGCATCGAGTCGCGGAGCGACGTAGGCGGCGCGGGCCGTCGCGGTCGGCGAGCCGGCTGCCGCCGCCGCTCCGGCACCATCCACGACCAGGCGTTCCCGCTCCAGATCGGCGAGGAAGATGGTCGCGTCGGCGAGGGCGGTGGCGTGACTCACGTCATAGAGCGCGACGAGTTCGTCGGCGAGATCCGACGCGGATGCCGCCCCCGCCGCCAATCGTCGCCACAAGGCACCGGCGGCGCCGGGAAGGCTGAAGTAGTTGCCCGTATCGAGGTCGATGACGACGCCCTCACCGTCGAAGTCCTGGTGGATGACGCCGGAATCCTTCACCGTCCATGTTTGCAGTGTCATGCCAGCAGTGTACATGGCCGCAGTGTTCGTCGAGCGGTGCTGCGGCCACCATCGATCGGCTGCATCGCCGTCGGTCGGGCCAGGGAGTGGCTCGTGGCTGGACTGGATGATGGCGCCTGGCGCGGATGGCCGCCACCCGGGCGAACAAGCCAGTTGCCCGACGACATCCCCGCGTTGCCGTTCCCACCTGCCGGCTGATACTGTCGCGGGCATGTTCGACACGCTCGTCCGCCCGCGACTGCCTGCCGCCGTAGCCGATTACGTGGCCGACGTGCTGCGGGCGCATCCGTGCGACGTGCGGCTGTCGCGGCCGCGGCGGACGAAACTCGGTGATCATCGCCCCCCCGGCCGCGGTCGGCCGCGGCATCGCATCACCGTGAACGACGATCTCAACCCGTATGCGTTCCTGACCACGCTGCTCCACGAGGTGGCCCACGCGGCGGCGTGGCAGCAGACCCGGAACCGCTGGCGGCGGCCACGGCCGCACGGGCCGGAGTGGCAGCGGGCGTTCGCCGACCTGCTCGCGCCGGTCGTGGTCGGGGAGATGCTGCCCGACGACGTGCGGACCGCGCTCGTCGCCACGCTCGACCGTCCGGCTGCGGCGTCGTGTAGCGACCGCGGGCTGGCGCTCGCACTGGCCCGCTACGACGCACCGCGGCCCGGACTCGTGCGCGTGGAAGACCTCGTGGCGGGCGCCATGTTTCGCACGGAATGCGGCATGGTGTTGTGCGCTGGAACGATCGTGCGCACGCGGCGCCGGTGCTTCGAATTGCCGAGCGGCCGCGAGTATCGCGTGCACGGCCTCGCGCGGGTCGAACCCCTGGCCTCGGTGCCGCCGGACGTCGTCAGCGGGCGATCGGCGCGTTCGACTGGCCGTTCTGGGCGTTGCGGAGCATCGTCTCGCCTTCCCGCACGACGCGGCCGGTGATCGCCTCGACCTTCTGCTTGTCGATCGAGACCTCGATCTGGTCGCCGGACTGCGTGATGTGGATGGCGCCGGCCACGACGAGGCCGCCGACGATGAGGGCCAGGAGCAGGATCGTGCGCATCGCGTGTCTCCGAAGACAGGAATCGCGGCCGATTCGGCCGCCCGCGGGAAGGCTCCCGGGGGCCGGGAACGTGACAGACCCCGCCGGTCGCGGCAACGCCGGATTTCCCGGCGATCAACGCGGGGCGGCCGGCCGGACGGGAGCCGCGTGCTGCCGCTGGTGGCGGCGGCGGACGGCGTTGCCGTAGAAGTGGATCGGCCGATTGGGCCGCTCCACGATCGGCAGGCTGCGGATCTGGTCACGGGACATTTTCACGGCCACGAGCCGCAGGTCGGGCTGGCCGGCCGGTGTCACGGCCAAGCAGATGGTGGCCGCGAGCGTGGCGGCGATGCACAGTGCGAGTCGCATGGTTTCCAAAGGCTCCCGATCGCGGGATCCGTCCCACGTCTCTGTTCGGATGCATCGGCCGCCGGCGGCGCGAACCGTGGTTGGCGGGTGGCAGCCGTCACGTCGCGCACGGCCATCCCGAACGGCGCATTCCGACCCCCGCGGTGTGGTGATGCCCGGCGGCACGGCCGGCACGATCCGACCACGGGCGGCCACCCGCCCGACGCGTGCATGGTGTGGGGGTGGCCGGTATGCTGCGCGGTCTCGGCCGGAACGCGGCCGAAGCTTCCGTTCCGCGCTGAAAGGGTCGTCATGCACCACGGGATCAAGAAGTGGCCGCCGGTCGGCGGCGTTGGGATCGCGCTCGGCGCGATGCTCTCGATCGCGACAGCCGCGGGCCGCTCGGCCGCCGAACAGCCGGCCATCGTCGATCCGCACCGGCAGGCGACGACGAATGCCGCCGCCGACCCCCGCGCTGCCGCGGTGCGGGCCGCGGCCGCCGACTACGTGACGGTCTTCAATGCCCGCGACTTCGAGAAGCTCGCCGCTCACTGGACGGAGCATGCGGAACTCGTCGAGGGCGATGGGCGGTTCGAGGGCCGGTCGGCGATCGTGCGGTCGATCAAGGCCTGGCTTGACCGGCACCCGCAGGCGACCCTCGCCATCGAGGTGGGCCGGGTCGAGTTCCCCGGCGAGACGCTTGCCCGCGTCTCGGGCCGCATGACGTTCACGAGCAAGGCGGGCGCGAAGCCGATCGTGTCGCGGTTCGTGACGCTGCGGGTGCTCGAGGGGAGCACGTGGCGGATCGCCGAGTCGGTCGTGACGCCGAGCCAGGCGGCCGCCCTCGACGAACTCGATTGGCTGCTCGGCACGTGGCAGAACGACCCCGGCACGAGCGGCCTCGCCGCGGAGGCGACGTTTTCCAAGCCCCTCGGCGACGCGTGCATCGTGGGCCGCACGACGGTCACGCCGGCGCAGGGCAAGGCCCGCGAGATCATGCAGATCATCCATCCGGACCGGGCCAGCGGCCGGGTGCGGACATGGATCTTCGATTCGACCGGTGCACGTGCCGAAGGCGTGGTCGAGGCCGACGGCGCGTCGTATCACCAGTCGCTCGTGGGCACGCCCGCTGAATCAGCGCGGGGCGGGGTGTCGCGGTGGGTGCAGGTGATCGCGCCGACCGGCGAGGGGCGCTTCACGATGCATGCCATCGAGCGGTCGATCGACGGCGTGCCGCTGCCGGACGGCCAGCCGATGCATTTCCGAAAAGTCCGGTGAGTCCGTGGCCGGTGCGGTGATGACGCGACGGCGGTGAACGAACGACGGGATCGATCCCTGGAGGAAACCATGACGATGCTGCGAATCGTGTCCGGCGGCCGACTGAGGAGGACGCGCGGCTGCTGGGCCACGGGTCTGGCCATCATGGCCGTCGCCATCCAGGCGGCGCCGGTGCACGCCCACGGCGGCGGTGGTTTTCACGGTGGCGGTGGCGGCGGATTCCACGGGGGCGGCGGCGGATTCGGCGGCGGCGGCATGCGGCCGATGCCGGGTGGCTTCTCGGGCGGACGCGACTTCGGTGGCGGTGATTTCCGCGGCGGCGATTTCCGCGGTGGAGACCTCGGCGGCGAGCGGCTGGATGGCGGAGCGCGGTTCGACGGCGGCGGACGGGTGGCTGGTGGAGGACTCGACGGCCGTGTGGGCAGCGGCGAGTTTCGCGGCGTCGGCGACGGCCATTTCGCCGGCGCGGGCAACCTCTCGAAGGCCGACTTCCAGCGGATCGCCGGTCGCGAGGGCGTGGGCGGTCTCGCGGGCAACCGTGGCATCCAGTCGTTCTCGCGTGGTTCGCTTGCGACCCGCGGCGACACGATCCGCAACAACTTCTACAACGGCGGCTGGTACGGCGGCCGCGGCTGGTATGCCAATCACTTCCCATGCTGGTGGGGCGGGGGGTGGTGGGGCGGCTTCGGCTGGGGCATGGGCGTGGGGATGCTGACCGGTCTCGCCTGGGGCGATCTCGCCGGCTGGGGCGGCTACGGCACCGCGCCCGTGGCCTACGACTACGGCACGACCGTGTGCTACCAGGACGACGGCGTCTACGTGGGCGGCAGCCGTGTGGGCACGGCCGAGGAATACGCCCAGCAGGCGAGCACACTCGCGGCCGCCGGCGGCCCCGAGGCGTCGATCGCGAAGGACGACCAGTGGCGGCCGCTGGGGGTGTTCGCGCTGGCCCGCCAGGAGGAGACCACGCCGGGCACGTTCATCAGTCTTGCGATCGACAAGTCGGGTCTGCTTCGCGGCACGTATTACGACGCGGTGTCGGACAACACGATGAACGTGACAGGTAAGGTCGACAAGAAGACGCAGCGCTGCGCCTGGACGGTGGGCGACAAGAAGACGCCGGTCTACGAGGCCGGCCTGTCGAACCTCACCAAGTCGCAGACGACGGTCCTCGTCCACCGTGACGGCGGCAAGGTGGAGCAGATGCTCCTCGTGCGGGTCGACGACGGCCAGCAGGGTGGCGGGTCGGCATCGGCCGCCCGACCTGCTGCGGGGGACGTCGATGGCGCCGCCGAGACCGTTGAGGACGGCCCGTGATCCGGATCCCACGCGATCCTCGCGGGTCACCGCGCCTGTCCCGGCGTCGGGGCTGCCCGTGCCGTCTTGCTCGGACGTTCGCGACGGGCGTCGTGCCCGTCGCCCACTCGATGCTGCCCTCGCTTCGCGGGCACCGATCCGCCGAAGGCCGGAGGGCAAGGGCGAACGTCCCGCGAGAGGGTGTGGGCAGACCTGAGCCGGTTGGGCGCAGATGTCGGCTGCGCACCAGATGCCTTCCCGCACCGCGTGCGACATGATCGAGGCAGGCTCGGGTCTGCCCATCCCCTCGAGGCGGCGTAGACGGCGAGCGCAGGCACGAAGCCGAAGCGCTGCCGTCTTCGAGCGAGTGCAGGGCAGGATGCCCGCAGTG
>CAIXGY010000179.1 GCA_903919035.1 uncultured Planctomycetaceae bacterium | reverse complement strand
CCTGCTGATGCCCGCCGTCCAGTCGGCCAGTGAGGCCGCGCGGCGAACCCAGTGCATGACGAATGCCCGCAGCCTGGCGCAGGCGGCGACGGTGTTCGAGTCGGCACGGCTCAAACTGCCGGCCGCGATGGATCGGTTCGTTCAGGGGTCGACCAGGGCTGGCGCCACTGGCTCGAACGGTGCTTACAGTTCCATCTTCATGCTGTTGCCGTACCTGGAAGACGCGGCGGTGTACAACAACGTCTCCAACAATACGGGTAAGTTGCTTCGCGGGCCCTTCGATCCGACCGCCATGAGCAGCCCGAACAACGGGCCTCCGATGGCTGCGCTCCTTTCGAACCTGAGTTACCTGCAATGTCCGTCGTCTGCCGTGGGGGCAACGGTCGACCAGACGGTTTACGCGAGTGGCTCTTCGACGGGAAACACGGCGACTGACGTCGTGGCGAGTGGAAGTGCGTGCGGTCGGTCTTCGTACCATGCGATGGTCGGAGCCTTCGTGGTGACGGGTTCGGTTCCTACGCTGGCTGCTGGCGCGATCCAGCTCTATCCGACCACGGTTGGTGCCGGCAACTACGGCCAGGCCGGCATCCAGGTCGGGCAGGTGTCGGATGGTCTCACCAAGACCATTCTTTTTATCGAGAGCCGGGAGCGGACGTACGCGTCGTGGATCGACGGATGCACCACATGGGTGACCGCATTGGCAGGGAGCTCGGGGCTGACGGCGACGTCAGCGCCGGTGAACGGCAGGTGGAACATCACGAATTCTGCCCTGAACCAGGCTCTCTATATGACAGCAGCTCAGGCCAACAGCCTTTTCGCCAACACTCGTGATTACGGTCCCTCGGCCGAGCACTCCGGCGGCATCGTGGTGTCGGTATTCGGCGACACGCACGTGCAGCCGATCACCGGTGACACCGATCCGAGCGTGTTCGCCGCGTGGGCGACGCGTGGTGGTAACGAGTCGAACGGTGGCATCAGCAACTGACGTCGACGTGTCGAACGGCAAATCTTGAAGTCTTGCCGCGGCCGGAGCGATCCGGCCGCGGCTTTTTTGTGCGCCCTTCGCGGGGCGGTGTATCCTTTGATTTCCGCTGGTCGCCGGTCGCGGCCATGACCTGATCGCGACGTCTACCAGCCATGCAGCCGGCCGATTTTGCTCGCAGTTCGTCGGCCATGCATCGCCGTCACGCCCTGCTCGGGGCCGGCGGCACCGCCGGGGCGCTCGTCTCGGGTGCCATGCGCTCGGTGCACGCCGAGGACCCGTCCGCTGGCCTGCTTCGCGTCGGCCTGATCGGCGCGGGCGGGCGGGGGAGCGGCGCCCTGCGGCAGACCCTCTCGGTGCCCGACTCGCCCGCCCGGGTGACGGCGATCGCCGATGCCTTCCCGGGCCGCATCGCGGCCGCGCTCGATGCCGTGAAGGACCTCGGCGACAAGGTCGACGTGCCCGAGGATCGGCAGTTCGCCGGCCTCGACGGGTATCGCCGCGTGCTCGACCATTGCGACCTGGCGATCCTGGCCACGCCGCCGGGCTTTCGCCCGTTTCATTTCCAGGCGGCTGTCGAAGCCGGCAAGCACATCTTCATGGAGAAGCCGATTTGCATCGACAGTCACGGTGCGCGGCTCTGCCTGGCTGCGGCGAAGCAGGCCGATGAGCGGGGACTCAAGGTCGTGGTCGGTCTCCAGCGTCGCTATCAGAACAGCTACCGGGAGGCGTTGGCGCGGGTTCGCGATGGCCTGATCGGTGACATCCTCGCCGGGCAGGTCTACTGGAACGGTCTCAGCATCTGGTATCGCGAGCGGCGGCCGGATCAGACGGAGATGCAGTTTCAGGTGCACAACTGGTATCACTTCAACTGGCTGTGCGGCGACCACATCTGCGAGCAGCACATCCACAACCTCGACGTCGCGAACTGGTTTCTCGATCGGCTGCCGACGTCGGCCTACGGAGTCGGCGGGCGGCAGAACCGCGTGCCCGGTCAGCCGAGCGAGATCTACGACCACCACGCCGTGAACTACACCTATCCGGGAGGCGTGCGGATCGCGAGCCAGTGCAAGCAGTTTCCGGGCGGCAAGAGCCGCGTCGACGAGAACTTCCAGGGATCCAAGGGGATGGTGTCGCTGCGTCCGGGTCATGCCGTGATCACCGACCTCGACGGCCGGGAACTCTGGTCGTTCGCCGGGCCGGATCCCGATCCCTACCAGGTCGAACACGACGCGCTCCACCGTGCGATCCGGCGCGACGAGCCACTCAACGACGCCCATCACGGGACGACGTCGAGCCTGACGGCGGTGCTGGGGCGTCTGGCGACCTATTCCGGCAAGGAGTGGACCTACGCCCAGGCCCTCCACCTCGACGATCGCACCATGCCCGACGCCCCCTCGTGGGACACTCCGCCGCCGGTGCTGCCCGACAAGCACGGCGACTACCCGCCGCCCAGGCCGGCGACGTTCACGGTCAGGATGCTGCCAAAAGCGGCCGAGTCGTGAGCGATGGACGACGACCGGAACCCCACACGATGAACGATTCTCCCGCGTCGATTCGCTGGGCAGGTGACGCCACGTCCGGTGTCCTCGAAATCTTCGACCAGACGCTCCTGCCAAATCGGCTCGAGTGGATCGCCTGCCGCGACGTCGCGGCGGTAATCGAGGCGATCCAACGGTTGCGGGTCCGCGGGGCTCCTGCCATCGGCATCGCCGGCGCCTACGGCCTCGCGGTCGCCGCACAGGAGGCGGTGCAGCACGGACTCGCCCCCGCGGCCGCCCGGGATCACGTGCGGACTCGCGGCGAGAGCCTGGCTTCCGCGAGGCCCACGGCCGTGAACCTGCGGTGGGCCGTGGAGCGGGCGCTCGCGGCGATCGCGGGCCTGCCCGGCACGACGGCCGCGGCCGATCTCGCCACGCGGCTCCTCGCCGAGGCGCGGGCCATCCACGACGAGGATCGGAGGCTGTGCGCTGCGATCGGACGCCACGGCGCCGCCCTCCTGCCGGACGGTGGCGTGCTCACCCACTGCAACACCGGGGCTCTCGCCACCGGCGGCGACGGCACGGCCCTCGCCGCGATCACGACGGCCTGGGAGCAGGGGCGAAAACTCGAGGTGTATGCCGACGAGACGCGGCCGCTCTTTCAGGGGGCGCGGCTCACGGCCTGGGAACTCGTGCACCGCGGCATTCCCGTGACCGTGCTGGTGGACGGTGCCGCCGGCCACCTCCTGAAGACGGGCCGGATCGCCGCCTGCATCGTGGGGGCCGACCGGATCACGGCCCGCGGCGATGCGGCCAACAAGATCGGCACCTATGCCCTCGCGGTGCTGGCCCGGGCGCACGGCGTGCCGTTCTACGTGGCGGCGCCGTCGAGCACGTTCGACCTCACGATCGAGTCGGGCGACGACATCCCGATCGAGGAGCGGGCGGCGGCCGAGGTGCTGGCGCCGCTGGGCGTGCCGGCGGCCCCCACCGGAGCGCGGGCCTACAATCCGGCCTTCGACGTGACCCCGGCGGAATTGATCACGGCGCTCGTCACCGAGCGGGGCGTGATCACGCCTGTCACCCGTGACGCCGTCACGGCCGCCATCGGGCCTCGAGGATGAGAGAGGTGGCGAGCGACTTTTCCCCGGAGGATCGCCCATGACCCCGCGGGTCGTCATCGTCGGCCGGCCCAACGTCGGCAAGTCGAGCCTGTTCAACTGGCTCGTCGAGAAGCGGATCGCGATCGAGGATCCCACGGCAGGCGTCACCCGGGATCGGCTCGTCCAGCGGATTGCGCTCGACGACCGCGTGGTGGATCTCGTCGATACCGGCGGCATGGGCTTTGACGACCCCGACGGGCTCACGGCGCGGATCGACGCGCAGATCGAGGCCGGCCTCGCCGAGGCGGCGCTGATCGTGTTCGTGGTGGACGTGCGGGCCGGGCTCGTGGGCATCGACACGGAGGTCGCCCGGCGGGTGCGGCGGGCGGGGGCCCCCGTGCTGCTCGTGGTCAACAAGGCGGATGCCCCGGCGTTCGACGCCCAGGCGCAGGAGTTCGCGGCCCTCGGATTCGGATCGCCACTCGTCGTCAGCGTCCGGCAGAACCGCAATCGCGGGCGGCTGATCGACGCGATCGTGGCCCGGCTGCCGCCGCGGCATCCCGACGAACCGGAGACGGCCGACCTTCCCGAGATGAAGCTCGCGATCGTGGGCCGACGCAACGTGGGGAAAAGCACGTTCGTCAACGCGTTGGCCCGCGAGGACCGCGTGATCACCAGCCCCGTGGCGGGCACGACTCGCGACAGCATCGACGTGCGGTTCGAGGTGGACGGCCGCTCGTTTTTGGCGATCGACACGCCCGGCCTGCGGCGGACGAAGAGCCGCACCACCGACATCGACTTCTACTCCACGCACCGCGCCCAGCGGAGCATCCGGCGGGCGGATGTGGTGCTGCTCTTCTTCGACGCCACCGAGCCGATCGGCAAGGTGGACAAGCAACTTGCCGAGACGATCACCGAAGAGTCGAAGCCGGTGGTGTTCGTCGTCAACAAATGGGACCTCTACGCGGCGGACGTGAAGAAGCGGGAGTGGGCCGAGTACCTGCGGGACACGTTTCCCACCATGCCATGGGCGCCCGTCGCCTTCGTGACGGCGAAGACCGGCCGCAATGCGAAGGCCACGGTCGACACCGCGCAGCGTCTCTTCCGCCAGAGCCGCGAGCGGGTGCCGACGGCCCGGCTCAACACCGTGCTCCGCGACGCCGTCGCGGCCAATCAGCCGCCGGCCGACCCGCGGGGGCGGCCGGTACGGCTGTATTACGCCACGCAGGTGGAGGTGGCCCCGCCCACGATCGTGATCTCGGCGAGCGGGCCGAGGAGCGTGTCGGATCCGTACCGCCGCTACCTGCTCAACACGTTCCATGACGCCCTGCCGTTCACCGAAATTCCCATCCGCCTCCTGATCCGCGGCCGCTCATCGGCGGAGAAATCGACCGGCGAGTGACGCCACGCGAGCGGGTGTGGGCAGACCCGAGCTGGTCGGGCTCCACAGGCCGGATGCCAACGAGATGCCTCCCTGCGTGCGAGGCTCACGTGTGATACGGATCCCACGTGAGCCTCGGGCGTCACCGCGCCTGTCCCGGTGTCGGGGATGCCCGTGCCGTCTCGTCCGGACGTTCGCGACGGGCGGCGTGCCCGTCGCTCACTCGATGCTGGCCTCGCTTCGCAATCCTTGCTGCGCTCGGCCAGCAACGCCGGCTCGCCGGTACGGGCATCCCCCACGCCTCGCCCCACGGAAGCGAGGCAGGATCGGGTCTGCCCAGCCCCTCGAGCGGGGCTCTGGACGCAAGCGCAGGCATG
>CAIXGY010000178.1 GCA_903919035.1 uncultured Planctomycetaceae bacterium | reverse complement strand
TGGGTGATCGCAACGTCATGTTTCCGATGGGCCGCGTCGTGGGCGGCACGTCCGCCGTCAACGCCATGATCACCGCCGCCGGCCATCCGGATGACTTTCAGTTCCTCTCGGACGGCGAACCGTCGGTATTGAAGGAAGGGGGCCTGCTCGAGGAGTTGGAGACACTCGGCGTGCGGACACAGCCTCCTCGCTACACGTCGGCCTTCACGCGGGCGTTTCTGTCAGCCTGTGTCGAGCAGGGGTTGAGCGACGTCGTCGACCTCGATGGCTCCGTCGCGGAAGCCTGCGGTCGCTTCCGCTTGTTTCAGGTGGATGGACGCCGGTGGAGTGCCGGCGATCTCCTGCGGGACAGTCGCTGGTCGTCGAGAATTCGTGTGCTGCGAAAGACCCGTGTCCGCGCCGTGTGCTTCCGCGGTCGCCGCGCCGTCGGCATCGAGACGGGCGGATCGACGAGTACCGGCTCCATCAACGCCCGCGTCGGTGTGGTACTGGCGGCGGGCACGATGCAGACACCGTGCATCCTCCAGCGATCTGGAATCGGCTTGAGGGGCATGCTGGAGTCGTCGGGAATCCCCGTGATCTGTGATCTCCCGGGGGTGGGCAGGAACCTGCAGGATCACGTCGGCGTGCCCTGGGTCGTGCCCTCGCGGGTACCCGCACCGGGCAGGCCGGGCCGATGGCTGCCCGCGGCGGTGCGCTACGCCCTGTGTCGCGACGGCGTGATGGCGTCCAATTGCTGCGAGGCCGGATGTTTCCTGGGGGAACGCGGGAGCCGACCCACGATCGAGGTGTTCACCCATTTCCAGACGGCGAAGCACCCCAACGCCGTGGAGTTCTCGACCGTCCTGCTGCACCCGGCGAGCCGGGGTGAGGTCGGCATCGATCCGGCGAACCCGTGGGGGGCTCCGCGGATCGACCCGGCGTATTTTTCGGCCGCCGACGATTTGCCACGGCTCGCGGCCGGGCTCGCTCGCACGATCCACATCGCCAACGGCGAGTCACTGCTGCGATTCGGCCTCGAGCCAAGTCAGCGAGACGTCGATGCGAACTGGATCCGCGCGAACGCCTCGACGTATTACCACCCGGGCGGCACATGTCGCATCGGCGACGACTCGATGGCGGTCGTCAACCGGCATCTGCAGGTGCACGGCATGGAAGGATTGTGGGTGGCCGACAACTCGGTCATCCCGGAACTCCCCGGCGGTCACACAGCGCTGGCTGCGCTCATGATCGGCGCGCGTGCCGGCCACCTGATCGCCACCGCCGGATAGGCACGCGCAGCGAATCCCCTCGCGAACGCGTGGGGCTTCCTGACGACCGGCATCGCGAACATCGTCATGGCTCACCCGTGGTCGGCAGCCGCGTCAAGGCGGCGACGTCGAGCAACTGGACGTTCTCCAGCGGCCCGCCGCGACGACCGGCCAGACGCCGCAGGCCGCGGATCGCCCCGCGTGTCCAGCGGTGGGTCAGCAGGGCGCGATACCGTGGATCCACGACCGCGGCGACGGGTATCGGCTCTGTCCGATAGCCGGCGTGGCGCTTGAAGTCGCCGACCGCACCCTGGGCCGGAACGAGATCGCGCCCGAGGGTGACCGCGTCCACGTCGTCGCGGCGGATCGTCCGGGAGGTGAAATCCGCGATCAACTTGTGGGAGGGCCGGAACGCATCGAACCGCGGCGAGCGGTAATACATCAAGACGTAGCACCGTCGTCGTGAAACCCATGAGAGGAGAAATGCCGCGAGGTCGCCATCCACGACGCAGCCGGTCGCGGTCAGGCCCAGAATCCCGCCGGCGACCCGGCAACACTCTGTCCAGGTCTCGGGGGCGATTGGACCCGATCCGGGCTGGCGGGCGAGCGCATCGCGAAGCACGGCGTGGCCCTGCGTGGCGAGTTCCCGCCACTCGACGGGCCGCACCACGCACCGAGCGCGATGCTGGAGGACGTGCTGACGAAACTGCCTCTGCAGGGAGCCGAGACCGTAGTTCCGGTCGCGGACCCAGTAGCTGTTTCGCGCGACGCCGGTGTCGTGAGTGCTCGGAAACTGCGCGGCGAGCCTGCCCGTCTCACGAAGCAACCCTTCCACTGCGGCCCGGGTCGTGGCGACCTGATACGAGCAGGGAACGGAAATCACGGAGAAGCGGCCCGACGCGATCCACAGGGTGCCCAGGCGCGACCACGTGCGGTATCCCCATGCCCGGTAGAAGGGCGCGAGCGGATGTTCGGCCTCGTCTGCGGGAATCGCTGCTGACATGGATATCGAAGCGGCAACGCCGGGCCGTTATTTCGGGAGCAGGCTCGGATCCGTGGCGGCGGCGACGGCCAACACCTCCAGGTGACGGGCGACGCGGCTGTTCGGCCCCAGGGCGGCACACATCCACGAGCTGAGCTTCCCACTACGAGCCAACCACCTCAACCGCGGGTGCAGCACCGCGGCCATGTGCAGCGGCTCCGCCGTCAATCCGGCATGCCGATGGAACCGGTCATGGCCCTGAATGGCGGGAATGCCGGACCGACCGAAGTTGACGTACGCACAGTCGCTCTGGGCGATCAGGGTTCGGCCGCTGCTGTACAGGAGCAGGTTGGCGGCCCCGAACTTGAAGAACCCAGGGTGCACGACGGTGCATACGCTCTGATACCCGGTGGGTCGCCGCCAAAAGATCTCGAACCCCGCGAGTTCATCCCCGTGTGTGCATCCGAAGACCACGAACTCGGCGGCAGCCTCCCCCTTCTCGCAGGCCTCCCGCCAGGCTTGTTTGGCCACCGGGGCCTTCATTCCCTGGCGGGATCGGTAAGCCTCGAGCGTTCCTGGCCCCTTCGCGGCGAGTTCGTCCCACGTCAACTCGCGAAACGTGAGGTGCTGTTCTCCGCGTCGCAGCATCTGCCGGAACTGCCGCTGCAGGAACCCTTCCGCATACGCCTTGTCGCGCAGCGTGTGCTGCGCGCACACGACTCCGGTATTCACGGAGGTGGGAAACAGTGCGAGCAGGCATCCCGACTCACGGAGGATCCGCTCGGCGTGCGACCATCCGACCGGGTGAATCTCCGGCAGGGGAATCGTCATCGCCGTCGCGACGCCGTAGCGGCACCAGGGAATCCCATCGATGCAAAAAACCCTCCATCCCAACGCCGCCTGCATCGCCATGAGATAATCGGCCGCCACGCAGGTTCCGCCCATCACGGAGATCTCTTCATCGCGAGCCTGTGCCCTTCGTCGATCCACCCAGAGGCGTGGAGGACGAAGGATAGGACGGTCAACGGCACTTCCGCAATCGATCGCCGGGTGATGGTTGGCCGGTGGCCGGACGTTTGGCCTCCACGGATGCGGTGGTGGAGCCCGACAGCGCTCCGCCGGACACTGATGGAGCGAAATCGCAGGGCGATTTTCAGCCTGCGCGCAGACCCGCCTTGAGTCCGCCCGTGGTGCGGATGGTTCAGAGGCTCCGGATGTCGATCACCGGCAGGTCGTCGGGTGCCACCTGGATCGCGTCGTGGTCGTCATGCACCT
>CAIXGY010000177.1 GCA_903919035.1 uncultured Planctomycetaceae bacterium | reverse complement strand
GAGGGCCGATTCCGAGTTAGCCGGCACGTGGGCCGACTCCTGCCGCCGCATCGACGCCGAGACGTGGGTGCCCTCCCGCCGGCCGCACCTCGATCAGATCGCCCTGCCCATCGCGGCCGCCCGGTGCGGCCTCGATGTCGCGCTGCTCGACGAGACGCTGAATTACCCGGTTCATCTCCGGCCGCTGCGGCCAACCCTGCCCGTGCTCTGCCACTATCACGGCCCGGCAGTCGCGGCGCGGGAGCCGCGGCTCGTCCACGAGATCGCCGTCCTGGTCGACGACCATCCCGCCCTGCGGCCCGTGCTCGCCGCCGACCCGGCCTGGGCGGTCGTGCCGCTGCCGGCGCGCCGGCGGTGGTGGTCGATTCGGCACCCTCCGACCACCGCCCTCATCCCGCCGCCACCGGCGGCCCCGAACGACATCCCGGCCGAGAGTCTCGATCGCGCTCTGGCCTCCTCACCCACGCCGGCCATGCTCCAGAGCCTGGTGGACGTGTCGCGTCGGCGATTCGGTTGGTTCACTCGGCACCCGTCTCGGGCGTTCGAGTATCCGTGGGTGGCATCCCGCTTGGGCCGACTGCGAGCCGGGGCGGTCGTCGACGTGGGCGCGGGCGTGTCACCGTTGCCCTTGTTCCTGGCGCTCCGCGGCCTTCGGCCGATCACCGTCGACGATTCGACGCTGATCCGCGACCCCGCCGCCGGCATGGACGGCTGGGACGAGTGGGGATTTCTCGACTACGCCAGGCTCGACCCGAACATTCGCGCCGTGAACGGCGACGCGGCCGACCTGGATCTGCCCGACGGCTCGTGTGCGGCCGCGTATTCGGTGAGCGTCGTGGAGCACATGCCGGCCGTCACCCGCCGTCGGCTCTGGCCCCGCCTCGCGGACTGGCTGGCGGCCGACGCGCCGCTGGTGCTCACGGTGGACCTCATTCCGGACACCGACCGCCTCTGGAACCGGGCCTCCGGCCACGAAGTGGAGCCCACCGAAGTCCACGGTGACCTCGCCGAACTGGCCCAAGAACTCGCCCTTCACGGCTTCGACCTCGACCAACGCGTCGACCTCCGCGGGCTGCCGGGCATGCGGGCCGACGTGGCCCTGCTTGCCTTCGTCAAGTCCCGACCGTCGCGGGCGGCCGGAGCCCCGCGGCGGTGGTTCGACGCGGCGCCGATCGTGATCGGTGGCGTGGGTGGCAGCGGCACGCGGGTGGTCGCCAAGATGGTCGAGGCCCTGGGCTACTTCGTGGGCGACGATCTCAACGAGGCGCTCGACAACATGCGGCTCGCCCGTCGGTTCGACGAGATCCAGTCGCGGGTGCCGGGCCCGCCCGATGGCACGGCGGACTTGTCCGACATCCTGGAGACGTTCGAGCGCGACATGTTCGCCGCCTGCCGCGGCCGTCGGCAACCGTCGGTCGGCTGGGGCTGGAAGGTTCCCGCCAACTTTTTCATCCTTCCGCAGCTCGCGCGACACTTCGGCCCACTGAAATACATCCATGTGATCCGCCACGGGCTCGACATGGCTTTCAGTTCAAACCAGAACCAGACCCGGAATTTCGGCCGCCACTACGGCGTCGATGCGACCAGCCGCCCTCTGCCCGAAGCCTCGCTGGCCTACTGGCTGCGGGCCAACACCTTCGCGCTCGACACGGCTCGGCGGCTCGGCGTGGATCACCTCGTGCTGAACTTCGACCACCTGTGTCTCGATCCGGCGGCGGGTGTGGCCGATCTCCTGCGGTTTCTCGGTCGCGACGGCCGCGATGCCGGCCGGCTGAAGCATCTCGTCGAGCCTCCGTCCTCGATCGGCCGCCACCGCTCCGCCGACCTTTCGTTTCTCACGGCAGCCGATCGACAGGCCGTCAGGGATCTCGGATTCGACGTGCCGTGAGTTCTGTGGTTGCGGAGTCGGCCGGCGACCGCGAGACCGCCATGGCAACGACCCTCGCGCCCAGCGGGTTGCCCGATCCGCGCGGGCTCCCGGCCTCGGGAGCAGTACGTGCCGGAACGATGCTGAACAGACTGTGGAACAAGTCTGCCGGAGCAGGATGCGACGATCGCCGACCGTGGATACCCTTGGCGTTTCCGCAGGTCGGCCGAGTGGAAAAAGGTCGTGGATGACTTTTTCGACGGACAGTTAGACTCCAGCGTGCTTGTGACGGCCCGTTTGGCGACGTTCTGGCCGACGGACGTCTCCGCGGCGACTCACCGGCCTGCGCGCCCGTAGCTCAGTCGGATAGAGCATGGGATTTCTAATCCCAGGGTCGGTGGTTCGAGTCCACCCGGGCGCACTCAGTGATCGGCCGCCACAAGGGCGGTCTCACGACGCGATTGCAGGTCGGCCTATCGGCGTGGCCGGGTGCGTGGTTTTTCGCGAGCCTCACCATCGGTGTCGCATGGCATCATCGGCCAGCAATACTCCACCCGTCTGCCTGACCCGGGCGGAGGTTCGTGAACTCGATCGCCGCGCGATCCACGATTACGGCCTGCCCGGCATCGTGCTCATGGAAAACGCCGGTCGCGGGGTGGCCGAATTCCTCGCGCATCGCTGGCCTGATGCCAACCCCGTCGTCGTGGCCTGCGGCCGCGGCAACAACGGCGGCGACGGGTTCGTGATCGCCCGCCACCTCGAGTTGCTCGGCCGCCGGGTCCGCGTCCTGCTCGCCGCCGAACCGGCCTCGATCGCTGGCGATGCGGCCGTGATGCTCGCCGTCGCCCGACGGGCCGGCACCCCGCTCATTGCACTGGCAGCCGAAGGTTCCACGGCCTGGCGGGAACGCCTCGACGGGGCCGCGATCGTTGTCGATGCCCTGCTCGGCACGGGCGCGACCGGCGCACCACACGGTCCGATCGCCGACGCGATCGATGCGATCAACGCCTGGCGGGCGGCGACTCCCGGGGGCCGCGTGCTGGCCGTCGACGTTCCCTCCGGGCTCGACTGCGACACGGGCCACGCCGCCGGTGCGTGCGTCCGGGCCGACGCCACCGTCACGTTCGTGGCGGCGAAGCGAGGCTTCGTCGCGAACGAGGCGTTGCCCATGACGGGCCCGGTTCACGTCGTCGGGATCGGCGCCCCCCGCAGCCTGCTGGCCGAATTCGGCGCCACCTGACGGTTTCCGGTCCGCCGACGGTTTCGGCCAGCCGCTCCGCCATCCGGCAAGACACGAAGACGGGGCAAGCCCTGCCGATTCCGCCGCTGCCGCGGATTGCGGCCAGCGTGCCCCGCCGATCGTCTGCTGTGGAGGACGGCATGCGCGGGCTGGCGGCGGTGATCGTGTCGATCCTGACCAGCGGGGTCGCCGCAGCCGCGGAGTGGGATCTCGGCACCGACCGGGACGCCTTCACGCCCTGCACGCACGCCGTGGCGCCGGGCACCATCCTGCAGGAGGCCTCCTCCGTCTACATCGAGAACCGGACCGGCCTGCCCACCAACAACTACCCGGAATGGCTCGTGCGGGTGGGCGCGACCGAGCGGGTGGAATGGCGATTCGGCGCGAACTACGGCGCAGGCTCGCAGGGCAACGTCGTCACGAGCGTGGAGGTCGGCGAGGGCACGTACGACGGCCGCCGTCTCTACGAATCGAGCCTCCTCTACGGTTTCAAGGTGAATGCGACGGGGCAGGAGGGCTGGCTGCCGGAGAGCTGCTTCATCATGGAGGGAACCACGCCGACGTCGGGTGACGTGCTCGGCTCCGTGCCCGTGGCCACGGTCGTGTTCGGATGGGAGATGCCAGCCGGGTGGCGACTCGACGCGGCGCTCCGCTACGCCTATGCGGAGGGCCTGTACGAGTGGTTCAATCGCTGGTCGCCGTCGGTCGTCCTCCGGGTGCCGGTCACGGAGCGGCTCGAGATCCACGCCGAGTGGTTCGGGTCGTACACGCAGGGTCTTGCCGACGACGTCGTCCAGCCCTTCTTCAGTCCCGGCACACACGTCATGGTGACGCGAAACCTGGAAGTGGGCGTGCGCGTCGGCTGGGGACTCGCGACCGACGCCGCACCGTTCTTCTCCGACGCAGGGCTGGGGTGGCGGTGGTGAGGAGCCTCGCCCTGCCGGCGATCAGCCGTGGATCGCGCGGCCGTCCACGGCCATGGCAGCTTCCTTGAGGGCCTCCGGAAGCGTGGGATGCGCATGACAGACCCTCGCGATATCTTCCGCGGTGGCTCCGAAGTTCATCGCGGCCGCCGCCTCGCCGATCAGGTCTCCCGCCGCGGGGCCGATGATGTGGATGCCCAGCACGCGGTCGGTCGCCGCGTCGGCGAGCACCTTCACCTTGCCGGTGGTGTCGTTGATCGTGCGGGCCCGACCGTTGCCCCGAAAGGGAAACACTCCCTTCTTGTAGGCGATCCCGGCACCCTTCAGTTGCTCCTCGGTCCTCCCGATCGCGGCGATCTCCGGGTGGGTGAACACGACCGCCGGCACGAGGTCGTAATCCACGTGGACCCACTTCCCTGCGATGCCGTCGGCACACGCCACCCCGTCCTCCTCGGCCTTGTGGGCGAGCATCGGCCCGGGGATGCAGTCGCCGATCGCCCACACCCCGGCCGCCGACGTGCGGAACTGGTCGTCCACGAGGATGCGGCCACCACGATCGGTCGTGATCCCGACGGTCTCGAGACCGATGTCATCGGTCGCTGGCCGCCGGCCCGTGGCCGCCAGCACCCGGTCACAGCGGATCGGCTCGCGGCCCTCGCACTCGACGACGCAGCCCACCCCCACGGCCCGGGCGCTCGTCACCTTCACACCAAGGTGGATGTCGAGCCCCTGTTTCTTGAACAGCGCGAGCGCCTCCGCCGCGATGTCGGCATCGATACCCGTGAGGATCCGGTCGGCATACTCGAGCACCGTGACCTTCGCCCCCAACCGGCGCCACACACTGCCGAGTTCGAGGCCGATGTAGCCACCGCCGATCACGACCAGATGCGCCGGCACGGAGTCGAACGCGAGCGCCTCGGTGCTCGTGCCGACGAAGGTGCCGTCGGCCTCAATGCCTGGCAGCACCACGGCCTTGGAACCCACCGCCACGATGACCTTCGGGGCGTCGTGGGTGGACGTCGTCCCATCGGCCGCCGTCACGGCCACCCGGCCGGGCCCGGCCAGCCGGCCGGTGCCGGCGATCCGGTTGATCTTGTTCTTCACGAGCAGGCTCTCGATTCCCTTGGCCAGCGTGGCGACCACGTCGGTCTTCCGCTTCATCATGGTCGCGAGGTCGAGTCCGACGCCTGCCACCTTCACCCCGTGCAGCCCGAGTTCGTGCTGGGCGAGTTCCAGCTTGTGGCTCGACTCGAGCAACGCCTTCGACGGAATGCAGCCCACCCGCAGGCAGGTGCCGCCGAGCTGGGGCTCCCTCTCGACGACGGCGGCCGTCATGCCGAGTTGCGCGGCGCGGATCGCGGCGACGTAGCCGCCGGGGCCTCCGCCGATCACGATGAGGTCATGGGCAGGCATCATGAATCTCCCGAGAGTGGTCGGTCATCAGTGATCCAATCGCGGCACGGGGCGACACCGTCCGTCGCAGTGAGCTGTTCGCGAAAACCCGAGTCGTGGGGCCGTCCGCCTGCGGGCGAAAATCTCGAGGCTCCTCCGGCTTCCGCCCCGTGCCGCTCGCGGGTCAGGGACGCTCAGACCTCGAGCATCAGGCGGGTCGGGTCCTCGATCGTGTCCTTGATCCGCTTGAGGAACGTGACCGCCTCGCGGCCGTCCACGAGTCGGTGGTCGTAGGAGAGCGCGAGATACATCATCGGGCGGACGACCACCTGGCCATTCACCGCGGCGGGGCGATCCTGGATCGCGTGGAGGCCGAGGATGCCGCTCTGCGGGGGATTGATGATCGGCGTCGAGAGCATCGAGCCGTAGACGCCGCCGTTGGAGATCGTGAAGGTGCCCCCCTGGAGCTCCTCGAGCTTGAGCTTGTTGTCGGCGGCCCGCCGGGCGAAGTCGCCGATGGTCTGCTCGATCTGTGCGAAGGACAGCAATTCGGCGTTGCGGATCACAGGCACCACGAGGCCCTTGCCGCCCCCAACCGCGATCCCGATATCGCAGTAATCACGGTAGACGATGTGGGGATCACGGTATTCGGCGTTGACCTGGGGCACGGCGCGGAGGGCCTCCACCGCCGCCCGCACGAAGAACGACATGAAGCCCAGCTTCACGCCATAGCGCTCCTGGAACACGTCCTTGAACTTGGCGCGGAGCGCCATGACGGCGCTCATGTCCACCTCGTTGAACGTGGTGAGGAGCGCCGCCTGATGCTGGGCCTCCACCAACCGCTCGGCGATGCGGCGGCGGATCGGGCTGATGAGCACGGCCCGCTCCTCGCGACCACCCCGCGGCGCCGCCGGCACGAGCGCCGCCGGGGCGGGCGTGGCCGCCTTCGGTGCCGGGGCGGCGACAACCGGCGCCGGCCGGGCAGCAGCCTGCACGGCGTCGGGCTTCGTGATCCGGCCGCCGGGACCGGTGCCCGCGACCCCTGCGGGCGACACGCCCGCCTCGGCGAGCACCCGGGCGGCCGCAGGCATG
>CAIXGY010000176.1 GCA_903919035.1 uncultured Planctomycetaceae bacterium | reverse complement strand
GCCGAAGCCCGGGTCTCGACGGCCGACGCGTCAGCGCGGGCGGCGGCGAGGGCAGTGTCGACGGCGGCGACGGCGGCGTCGATGCCCGCGAGATCCTCGCGGGCGGCGGCGATCCGCAGGGTCTTGAGGCGGTCGGTCATCTGCCGCCACCGCCGGGCGCGGGCCGCCTGATGGCGGACCGTCTCCAGGCGGCTCGAGACCTCGCCGACGATGTCGGCGAGCCGCTGACGGTTGAGCTCCGCCCGCTCCAGCCGACGCAGGGCCTCGGTGCGGCGGGCGCGGAACCGGGTGATGCCTGCGGCCTCCTCGAAGACCGCGCGGCGGTCGCGGCCCGAGGCCACGAGCAGCGCGTCGACCCGCCCCTGCTCGATCACGCTGTAGGCCTGCGTGGCCGCGCCGGTGCCGGAGAAGAGTTCGCGGATGTCGCGCAGCCGGGCGGTCTCGCCGTTGACGAGATACTCGCTCTCCCCGTCGCGCTGCACGCGACGCATGATCTGCACCTCGGAGGCCTCGACCGGCAGATCCCCAGTGCCGTTGTCGAAAACGAGCGACACCTCCGCGTAGTTCAGCGGCTTGCGGCCGCTGGAGCCCGCGAAGATGACGTCGGTCATCTCCTTGCCGCGGAGGCTGCGGACCGACTGCTCGCCGAGCACCCACTTGATCGCATCGACCACGTTCGACTTGCCCGAGCCGTTGGGGCCCACGACGGCCGTGACACCGTCGGTGAACTCGAACCGCGTGCGGTCGGCGAAACTCTTGAAGCCGTAGAGCTCCAGGGCTTTCAGCCTCGTCATGACGATCCGTCCGTGGCTGCGGCATCCCGGGCCGACGCGGTCGTGTCTCCGGCGTCGTCGGTCGAGATGTCGCGGGAGCGCCGGGACGCCTCTTCGTGGATGTCGCCCCGTCCGTCCCACTCGGAAGGCAGGGCATCGCAGGCGAGGCGGCTGCCGAGCGCCTGGCGGGCGCTCGCCTGTTGCAGGAATTGGACGGCGTCGGGATAGTCGCCACCGGCCTCGATGATCGCCCGCACCACCTCGTCGGCCGTCGCGGGGGCGTCGATGACCTGATCAGCCTCGCCCGCAGCGAACCGGCTGACTCGTGCGGCCGAGCCATCGACGACCACCACGATCGCCGGGCCGGCCTCCGCCCGCAGGCCATCGGCCAGCGGATGGTCGGTGCCGAAGAACACGATCTCCGGGCGATGCGACCGGGTGACGTGCACCAGCGGCGGGCCCTTCACATCGAGCACGTGCATCGCGCAGGCGTCGCCGAGCCTCTCGCCGCGAACGAGCGGTCCCTCTGGATCCATGCGCCACAGCGCCCGGAAGGCACCGTAGCGGGTTTCGGCGCTCGGGCTGGCGAGCAGGGACCGCAGCGCGTCCATGCCGTGGGCATCGTCGAGAACGCCGAGGGCCGCGAGCGCGGCGGGGCGGGCGCTGCGCAGGGTCGTGGCCGCCTCCGCAAGTCTCGTCGCCGCAGTGGATTCGCCGAGATAGGCGAGCGCCTCGGCGGCCACGAAGCGGATCGTGGCGTCCTTGGAATCGACGCCCTGCCGGAGGACGGGGACCGCCTCCTTGCCGATCGCCTCGAGCCGCAGGGCCGCGGCGGGTGCCGTGACGGGGTCGGAGAGCTGCCGCGCGAGCAACTGCAGGCGGGAATGGCGTCCCTCGGGGGGCTCGATCACCGCCACGCACTGCACGACCCGCATGAACCGGGGAAGGTTGTGGCGGTAGACCGTGGGCACGTCGAGCGCCACGTAGCGATCGGTCTTCGGCGTGGCCACACCACGCTTCGTGCCGCGGACGACCGCGTGGAATCGGCGGTTGATCCAGTCGCCGATCCGCTTCGACATCGCGAACGAACGGTGCTCCGGACGCAGCGCGAGGCCCACCTCGCGGTCGACGAGCGCCACGCCGCCTCCGGGCACGCGGCCGCGGACCTTCGACTTCGAGTCGCGGGTTCCCTCGGCGACCGGGTCGACGAGCAGGGGGCCCAGCGCCACGCCAAGCTCGTGGCCGTCACGGATGGCGTTGCCGACGAGGGCCATCTCGGCGAGACGGGTCTCCATGAGCCAGCCGCCGGCGATGCTGGTCGTGTCGTTGTCCGGTGGTACTTCGATGTACACGTCGAAGCGATCACCCTTGCGGCAGCCGGGCGGTAGATATCCGTGCACCCAGGCCAACGACGTGGATGGTGAGGCCAGCAGGCGGTTGGGTTCGACCACGCCCCGCGACTGCATGTCGCCGAGCAGCGTCTGCCGCTGCGGGCCCGGGGGAGGATCGCTCCCGGTGTTGGCGAGGCCGGTGATGAGCGCGGCCCGCTCGATCCTCTTCGCGCCCATGCCCGAGGGGGCTGCGTAGTCGCCGACGAGCTTCGTGCCGGCCTCGAGTTTGGCCAGCGCCTCGATCTCGGGACTCTGGCTGCGGATCGCGGAGCCGGCACAGCCGACGATCGACGGGAGGGCGGCGGCCAGGCAGAGCCATGACGCCCATCGGGCGTTCGCGCGCCGCCGCGGAATGAGTGGCTGCAGGCGCATGGCATCCGCCGTCGTCGGGACCCGGCGCGGACGCGGGCCGACGCGGCCCGGCCCGAAGGCCCTGGGGAGGGCGGGACGGTAGGACCGCCCGGAGCGGCGGTCAAGGGTGGTTTGGGCCGCGACGCCAGGCCTGCCAACCAGCCTTGGTCCGCCGGACGGGCCCTGCTACCGTCCCACCCTCGCAGCCGGTCCCGCAGGCCGGCCGCGCTGCCCGCGCCCTGCATGTCCACGTCGGAGAGCGGATCGTGACAGCCCTGTACGCCGGACCGGCCGGCATCCACGTGCGGTGGATGATCCGTCGAGACATGCTCGAAGTGCTCTGCATCGAGAAGGAGGCCTTCGAGTTTCCCTGGTCCGATGAGGACTTCACCCGTTGCCTGCGGCAACGGAACTGCATCGGCATGGTCGCCGAACTGGCCGACTCGGTCGTCGGCTTCATGATCTACGAGTTGCATCGCTCGCGGCTGCACATGCTGAATTTCGCGGTGGCGCGATCGCACCGCCGCCTGGGAATCGGCACGCAGATGATCCGAAAGCTCGCAGCGAAGCTCGCACCCGAACGTCGCACGCGGATCGTTCTCGAGGTTCGCGAGACGAATCTGTCGGCGCAACTCTTCTTCCGCGCGCTCAACTTCCGTGCAATCTCGGTGCTCAAGGACTTCTATCAGGACAGCGCCGAGGACGCGTATCTCATGCAGTTCTGCCTGGAGGCGGAAGCGGTGGTTGAGCCTCCACGCCGTATGGCGGGCTGACGGGGCCGGCGCGCAGCAGCGATCGGATCGTGGCGACGCGGCGGCGAAGCGTTCGGAGCGCCGCGATCCGTCCGCCGGCCACGGCGAAGACCGTGAGCACGGGTCCCCCGGCAGCGAGCGAACCGCCGACGACCGGCACGTCGGCGACCGCCGGCCAGTCGCCTCCATCGTTCGCCGTCCAGCGGGCCGCGGCCGCCGACACCGCCGCGCCCATGCGCGCGGACATGACGAGGGGGCCTGCGGCGAACACGATCGCCTTCGCCCAGACGCCTGCCCTGGCGGCGCGACAGCGCAGCGTCGCTGACCGCGGCGGTGCGAACCCGCATGCGGCGAGATGTGTCGCCGCAGCCGAGACCCCCGTCGCCCGCTCCACGAGTTCCGCCGAGGCGGTCGGCCGCGGATTGATCTCGATCACGTGGAAGCGGCCGTGGGCATCGACCACGAAGTCCACGCCCACGAGTCCGACGAGGCCGAAATCGGTCGCGAGTACGTGGCCGAGGCGATCGAGTGAGGCCCGGATCGGCGTCGCCAGCGAGTCGATCGCCTCGTCGACCGAGCCGCAGTAGGCGAATCCCCGGCCTCCGCACCAGCGGCGGCCAACGAGTTGGTGGCTCGCCCCCGTCAAGCGTGCGCCCCGACCGTCGATCGTGAAGATTGCCGCTCGGGGGCGTCCGGGCACGAATCGCTGCCAGATCCGGCCCATGGTGGCCGACCCGCCGCGCCACCGGGCCACGCCGCGTCCGCCGGCGCTCGCGCGTGGCTTGACCACGAAGGAGCCATCGACGGGCAGCGTTGACGCGTCGAGCACCGTTTCCGGATACGCGATGCCGGCCGCGTGGAGCACGCGTTGCAGGGAGACCGGGTCGCGGACCGCCGCGAGACGGCCAGCCCCGTTTCCGGCGAGCGGTCGGTCGCGAGCGAGGCGATCGACCAGGTCGGGATGATTCTCGAGTGCCCCGCCATAGCACCACGGTGCGATGGGAAAGTCACGCACCGCCTGTTCCAGCCCGGCCGGCCAGGGTGAATCGCGGCCGATGGGCACGCGGACGGCCGTTGCCGCGATCGCCCTCAGATCGGCGTCAGCGAACAGGTCAGCCGCATGCACGGACCACCCGGCGCGACTGGCCGACATCGCGAGTGCCCGAGCGCTCGCGGCGACGACGACCAACGACGGCCGGGGATCCCTCCGCGTCATGATCGGCCTCGTCCCGCGGTCGTTGCCGTCGCACCCCGGAATGGTATGATCCCCGCCGGTCGCGGTGTCTGCCGCGCCGGAGTGAACCCAGTAACGAGGAGATTACCAAGGATGTCGATGTTCATTGGCGAGGCACTGGCGGGCGATGGCAACGAGGTGGCACACATCGATCTCCTGATCGGCAGCAAGGACGGCCCGGTGGGCGTCGCCTTCGCCAACGCTCTGGCCAGGCAGAGCGAGGGACACTCCAATCTGCTGGCCGTGCTCACGCCGAATCTCGCCGTGAAGCCGGCGACCGTCATGATCACGAAGGTCACGATCAAGGGCGCGAAGCAGGCCGTGCAGATGTTCGGCCCGGCCCAGGCGGCCGTCGCGAAGGCGGTGGCCGACAGCGTGGGAGCGGGCGTGATCCCGAAGAGCGAGGCGGAGAACCTCGTGATCGTCTGTGGCGTCTTCATCCACTGGGAGGCCAAGGACGACAAGAAGATCTACGACTTCAACTATAAGGCCACCATGGATGCCATCGCGAACGCGATGCACGGCAAGCCCACGGCCGATGAGATGGTCGCCGGCAAGGACAAGGCCGCACACCCCTTCCGTGGCTTCTGATGGCACGCCCGCCGGGGCG
>CAIXGY010000175.1 GCA_903919035.1 uncultured Planctomycetaceae bacterium | reverse complement strand
GCCTCGGGTATCCCGGCGGTCCCGAGATCGAGAGGGTCGCCGTCGGCGGCAATCCCCGGGCTCATCGCCTGCCGCGGCCGCTCGCCGCGGATCGCGACCGTCTCGACTTGCGCGGGCGGGCCTGACGGCGACCGGCGCGCGGGCGGTCGCCGGGTACGCCACGGATATGGTCGCCCGACGTCTCCTCCGTGAACGCATGGTTCGCGTCACGGCGTTTGCGGTCGAGCGCCTCACGCGGCGGCCGGTCCGGGATCAGGCAGTCGCACCCCGAACCGATGAGATCCTGCCGACCGGCCTGTTCGAGCGCCCGCCGCACCTCGAACCAGTTCTCCGGCTTGAAGAACTGCAGGAGCGCCCGCTGCATCCGGCGGTCGCGGAGGCTCTTCGTGATCCGCACCGGCTCCTTCGTCATCGGGTCGAGACCCGTGTGGTACATGCACGCCGCGATGTCGAAGGGGCTGGGTATGAAGTCCTGCACCTGGTCGGGCTTGTAGCCGTTGCGCTTCAGAAACACGGCCAGGTCGATCATCTCCTCGAGGCCGCTGCCCGGATGGCTCGCGATGAAGTAGGGGACGGTGTATTGCTTCCTGCCCGCGCGGCGACTGGCCGCCCGAAACGCCTTGTCGAACTCGACGTAGTCGTCGGCCGACGGCTTCTTCATGAGCCGCAGCACTTCGGGGTCGGTGTGCTCCGGCGCCACCTTGAGGTGGCCTCCCACGTGGTGCGCCGCGAGTTCCTGCAAATACTCGGGATCGCGGCGGGCCAGATCCATCCGCACGCCGCTGGCCACGAGCACCCGCTTCACGCCCTCCACGCTCCGAGCCTCGCGCATCACGGCCTTGAGCGGGCCGTGGTCGGTGCCGAGGAGCTTGCAGACGGTGGGATGGACACACGACAGCCGGCGGCACTTGGCCTCCACGTCGGGCCGTGTGCACCGCATCTGATACATGTTCGCGGTGGGCCCGCCGATGTCGGAGACCGTGCCCTTGAAGCCCGGCTGGCTCGCGATGAGCTTGATCTCGGTGATGATCGAGTCCTGCGAACGACTCTGGATGATCCGCCCCTCGTGGGCCGTGATCGAGCAGAATGTGCAGCCGCCGAAGCAGCCCCGCATGATCTGCACGCTCGTCTCCACGACCTCGAAGGCTGGGATCCGTGCCGTGCCATACGACGGATGTGGCCGCCGCGTGAACGACAGGCCGTAGACCTGGTCCATTTCCGACTGCTCGAGCGGCAGGGCCGGCGGATTCACGACGACGGCCTCGCGGCCGTGCCGCTGGACGAGCCGACGGGCGTTGTGGGGATTGGTCTCGAGGTGGGAGATCCGCGTCATCTCGCAGAAGGCGAGCGGGTCGGCGGCGACCGCCTCGTAGGCGGGCAGCTCGAGCGTGTCGGGGCTGGCGGGTGGCGGCTCGCTCGCGCCGAGCCGGTAGGCCACGCCCCGCAGGTCGCGGAGTTCCTTCACGGTCTTGCCGGCGTCGAGGCCCCGAACCACGTCGAGGATCGTCCGCTCACCCATGCCGAACACGACGAGGTCAGCCTTCGCATCCATGAGGATCGAGCGGCGGACGGTGTCGCTCCAGTAGTCGTAGTGGGCAATCCGGCGCAGGCTCGCCTCCACGCCGCCGGCCACGACCGGCACGCCGGGAAACGCCTCCCGCGACCGCTGGCAGTAGGCGAGCGTGGCCCGGTCGGGCCGCCGGCCGATGACGCCGTCGGGCGAGTAGGCGTCGTCGTTCCGCACCTTCCGGTTGGCGGTGTAGTGGTTGATCATCGAGTCCATGTTGCCGGCCGAGATGCCGAAGCAGAGCCGCGGCCGGCCGAACTGCCGCCACGGCTCGCACGAGCGCCAGTCCGGCTGGGCGAGCACGGCCACGCGGAATCCGGCCGCCTCGAGGAGCCGCGCCAGGAGGCCGTTGGCGAAGCTCGGGTGATCGACGTAGGCGTCGCCGCTCACGAACACGACGTCGACCGAGTCCCAGCCGCGGGCGCGCATCTCCTCCTCGGTCGTCGGCAGGGGGTGCGTCGGGCGACGGTCTGGAACGAGGGGCAGTGGCATGGCGAAGGCTCTCGGCAAGTGTATCCCTGGAATGTCGCTCGGCTGCGGCGCGATAGAATCGGCACGATCCGCAGGGAAACGCCGAGGAGTCAGCAGATGCCCCACGACGCAGCACGGGCTGAAACGGTCGACGTTCGCTGGCACGAGCCGGCCGTGAGTCGTGCCGACCGCGAGCGGCGGGCGGGCCATGCCGGCTGCGTGCTCTGGTTCACCGGGCTCTCCGGCTGCGGCAAGAGCACGCTGGCCAACGCGGTCGATCGTCGGCTCCACGCCCGGGGCGTGCGGAGCTTCGTGCTCGACGGCGACAACGTGCGGCACGGTCTCAACGCGGCGCCGGCCATGCTCGAGGAGCGGTTTGGGAAGGAGGCCGCCGCCCGCTTCGGCCTGGGCTTCGGTGCCGCCGACCGTGCCGAGAACATCCGCCGCATCGGCGCCGTGGCCGACCTCTTCGCCCAGGCCGGCATCGTGGCCCTCACCGCCTTCATCAGTCCCTACCGACGCGACCGCGATGCCGTGCGGTCCATGCTCGCGCCGGGCGACTTCGTGGAGGTGTTCGTGAAGGCGCCGCTCGAGGTGTGCGAGGACCGCGACCCCAAGGGGCTCTACAAGAAGGCCCGCGCCGGAGAAATAAAAAACTTCACCGGTATCGACGATCCCTACGAGGAGCCGCTCTCGCCGGAGCTCGTCGTGGACTCGACCTCCGCAGCACCGGACGTGCTCGCCGAGCTGGTCATCCACTGGCTCGAAGATGCCGGCAAAATCCCACGGGCGTGAGCCGGCTCAGCGGGACGCCGGTGCGCTTCATGGCGGAGAGGTTCCTCGTCCAAGTCGTGGTTCAAGCGTCGGAGTGTCGTGCCTGAAGCGACGTCGCGCGTGGCTCGGGGTGGCCCGTGCCGTCTCGCTCGGACGGTCGCTGCGCCCGTCCTCGGCTCCGCTCACTCGCTGCCGGCCACGCTCCGGCATCCTGCCTCCGCTCGCCGGCTCGACGGCACGGGCCACCCCTCGCGGCAGGACGCCGATGGTTCGCGTGCAGCCAGAGTCGCTCGCTGCCGGGCGGATGCCCTGCAAGGCTGCCGGGCCACGGATGGCCCGGCAGCCGGGCAGTCAGTCGATGAAGCCGGACAGCTCCTCGCTGCGGGCCGGGGCCTGCAGCTTGCGGACGGCCTTGGCCTCGATCTGCCGGATCCGCTCGCGGGTCACCTTGAAGATGTGGCCCACCTCCTCGAGCGTGTAGCTGTAGCCGTCGCCGAGGCCGTAGCGGAGCTTGATGATCTCCCGCTCGCGGTAGGAAAGACTCTTGAGCACCTTCGCGATCCGGTTGCGGAGCATCTCCTGCGCGGCGCCCACCGCCGGGTTCTCGGCCCCCTGGTCGGGCAGCAGGTCGCCGAAATGGCTGTCCTCGCTGTTGCCCACCGGGCGGTCGAGGCTGATCGGGTAGCGACTCATCGCCGTCACCCGGCGGGTCTCGTCGACCGGCGTGCCGGCCCGGGCGGCGATCTCCTCGATCGTCGGCTCGCGGCCGTACTCCTGCAGCAGCTGGCGGGCCACGTTCCGCACGCGGCTCATGGTTTCCACCATGTGCACGGGAATGCGGATCGTGCGGCTCTGGTCGGCGACCGCGCGGGTGATCGCCTGCCGGATCCACCACGTGGCGTAGGTGCAGAACTTGAACCCACGGCGATACTCGAACTTGTCGACGGCCCGCATCAGGCCGGCGTTGCCTTCCTGGATCAGGTCGAGGAAGGAGAGGCCGCGGTTGCGGTACTTCTTCGCGATCGACACGACGAGCCGGAGGTTGCCCTCCGACAGGCCCCGCTTCGCCTGCTGATACTTGGCGAAGATCCTGCGGATCTCCGCCATGCGGCGCTCGAGGCTGCGCGGCGTCTCCTGACAGGCCTTAAGGATGCCACGATACTCGGCCACGACCTTCTGCCGGGCGCTCGGCGGTTGCTTCGCCCGCTTGCTCTGCTCGATGCGGGCCTTGAGTTCCTTGAGCTTGGCCAGCATGCCCTCGAGCGTCGGGATCATCGCCTCGATGCGCTGCGTCCGCAGACCGAGTTCCTCGATCAGCCGCACGCACCGCCGCCGCCGCTTGCCCAACCGAGCCCACGCGTCACGCCGCTCGGCCATCCGGCGCTTCTTCGAAAGGGCGATCCGGTAATCGGCCTTGTTCTGCTTCAGGAGCACGGCGAGCGTGTCGAGGTTGTGGGGCAGTCGACCCAGGATCTGATCCTTCTCGAGCCGATCCGTCACCGACACCTGGACGGTGCGATCGAACGGCAACTCGCCCCGATGCACCCGCGCGAGCACCCGGAAGGCCTGCTGGCAGACGAACTCGCACTCGAGCAACTTCGCGCGGAACCTGGCTCGCGTGGTCTCGATCTGCCGGGCCAGGTGAATCTCCTGCGCCCGAGTGAGCAGCGGGATCTCGCCCATCTGCGTGAGATACATGCGAACCGGGTCGTCGGACCAGTTCTCCACCTGCTCGACGAGGACGTCGTCACCATCGGCGGACGCCTCGACATCGGTCTCGGACTCGACCTCGATCTCGCCCTCGGGAAGGACGGCCACCTCGGTGTCGTCGACGAGCAGTTCGGCGTCGGCCTCCTCCGCGTCGACGACCTTCTCGGTCAGCTCCTCGACCTCCTGGGGGTTGGAGACGACGTCGTCCTCGAGTTCATCCAGCAGCGAGTCGTACAAGAGTCTGCTCCTTCAAGGTGCCGGCGGAAACCGTTCGTGGTGCGAGATCCGTTCGGGCGATCCCGGGATCGAATGTCGTCCCGCGAACCCGACCAAACCGTCGCTCCGCCGCCGGCCTATCATTCGACGAGCCGACAGTCTGATTCAAGGGGGCGGCAAGTCCAGCCGGTGCCGGCCCCGCCCGCCGGGCCGCGGCGTGCGGCACCGAAGGGACGACGGAAACCCGGGACACGGGCCGGAAAAAACCGGTCACAGAGGGGAGCGGGGCACGACGGCGACTGGATTCGTGGGGGACACGGCATTATGTCGCCGCCCTGTTCCACGGGCCAGTTTTTTTTCCGAGGAAATTCGGTTTTTTGAGCCCTGGAAGGCCACGAGTGGTAAAAAACTCCGTCTGCGAAAAGAACGCGGCCAATTGCCGATGAACCGCTACCTCATCTCCTGCCCGTGCGCACACCGGATCGCCGTGACTGCCTCGCAGGCGGGGGGCACGGTGACGTGTCCCGAGTGCAACGCGAGCCGGCCCGTGCCCCGGCTCGGACAACTCGTCGAACTGGAAATGCTGGAGGCGGACCCGGTTCCGAACGGCCGGCCGGCGTGGAACGCCCGGAGGGCATGGCTGCTGGCCGGCGTGGTCGTCGCGGTCGTCGCCGCGGCGACGGCCGGCTGGCTCCGTGGCCGCAGGTCCGGTGTCGCGACCTTCGACGACCGGGCGCTGCGGACCGCCGTCGCCGCCGCTGCGGTGGATCAGGTGCACGCCACGTGGCTGACGTTCGAACGGCAGGGCATCGAGCGCCCCCGCGCCGCCGATGAAGAACTGCGGCAACGGTATGCCCGCGGCCTCGCGACGCTCGAGCGGATCGCCTGGGTCGTCGCGGCAGTGGGCTCGATCATCGCCGCCGGGGCGACGGTCGTCCTCGCGTTGGGCCGCCGCCCAGGGTGACGCTCACCGTTGGCGGCTGCTGGCCGAGAGTTGCGGGAACCACGCGCCGAGTCCGCGGGACTGTGCCGGCGTGGGCTTGGCGGTCGGCTTCGTGGCAGGCTGTCGCGCCGGAGGAGCCGGCTTCCGGATCTTCTCCTGGCTGGCGGATCTGGGACTCCGACCGACCGCGGTGGATTGTGTCTGTTTCGTGATCTGGGCCGAGCCTCGAGCCGGCTGCTCGATGGACTGAGCCGGTTGGACAGCGGGCTGCTCAGGCCGTTGCGTGAACGACGCATCGACCGCGAGTGCGATCCTCTCCGGCACCACGAGGTGCAGTCTGGGCGTGGTTCGCGTGGGGGTGGGCGACTCACCCACGTTCGTCCGGTCGAGAACGCTCGCGGGGGCTGCGACGGGCGCCGGTCGTCCGCGTCCGACGTCGGTGAGCGTTTGGCCCAGGTCGGTCGTCGGCAGCGTGGGAACCGGCGGTGCCAGTGGCGAGACGACGTCGCGGTCTGCCGTCGCGAGCGTCGGTTCCGCGTTCCCGGACCCCGCGTTCACCTGGGTGGCGGCCACCGGGTCAGTGGGCGCGACCGTGAGGGGTGGGGTGCGGTCGGGAATGCTGTTGGGAGGAGTCGGCACGACTGTGGGGGTGTCGATGTCGGTGTCGGCGACCTGCACGGGTTCGTTCACCACGAGCGGCGCGTCGACGGCCGGAGGCACCGTGGCGCCGGTGCGGGCGGCATCGGAATCGACGGCGACCGCTTCCACGGCCGCCGACTCGGCCGGAGTCGCGATGCTGACGGCCGCCGCTGGAACCATGGGGGGCTCGGCAGGCGCCGCCGGCACGAAGCGTTCGGAGGCCGCGGCGGGCGTCGCCGCCGGCCCTTGTCCGCCGGATTGGGCTGCCGATGGCAACGCGGCGATGACTGCCGTCGGCCCCGCGGCACCGTCGCGGACCAGTTGCACCGAGAGCAGCGGCTGGCCCTCGCGGACCGGATGCCGCAGCACCATGCCCTCGAGCGAGGCGTCGGCCTTGAGAGCCGTGATCGGCAGCATCGCCTTCGGCCAGTCCTTCAGGGCGACGTCCCAGACCGTGATGGGCGAGCCCTGCGGCAACGAGCGCAGGGCCACGAAGATCGGCTCGCTCTCGACCTGTGGCTCCACCTGCACGATGTGGACGTCGACCACTCGGTTGACGCCATAGGCGAGGACGGCTCCCGCCGCAAAAGCGGCCGCGAAGACCGTGAGCGTCTTGGGACGGTGCTTGCGGAGGCTTGGATCCGAGACCGTCGCTGGCGTCTGCATGGTTGTCGATCCGGGGACAGGCTGCCGGCCGCTCGCACGCCGCCGCGTGGGGAGGAATCGGCAGGTGGGGAGTGCCGGTCGCACCAGCAGGTCGCGCGTCGGCCTTCCCTTGCCGGGTCGACCCAGAGTGCCGAGCCAATGCAGCTTCGCTGATCCCGGAAAAGTCCGGCGTCGCGCGTCGACGATGGCTCCGCAGGATGCCGGACGGCAGCCGGTTGACCAGCCGTCAGCGGTCGCCACCCGCCGGTCCGTCGCTGTCGGACGCGGCGAAGAGTGGATCGGCCGATGTGGCCAGCGGCTGCACGAGGAGCAGCCGCGCTCCGGCCGTCGGCGAGGGATCGCGGAGCAGCACGTCACCGACCGACGCTCCCTCCGAGTCGGCCACTCCGACCACGAGCAGGCCGCCCGACGGCAGTCGAGCCGTGATGCCCAGGTCGTCGAAATCGCGACGGGCCTGGCCGGTCTCGAGGCGAAACATCCCCTCCTCGCCAACCCAGGAACGCTGCACCGCCCCATGTTTCACCTCGGGCACGAGGTGGACGCGGACGTGCCCATCGGCATCGGGCCATGCCCGCAGCGTCACGAGCGCCGTCGCATCCCTGTAGGTCGCTCCGCGCACGCCCTCCGCGCCATGTTCCATGAGCACGAGTTCCGCGATGCCCGCGGTCGATACGACCTCCGCCCGCTTCCCGGGCAGCAACCGCAGGACGCGGTGCAGGCCGACGTCCTCCGGCGTCGAGGGATCGACCGCTGCCTGCGGCTCGAGCCTGGTCGCGACATCGGCCGGGAGGCGACCCGTCACGACGCCCGCGCGCAGACCGTTGGCCTGGAGCCGGCGCCGCAGGCCGGGATCCAGCGCCTGCTCGTCGACGTGATCCCACAGCGCGGCGGCGAAGTCCGGATCATGCGGATCGTGTCGCACGAAGCGGACCTCCACCGGCAGCGTGCGCGGCACCAGCGACGCGCGGCGTGCGGAGGCCGTGTCGGCGGCGTCGGGCGGTTCCCTGCCGGCGACGAGCAGCGTTCCCGGCAGCGCGCGGCAACCTGCGGCGAGCATGCAGACCGTCGCCAGAAGCGCGGCACGTGCCGTCGTGGAAGGGTTCATCGACGGGACTCTTACGGAGCCCGGGAGCCGCGAGTCAACGCCGACCGGCTCGCTTGCTCCTCCTGCCCAGAGCGCCGGGTCACGCCACCGCGCGGACGGCGTTGACGAAGATCGCCAGTCCGGCGCCGGCCGCGGCGGGATCGAGGCGGCCCGACCAGGCAGGATGCTGCGTGGCCTCGATGAAGCGTTCCGGATGGGGCATGAGTCCGAAGATGCGGCCCGTCGGGTCGCAGGCACCGGCCACGTCGCCCGTGGCGCCGTTGGGATTCGTCGACCCGCCGGCGTCGGCCGCGTAGCGCAGGACGAGCCGTCCCGCCGCGTCGAGCGCCGCGAACTCGGCCGCGGAACGGGCCACGAACCGACCCTCGCCGTGGGCCACGGGCAGTTCGAACTCGCCGAGCCCTTGGAGGAACACGCAGTTGGCAGGCTCGGCCCGGAGCGTCACCCAGCGCGACACGAACCGGCCCGACGCGTTGTGGGCCAACGCCGCCAGCGGCGCGGCCGTGACCGGATCGGCGAGCAGCAGCCCCGTCTGCACGAGCACCTGGAAGCCGTTGCAGATGCCGAGCACGAGGCCGCCGCGGTCGCGAAACCGCGCGAGCGCGTCGGCCAGCCGCGTCTTGAGTTCGAGCGCGAAGATCCGGCCGCTGGCGATGTCGTCGCCGTAGGAGAAGCCGCCGGGGATACACAGGATCTGGCAGTCGTCGGCGAGCGCCGGCGTCGCGGCGAATGCCCGCACGTGCACGCGGCGGGCGATCCCGCCGGCGCGTTCGAAGGCGTGGGCGGTCTCATGATCGCAATTGGTGCCGGGAGCACGCAGGATGAGGATGCGGGGGGCGAGCATGTCAGGCATCGCCTCCCGCCGGCGTGCGCCAGGCTCGCGCGAGCCGTGCGAGGGGAATCTGCTCGACGCCACCATCGACGGCCACGAGTTCCAGCACCGGCGCGGCGAGCACGGCGCCGATCCAGGCCCAGGGCACGCCCGCCATGCGGGCCTCGAAGGCGGTGGCATCGTCGGCGTCCACGGCGCAGACGAAGCGGCCGGGGGTCTCCGCGAACGCCGTCACGAAGTCACTCTGGTCGGCGGAGGATGCGGCGGTCGCTCCGGGAACCGCGCCAAGATCGAGCCGCGCACCCGTGCCGCCGGCGATCGCCATCTCGGCCACCGCCGCGGCGAGGCCACCGTCGGACACGTCGTGGCAGGCCCGTACGAGTCCGGCCTGCTGGGCGGCGGCCACCGCGGCGCAGGCGGCGCGAAACGCCGCCGCGTCGACCCTCGGCACCTCGCCCCCCGCGACGAGCCCGACCGCCTCGGCCTGACTGCCCGCGAGCTCCTGCCGCGTCGCCCCCACGATCGCGATCCGGTGGCCCACTGCCTTGAGGTCGGGAGTCACGGCCCTGGCCACGTCGGCGATCTGGCCGAGCGCCGTGGCCAGCAGCGTGGGAGGGATCGAGAGCTCGCGGGCCGTTCCCGCGGCATCTGTCCAGGCGAAGACGTTGTTGAGGCTGTCCTTGCCGCTGACGAACGGGGCCGCCAGCGCCACCGCCAGGTCGTGGCAGGCGCGGCAGGCCTCGACGAGCGTCCCGAGCGATTCAGGACGGCGCACCTCGCCCCAGCAGAAGTTGTCGAGCAGGGCGATGCGACCGGGATCGGCGCCGGCCGCCACGACGTTGGCGATCGCCTCGACGATCGCGCCGGCGGCCATCTCGTAGGGATCGAGCGGCCCGAGCCGGTGCCGGAGGCCGACGCCGAGCACGATGCCCCGCGGCCGGCCGAGCACGCCCCGGATCATCGTGCCGTCGGCCGGCCCGGCGCCCGGACCGAGCAGCGGCTTGACCACGCTCGTGCCCTGCACCTCATGGTCGTACTGCCGGACGATCCAGGCCTTGCTCGCCACGTCGGGCAGCGCGAGCACGCGTTCGAGCGCCGTGCCGACGCTCATGCCCGACGTCGCCCACCGCGCGGCCTCCGCCGTCGGCCGCACGTATGTCGAGGCCAGCCGCTGCCGCGGTCGACCCTCATGGAGGAAGTGGCAGTCGAGGACGCCTGCCTCGGCGCCCTGCCACCGCAACTCGATCCGACCGGATCCGGTGAACGTGCCGATGGCCGTGGCCTCGACGCCCTCGGCCGCCGCGACCCGCGCGAGCGCCTCCCAGTCGGCGGGCGCGACCGCGAGCACCATCCGCTCCTGGGCCTCCGAAATCCAGACCTCCGTCGCCGACAGCCCCTCGTATTTGAGCGGCACGCGATCGAGATCGACGGTTGCGCCGAGCGTCGCGCCCATCTCACCGACCGCGCTCGAGAGTCCTCCGGCGCCGCAGTCGGTGATGGCGTGGAAGAGCCGCTGCCGCGAGGCCTCGAGCACGAAGTCGGTGAGCGTCTTCTCGTGGATCGCATGGCCGATCTGCACGGCGCCCCCCGACTGCGACTCGCTCGCACTGGTGAGCTCGATGCTCGAGAACGTCGCGCCGTGGATCCCGTCGCGGCCGGTCCGCCCGCCGGCCACCACGACGAGGTCGCCCGGCTGCACGGCCGCATCGCTGCCGCCCCGGGGCATGATCCCCACGGTGCCGCAGAACACGAGCGGATTACCGAGGTAGCCCGGATGAAACGCCACGGCCCCCGCGATCGTCGGAATGCCCATGCGGTTGCCGTAGTCACGGACGCCTGCCACCACGCCGGCGAGCAGCCGTCGCGGATGGATCACGCCGGGGGGCAGGCTGTCCCGCGGCGTGTCGGGCGGGGCCACGCAGAACACGTCGAGACTCGCCACCGGCTTCGCGCCGAGGCCCGTGCCGAGGACGTCGCGGATCACGCCCCCGAGGCCGGTCGCGGCGCCGCCGTAGGGCTCGATCGCCGACGGGTGATTGTGGGTCTCGACCTTCACGCACACGTCGTGGTCGCCGTCGAAGCGCACCACCCCCGAGTTGTCGCGAAACACGCTCACGCACCAATCCGCCGGGCCGAGCGCGGCACGGACCCGCTGCGTGGCCGCGAAGACCGTCTCCTTGAGCAGGTTGTCGTAGTGGGCGACACCGGCGGGGCCGACGTGGTCGACCGCGCTGGTGAGCGTCTTGTGGCAACAGTGCTCGCTCCAGGTCTGGGCGATCGTCTCCAGTTCGATCTCGGCCGGGGGGCGGCCGAGCCCGCGGAAGTGGTCGCGGACCGCGTGCAGCTCCGCGATCGAGAGGGCGAGGCAGCGGTCGCGGGAGAGCCGCGCGAGTCCCTCGTCGTCGAGCCGCTCGAGGTCGGTCGTTTCGCGGACATAGTCCCAGCGGCGGCCGCCGGCGAGCGTGTCGATCGCGAGCGGGCCGAGGATCACGTCGTGAATCGCCTCGCTCGCCAGCAGGCTCCAGGCCAGCCGCCGGGCCGCGGCCTCGGCGAGCGCGGGGAGCCAGTATTTCCGCACGCTCCGCACCGCGACGGGCCGCGGGCCCACGAGGCTGCAGCCGTCGCGGGCGCTCTCGCCAGCCGGATCGGTGACGCCCGCCCGCGGCAGCACGTGGATGACCGTCGGCAGGCCGGCCGCGGCCGTGCAGAGTTCAGCCGCACCGACCGCCGCGGCGGTGAACGTCTCGGTCACCGGGTCGGCAAAGACGTCGCGGGCCAGGCGTTCGACGTCCGCACGAGAGAGTTCCCCCTCGACGAGCCAGCCAGTCGCGGTACGCGCCGACGTGCAGTCCGCGAACCCGAGCTCGACGGCGGCCGCCACCAGCGCGCGGGCGACGTGGTCGTCGGCAGGGTCCCGCGGGAAGACGTCAACTTCCCAGAGCATCGCGTCGTTCCTTGGCGGTGGCGAGCAGCGCGACGAGCCGCCTGCGGTCTCCCGCGGCCACCGCGGCCGCGAGGGCTTCGGCCGCGCGAGTGAACCGCTTCAGTCCAGCGGTCAAGCCCGCGGCGTTGTCGAGGAGGATGTCGGCCCAGAGTTCCGGGTCGCCGGCCGCGATCCGAGTGCTGTCGCGCCATCCGCCGGCGGTGAATCGCAGCGCCTCGGGCGGTGTCGCGGTGGCGAGGGCAGCCGCCACGAGATGGGGTGCGTGGCTCGTGAGGGCGAGGATGCGGTCGTGGTCGCGGGGCCGCATGACGAACACCGTCGCCCCGAGCGCGGCCCAGAATTCCCCGACCGCCTCGGCGTCGGCGGCCGGCGTCCGCGGCGCGGGCGTCACCACGGTGACGCGGCCTGCGAACAGGTCGGCCTCGGCGGCGACGGCGCCTCGGCGGTGGCTGCCGGCGATCGGATGCGCGCCCACGAATCGGCAGCGGCGTGACCGGCGGCGGCGCTCCCACGACGCGACGATGGTGGCCTTCGTGCTCCCGGCGTCGGTGACGAGCGTGCCCGGTCGGGCGGCCGCGTCGACGGCGTCGAGCAGCGCCGGGATGGCCGCGACGCCCGCAGCCACCACGACGACGTCGGCCGCCGCCACGCCCGCGGCGAGATCCGTCGTGGTGTCCGTGACAGCCTCCGCGCGGCGGGCAGCCGCGAGGCCCTCCGCGGTGCGGCCGATGCCGATGATCCGCCGGGCGAGGCCCCGCGTCCGCAACGCCTTGCCGACAGACCCCCCGATCAATCCCGCTCCGACGATCGCGACGGTAGGCCAGGGTGGGGTCATGGGCGTGGGCGAAGGGCGCTGACGACCGGTTTGTAACAGAACGCGAGCCAGGGAATCGACCGGTTCGACGGTTGACCGCAAAAAAGTGGCAGTTCGCAGATCCACTCTTGGCGTGGGCTGCGGCGGCGCCGTCAAGTACGCTGCCCGACGACGAGCGCGGCCCGGTGGAGGTCGGTCTCCCCGGTGCGGCCCGTCGAGGATTCCGATCCCGGATGGCGACATGCACGGCCCGATCATGCGGTGTGCCGGGTGCTGGCTGTGGGTCGGCCTCGCCACGGCTTCGGCGGCGGAGAGGCCGGTCGCGGCCGGCCATGCCGAGACGATGGCGGCGCTGGGTCTCGTGCGCCACGAGGGTGTCTGGCGGACACCGCAGGAGATCGAGCTTTCGAACCGCGCCGAACGCGATGCCGCCGGACGCCGCGAGTGGACGAAGAAGATCGAGCGACTGCGTCGCGGCGTCGAGCGGGGGGAAGCCACGGCCTCCGAGCAGATTCGCGAGATCGCCGATCCACTGGCCGTGCCGGCCCTCGTCGCCGCCCTCGGCACCGATGCCGACGGCCGCGTGCGCGGACTGTACCTGGAGTCGCTGGCTCGGATCCGCTCGGCCGATGCCTTTGCGGCGCTCGTGGCGGTCGCGCTCGATCACGCCGACCCGGAGACCAGGATCGCCGCCGTCGAGCGGCTCGCGGCCCTCGGTCCGGCGCTCTCCGCGCCGCCCTTCGTGGCTGCGCTCGCCGGCGCCGACAACGCGCGGGTCAACCGGGCGGCCCGGGCCCTCGGCCGCCTCGGCGAGCCGTCGACGATCGCTGCGCTCATCACGAGCCTGGAGACGCGCCACGTGATCATGCAGGGCGACGGAACGGCGCCGGGCTCGACGACGGCGACGTTCACGCCCTCCGGAGGCGGGCTGTCCATGGGGGGTGGCCCGAAGCCGGTGGCGGTGACGCTTCGCAACGACGGCGTGCTCGAGGCGCTCGTGGCCCTCACCGGCCAGAACTTCTCCTGGGACGCGGCGGCCTGGCGGCGGTGGCTCGCGAACCGCGAGTGCCCCGACTTCGATCCCCGCCGCTCTCCGTAGCCGTCAGGCGGCGCGGGTGCCGGCGCGGCGGCGGCTCGACCAGTCCGGTTCCAGCACGAGCATCGCCACCCGGTTCTCGAGGTTCGGCCGGAAGATGACCAGCAGCAGCACCGGCAAATACCAGGCCATGAACAGGCCGCCGTCGTGGGCCTTCCAGAATTGGCTGCCGAGGAGCACGGCCGCGGAGCAACTCAGGAGCATGCCGAGGTTCTTCGGGGCCGGCCAGATGGCGAACGTGGCCATCATCGCCACGAAGAGCGCGAGGACGGGAAGGCGGTAGACCGGATCATGCGCGGGCAGTGCCCAGAAGCCCTCGAGCGACACCTCGTTGGGAAAAATCCAGCCGAACATCTGGCGGAGTTGGCCGAGAAACACGGCCGTGTCGGGGGAGGTGAGCCGGAGGGCGACGACGAGCACTCCCAGCGCCGCGGCCACGCCGAGCGCGAACCGCCGTACGCCCCGCTCCCAGTAGAAACTGCACCATAGCGGCAGCAGGAAGACCGGGTAATAGATCGTGCCGATCGCCAGCCCCACGAACACGCCGGCGAGGATCGGCAGCCGATACGAGGCCACCGCCCAGAGCACCAGGGCGCCCGGCAGCGCGTGGTCGACGCGGCCGGTCATCATCGCGGTGTACGGCAGCAGGAGGTAGAGCACGGCCGCGGCGATTCCCAGCCGCACGTTCTCGAAGTGCCGCCAGCCCACGATCACCATGCCGGCCACGATGGCGAGCTGGCAGGCGATCGCCATCACCCGGGCGGTGGTCTCGTGGATCACCCGACGGCCCGGGGCACCGGGAGCGGCGTTCGCGTCATCGACGGTGTCACCGAAGAGCTGCTGGGTGGAGACCTGCGGCAAGAGAAAGAGCAGCGGATAGCCCGGGCCGAGCCGCGCCAGCTGGTCGGTGTCGACCGATCCCTCACCGGAGCGGAGCCGGTCGGCCGCGGCGGCGCCTGCCACGTCTTCGCGTTGCGGCGGCCGCGTGATCACGTTCGCCAACAGGAACACCAGCAGCGACGCCCCGAGGAACACCAGCCCCCCGGTCGTGAGGTTCGGCTCCAGCATCGGCCGGCGGACCATGGTGGAATCGACGAGCATCCGCACGAGCAGGATGCCCGTGACGACGAACAGCCACCCGAAGCCGATCGCCTCGACGTCGGCACTCGCCTTGAACCCGCCGTACTCGACGGCGAGAAGTCCGGGAGCGAGGAGAATGAGGCCGAGCAGGTCGGCGTTCCGCATGCTCCACAGGCGGTTGAACTTGAAGAACAGCGCGAGCGAGAGGAGCGACGCCAGGTAGAACCAGGTCGTGGGATTGACGCGGTAGTAATGGAAGAGGATGTCGCTCATGGGCCGTGGAGGCCGGCTCGGACGGGCGGGGGCGGGGCGGCCGTGAGGCCGCGACGGATCCCCCAAGGTATGCCGCGGCCGGTCGCCGTGAAAGTTGGCCCGGGGAAACCGGCCCCCGTTCAGGGGCGGAACGGCCAGATGAGTGGCGCCAGGACGACCGTGAGGGCCATGACGATGAGGTTCAGTGGTCCGCCGAAACGCATGTAGTCGCTGAACTTGTAGCCCCCCGGGCCGTAGATCATCAGGTTCGTCTGGTAGCCCATCGGCGTGGCGAATCCGCAACTGGCGGCCACGGTGATCGCCATCACGAAGGGCATCGGATTGACTCCCAGATCGTCGGCGGCCTGCCAGGCGATCGGGAAGGTGAGCACCGCGGCGGCGTTGTTGCTCATGAGTTCCGTGAACAGCATGGCCACGAGGTAGAGCGCGGCGAGCACGAGGTGGGGGTCGTCGCCAGCCCGGTCGATCGTGGCCCGGGCGATCGTCTCCGCGAGGCCGGTCTTCTCCATGGCGCGTGCGAGGCCGAAACTGGCGGCGATGAGCAGGAGTGACTCCCACTCGATCGATCGCCGGGCCTCCTGCGACGAGATGCAGCGGGTGGCCACCACGGCGCACGCGGCCACGAGGGCGGCCGCGACCATCGGCACGAGGTCGAGCGTCGCCGCCGCGACCATCGCGGCCAGCACCGTGCAGGCGATCCACGACCGGTCGTGCCGCGGCGGGCCGCCGCCGGCCACCTCGCTGACCAGGTAGAAGTGTCGGTTCGACCGCTGCCGGTCGAGGAAGCCCGGGCCGGCCTCGAGCAGCAGCGTGTCGCCGGGCTCGAGGGCGATGTCGCCGATCTTCATGTTGAGCCGCTCGCCGTTTCGCGCCACGGCGATGACCACCGCGTTGTAGGTCGAGCGGAAGCGGCCCGCGCGGATCGTCCGGCCCACGAGCGGGCAGGTGTTGGACACCACCGCCTCCACGAGCGTGCGCTCGTGCCGGGGATCGTCGAGCTTGAACACCTGGTCGGTCGCCGGCCGCAGGCCGCGAATCTTCTGCAGTTCCACCACCGAATCGATCACGCCGACGAACACGAGCCGGTCGCCGGCCTCCAGCCGCTGGGAGGGTCCCACGGCGGGCAGCACGTGACCGCCGCGGTCGATCTCCATGAGATACAGGCCATCGAGGTGTCGCAGGCCGGCCTCCTCGATGGTGCGGCCCGCCAGGGGGCTGGCCGGCTCGACCACCATCTCGAGCGAATACTCGCGTGGGTCGTCGCCCGGGCTCATGGGCGGCCGGCGATCGGTGAGCAGGAACCGGCTCGCGACGACGAGGTAGGCGATGCCGACGACGAAGAGCGGCACGCCCAGCCACGTGATGTCGAACATCTCCAGGGGCTGGCCCCGCTTCCCGGCCACGAGGCCGCTGACGACGACGTTGGTGCTCGTGCCGATGAGCGTGCACAGACCGCCGAGGACGACCGCGTCGTTCATGGGCATCAGCAGCTTCGACACCGAGAGACGGTGCTTCCGCGCCCAGTCGCGGATCGCCGGCACCATCAACGCCACCACGGGCGTGTTGTTCATGAAGGCCGAGAGCAGGCCGGGTCCGACCATCGTGCGCACCTGCGCGACGGCGAGCGACTTCGGTCGGCCGAGCACCCGGTCGACGATCACGGCGAGCGCGCCCGTCCGTTCCACCGCAGCGGCGACGACGAACAACGCCGCGACCGTGATCATGCCCTCGTTCGCCATCCCCTTGAGGGCCTCGTCGGGCGTGATCACGCCGGCGGCCAGGAGCACCACCACCCCGCCGATCATCACCATGTCGGGAGCACGTTGCACGAAGAGCAGCAGCGCGAGCGTGACCGTGACGACGGCCGCCGTGAGCCCCATCTGCCAGGGGGCTGAGAGCCAGGTCGCGAGCGGTGCAAAAGCCATGCGTGAGGGCCGGAAGGGGTGGGCCGCGGACGACCACCTTGCCGTATGCCGCGGCGGCGACGCAAGGCCGCCGTCGCCATGCGGCGGGGACCCGCGGTAAACTCCGTGGGCGGTCGCGATCCGGTCGCCGCGACGGGTCGTGTGGTAGAATATGCCTTCGGATCGCAGGAGTGTCGGCATCGCCATGCGCTGCAATCGCCGTTTCCGTAGGGGGTCCCCGCTCCGCTGGTTGGCGGGTCGCTCGTTCACCCTGCTCTGGGCCTTCGCGGTCGCCGCCGGATCGGTCGACCTGTCGCACGCGGTGCTCATCCAGACCGTCACGGGCACCGACAACACCACGGCCCCGGCCGACGATCCGGGCTTCGCCAACGTCGGCTACAGCACGAACGGCTTGGGCACGGCGATCTACCTCGGCGACGGATGGGTGCTGACGGCCGGGCACGTCGGCGGCGGGGGCATCGTGCTCTCCAGCGGCACGTATCTCCAGGCGTCCGGTTCAGGCTCGGGTATCACGCTCGTCAACACCACGCCCGGAAAGTCGACGTACACCGATCTCTACATGTATCGGTTGGCGACCAGTCCCGCGGGCCTGCCGACGCTGTCCATCGCCTCGACGATGCCCGACGTCGGGGCCGAGGTCACGATGATCGGCGGCGGTCTCAATCGCGGCGCCTACACCGAGTGGCTCGTGAACACGTCGACGACGCCCTGGGTGTGGACCGCCACCGGATCGACCGGCGGTGTGATCGGCGGTTACGTGACGCTCGGCTCGCGAGCGATCCGCTGGGGCACGAACAACATCGAGGAGCGGGATTTTTGGGTGAAGTCTTACTGGGGCGCCGGGCCGAACGACTACAACGAGGTCAAGTCGGTCGACACCGTGTTCGACGAAGCCGCCGGGTCGACCGAGGCCCAGGCCGTGCTTCGCGATTCCGGCGGCGCGGTGTTCACGAAGATCGGCGGCCAGTGGCAACTCGCGGGTGTCATCTATTCGGTGTACTCGCCGTATTCGGGGCAGCCCAACCCGGTCTACAACGCGGTGTTCGGCGACTACACGCTCATCGCCGATCTCTCCTACTACCGGCCCCAGATCGTGGCCGCGATTCCCGAGCCGACAGGGGTGGCCCTGGCGGCCGCCGGACTGACGGTGCTGCTGGCCGGCCGCGGCGCGACCCGCCGCCGCACGTCCCGCCAGACGGCACCTGCGGCCTGAAGGTCGGCGGTCGGCCATGCGGCTCTTCCCTTCGGACCGCTGGCACCTGCCGCTCCCGGAGGGACATCGGTTTCCGGCCGCGAAATACGCACTCCTGCGTCGCCGGCTCGAGGCCCACGCCGCTGCCGGCGTGCCCTTCCGCTTCATCGACCCCCATGGGGCGACCGACGGCGAATTGCTCCGCGTGCATGACCGCGGCTACGTCGGCCGCGTCCTCTCGGGCACGCTGTCCAGCGACGAGATCCGGCGGATCGGATTCCCGTGGAGCCAGGAACTCGTGACCCGATCGCTCCGCAGCACCGGTGCCGCGGTCGACGCGGCCGCCGCAGCCCTCGAAGACGGCGTGGCCGCGAGCCTCGCCGGCGGCACGCACCATGCGGGCAGCGACTGGGGTGAGGGCTATTGCGTATTCAACGACACGGCCGTCGCCGCGCGGGAGATGCAGGCGCGTGCCGCCGTGCAGCGGGTGCTGATCGTCGACTGCGACGTCCATCAGGGCAACGGCACGGCGCAGATCTTCGCCGGCGACGACAGCGTGTTCACGTTCTCGATCCACGGTGCCCGCAACTTTCCGCTGCGAAAGCATCCCGGCTCGCTGGACGTGGGCCTCGAGGACGGCACGGACGACGAGGGGTATCTCGCCGCGCTCGAGCCGGCGCTGGCGTCGTCGTTCGACCGCGGTCGGCCTGACCTCGTGCTCTACATCGCCGGCGCGGATCCCTACGCCGGTGACCGGCTGGGCCGACTGCGGCTCACGAAAGAGGGACTCCTGGCCCGAGACGGCCTGGTGATGGATGCCTGTCGGCGGGGTGGCGTGCCGCTGGCGATCGTCTGTGGTGGTGGCTACGCCGCCGATCTCGATGCGATCGTCGACATCCATGCGGCCACCATGCTCCTCGCTGCGGGCGGGTGAGCCGGGCGGGTGCGGGAACTGTCCGGTGGCCGGAAGACAGCGCCGGCGGACGGGGAAGCCGTGGCCCGCGCTCCCCGGGCGATCATCGAAAACTCCCGGTGTTTCGCCCGACCGGCCACCGGCCGGACGGCGGTTCCTGCCGCGGATCTGCCAGCGCCCGCGAGTTGCCCCCTGGAGCCGCATGGGCCTACCGTTTCCGGCCCTCGGGAGGAGGCTCCCCGCGTGGGGCCGGCCTTCGGTGTCCCGAGATTCACGTGAAGGGTTTCTACGATGGCTCCCAAGATCCTCGTTCGACTGGTTGGGGCGCTCACCTGCATGGCCGCAGTCGTGACGGGATTCGATGCGGAGGCGGGCTGGCGTCACCGGCGGTGCTGCAGCTCGTCCTGCTGCTCGCCGTGTTACTCGACGTGCTACGACTCGTGCGGGTGCACGACGTCGTGCGCGCCGACCTGCTCGACGTGCTCGACCTGCTACACGTGGCGCGACGCCTGTGGCTACTGCCGCACCAGTTGCGGCACTACCGTGGTCAGCGCTCCGGTCGTCGTGAGCGACTGCTGCGTGGCGGCGAATACCGTCGTCCCCGCGACGCAGACAGCCTCTCAGGCCGCTCCCGCGCCGTCACTGGCAACCGCCGCCCGCTGACAGCGGGTCGGGATCTTCGGCCCCGCGCGGCGGCTGCGGCCCCGCGCGGGGGCCTTTCGCTGCGCCCCTCAGTCGGCTGCCAGCGCCAGCCGGTCGGCATCGCAGGCCAGCGCGACGGTCGCCACGCTGTCGGCCTCGGTCAGCTGGCGGACGTGAGTGGGATCGCGCATCCGGGCGAGTTGATCCGCGGCCAGGGCCGCGACCACCTCGCCGTAGAGTTGCAACTTCTCGAGCCCCAGCGAGAAGGTGATCTCCACCAGGGCGTCGGCCTCGAAATCGCGAAATCGTCCCCGCACGTGGCGGGCGGAACCGTCGTAGCGATCGAGCGTCCGGCTCGATGATCGGGGCAGCATCGCGGCCAGGGCCTCGGCGGCCTCGTCGTCGACGACCGCCCGCACCTGCCCGTGGGTCGGTACCCAGTCGAAGAGTCGCAGTTCGCCGCGCTCGAAGACCAGCCGCATCTCCTGGCGGTCCATCCGCGACGGCTGGTGAAAGCCGTGCTCGAAGTGGAAGAGCACGCCGGCGTGGCGATCGGCCGGCGACTCGGATCGCGCGGGGCGGCTCGGGCCTCTGTGGTGGTTGAGTTGGTAGCGACAGGTGCAGGCCACCTGCTCCTCCTCCGCCGCACTCCCGCCGCCGGCCTGGCCCGCGGGCCGCGTGCTGCGGGTGGCGGCCACCACCGTGCCCGCGCCGAGCCACGACGCCACGAGGTCGAAGAAATGCACCCCGTGCTCGACGAAGATACCGCCGCTGGCGGCACGATCCCAGAACCAGTGGCCGGGGGCGAGTCCCTCGTCGGCCGCATCGTTCATGAACAGTCCGTGGACGAGCCCGCCGAGGATGCGGGACTCGATGATCCGGTGGACCGCGTGGGCCAGCGGGTTGTAGCGCTCGACGAGATTCGCGACGCAGACGAGGCCCCGTCGTGCGGCCAGCGACTCGAGGTCCTCCGCATCGGCCAGCGTGGTGGCGAGGGGTTTCTCGACGAGGGCATGTTTGCCTGCGCGGAGGGCTGCCGCGGCCAGTGGATGATGCGTCGCCGGTGGCGTGGCGATGTAGACCAGGTCGATGTCCGCCGAGGCGACGAGCGCCGCGGCGGGACGGGCCTCGGCGTGGAGTTCCTCGGCCGCGCGGCGGGCCGCCGCCGGATCGACGTCGGCCACCGCCTGCACCTCGACGCCGGGCAGCCGGCGGTAGTGGGTCATCGAGAACCGCGCGAAGGCGCCACAGCCCACGAGGCCGACACGGATCGTGCGCAGCCCGGGGTCGACAGCGGGCTGGGAGCCGGGCGCGGTGGCCACGGCGCGGGAAGGACTGGTTGCAGGCATGGCGAAGGCTCCACGAGGGACTTCCGTGCGGGGCCGGGTTGGTCACCCGGGCGGCGCCGCCATGCCACGCAAAATGCTACGCGGGCACGGGACCGCCGGGCCACCGGGGGGCGGCGGGTCGTCCGCAGCGGATGCCGCCTTGACCGCGGCGCCTCACGCTCCCTACCCTCCCGCCCCCCCACCAGGCTGTTGAACACGTCCGTCGGCGCAGGCAGCGATGACTGCCGACCGTGGAAACCCTCGGCGGTTCCGCCGGTCGGCCACCAGGCCGAAGGTCAGAGATGACTTTTTCCACGGACAGCCAAGGTCGGCGGTGGGGACGCCCGGGGCGAGAGGAGCGTGGCGGATGAGCCGATCGGTGCGAGACCAATTGCTGATCGTCGTCGTGGGCTGCATCGTCCTCCTGACCCGGCTGGGGGCCACCGGACTCTGGGATCTCGACGAGGCATTGTGGGGCGGCACGGCCGTCGAGATGGCCCGGCGGGGCGACTGGATCACGCCCTGGCACAACGGCGAGGTCTCGACGCACAAGCCGCCCTTCATGTTTTGGGCGATGCTCGTCGGCACCCGCGTCTGCGGGCAGAACGAGTTCGGCTTCCGGATCGGTTCGGCGCTCTTCGGGCTGGCCACGGCGCTCGTGGTGCAGCGGCTCGGCACGGCGCTCGCCTGCCGACGGGTGGGACTCCTGGCCGGTGTGGCCACGGTGACGGCCCTGAACTTCGCCGTCGTCGCTCGGGGCGCCACCCCCGACGTGATGCTCACGTTCTTCACGACGCTCGCGCTGCTGATTTTTGTGCGACACGTCGCGCCGGCAGGCTGGCCCCCGGCTGGCCGCATCGGCCCGCTGCCGCTCCCGGCTGCGATCGCGTTCTACATCGTGCTCGGCCTGGCGGTGCTCACGAAGGGCCCGCTCGGCGTCGCCCTGCCGCTGGCCGCGATCGGGCTGTTTCTCTGGCGGCACAACCTCGCCGCCGCGCCGGTCGCCGCAGGCGGCCGCGTCCTGCGCGTCGTCCGTGAGTGGTGCGGAGCGGTCGCCGTGCTGCGGCCGCTCGTGGGCGTGGTGGTGGTGCTCGCGATCGCCGGGCCGTGGTACGTCCTCGTGCAACGCTCCAGCGGCGGGGCGTTCGGCGCCGACTTCATCGGCTTTCATCACATCAAGCGGTTTCTCGAGCCGATCGAGGGACACAGCGGGCCGCTCGTCTATTACGTGCCTGCGCTCCTGATCGGCATGTTTCCCTGGTCGATGTTCGCGATCCCCTCCGCACTCCACGCCGCCGCGCGGCTGTGGGGTCGCGGCCCCGCCCGCGCCGGAACGATGCTCCTGGTCGCCTGGCTGATCACGTGGATCGGAGTCTTTTCCGTCGCGCAGACGAAACTGCCGAACTACATCCTCCCGGCATACCCGGCCGCGACCCTCCTGGTGGCGGGCTTCCTCGTGGAGTGGCTCACGGAGCCGTCGCCATCGAGCCGGCGATGGATGCAGGTGGCCCTCGGGCTGCTCGTCGGGATCGGCGGGATGGCATTCGCGGGCTGCCTCACGGCACCGCACCTGCGGCTTGGCGGCCGGGGCCTGCTCGAGGCGGCGACCGCGGCGCCGGAGTTGGCCGGGCTCTTGCGGCTTGCCGCCTGGACGGGCGTCATCATCGCGGTCGGCGGCACGATCTGCCTGGCACTCGTCGGTGCGGATCGCCGTCGGGCGGCGCTCGTCGCCTACGTCGGCATGGCCGCGGCCGTGGTGCTCTTTCTGCTTGGCGTCGTGGCGGTCGAGGCAGATCGCCATCAGCCCGCCCGCGAGATCGTGCGGATCATGCGGGATCACGGTGCGAGCGACTCGACGCCGCTGGGACAGTGTCGCTACACGCAGCCGAGCCTCGTGTATTACGCGGGTCGACGGGTCGAGCCCTGCCGCGAGGCGGAGGGCTGCATCGACTTCTTCCGGCGCTTCCCCCACGGCATGCTCGTGATCCGGGCGCGGGACGAGGCCGAAGCTCGTGGGCTGGTGCCCCCAGGGGGCGAGGTGATCGGGCAGTGCCCGAGCTTCCCGAAGGCGGGTCGGATCCTCGTGGTTCACCAGCCGCAGGCGACGGCCGCCTTGCCCGTTCCGCAGGCGCGCTGACGCGGCTCACGAGTGGTCGCCTCGGGTCACCGTGCACGTGGTCGGCGGCCGCGGTGATGGCTATCATCGAGGTGACGTTCCCCGGTGACGGCCGGGGAGATGACAGCCCGGCGGCGATCTCGCAGTGATCGCGACGGCTGGGGTTCCTCGTAGCAAAGGAGGTGGTCACTTGAAACACGACTGTACCGGAGGGCTGCGCCGATAACGGCGAGTCGACGGGCCTGCCGTTGATGCAGCCCACCAAAGTGTTCCCATGGCTGCCGCCTCCTCGTGGGGCGGCAGTCTTTTTGTGTGCCCGCGAAGGCAGCACAGCGGGAACGATCCCGGCGCACGTCGCCAAACCGAGGCGACTCGTGCGCGTGTCCGGCGAAAAGCGAAATACTCCCGACAGGGATCGAACCTGTAACCTTCAGCTCCGGAGGCTGACGCTCTATCCAATTGAGCTACGGGAGCAGGGCCCGCTGGGCGGGCTCGATTCACCGGGATTCTACCAGCGGTTGACCGGGAACAAGGGCG
>CAIXGY010000174.1 GCA_903919035.1 uncultured Planctomycetaceae bacterium | reverse complement strand
CGGGCATCCCCCGCGCCGGGGCAGATGCGGTGACGCGCGTGGATCAAGTGGGGGCCGTATAAGGCGGATTCGTCGGCTTTTCGTAGCTCGAATCGAGGCTTCGCTCGAGAGCAAGGTTGCCCGTACCGTTGAGCCGGCGTCAGGCCGACATGCCCCGGGCGATCTCGGGGGCGAAGTACGTGAGGATGCAGTCGGCGCCTGCCCGCTTGATGACGAGCAGGCTCTCGAGCGCCGCCCTGCGGCCGTCGAGCCAGCCGTTCGCGGCCGCCGCCTTGATCATCGAGTATTCGCCGCTCACCTGGTAGGCGAAGGTCGGCACGCCGAACTCCCGCTTCACGCGGTGGATGATGTCGAGGCTCGTCAGGGCCGGCTTCACCATCACCATGTCGGCTCCCTCGGCCACGTCGAGGGCCACCTCACGGATCGCCTCGTCGGCGTTCGCGGGATCCATCTGGTAGGTCCGCTTGTCACCGGCACCGAGGGCCGCCTTGCTCCCCACCGCGTCGCGGAACGGGCCGTAGAACGCCGAGGCATACTTCGCGGCGTACGCCAGGATCGCCACGTCCTGCCGGCCGGCGGCGTCGAGCGCCCAGCGAATTTTTCCCACGCGGCCATCCATCATGTCGCTCGGCGCCACGACGTGGCAGCCGGCTTCGGCGAGCACGACCGCCTGGCGGCAGAGGATCTCGACCGTCTCGTCGTTGACGATCTGGCCGTCCCGCAGGATTCCGTCGTGACCGTGGGTCGTGTAGGGATCCAGGGCCACGTCGCAGATGATGCCGACGGCGTCGTCGAGCCGCCGGCGAATCTCCCGCACGGCGCGACAGACGAGGTTCTCGCCATCGAGTGCCTGGCGGCCGTCGTCGGACTTGAGCTTCGGTTCCGTCACCGGAAACAGCGCGATTGCGGGGATGCCGAGTTTCGCAGCCTCTTCGGCGGCCCGCACCGCCCCCTCGACCGCAAGCCGCTCGACTCCCGGCATGCTCGGCACCGGCGTGGCCGATCGGCCCTCGTGGACGAATAGCGGCCAGATGAGATCGGCCGGCGCGAGCGCGGTCTCGGCGACGGCCCGGCGGAGCCACTCGTGGCGCCGCAGCCGGCGCGGGCGGGTCGCGGGAAAAGAGCCGAAGGGGTGCATGGGTCACATCCGGGTTGCTACCGCTCGTCGACCACGACGGCCGACTCGAGGGCGATGTCGGAATCGATCGGCGGGCCAGCCAGGGCCGCAACGGCGCAGGCCTCATCGGTCTCCCACACCGCCACCCGGCGGGCCACGACGCCCAGGTCGCCGAGCACGCGGGGGGCGACCACCTCGAGCAGATAGCGGGCCATGTTTTCCGCGGTCGGGTTCCAGGGCATCACGAAATACTTCGTGGGCTCGACGAGCCTCACGGCAGCCAACGCATTGGCGTCGTCCTCGAAGATGAGAAAGGCGTGGTCCCAGTGCTGATCGAGCCAGCCGAGCATCCGGCTCTTGATGAGCGAGAAATCCACCACCCTGCCCACAGCGTCGACCTCGCTGCCCCCGCCGTCGGCCACGACCTCGATGTCGACCCGGTAGTTGTGGCCGTGAAAGTAGGCGCAGCGGCCCTCGTGGCCGTGGAGGCGGTGGCCGGCACAAAAACGCAGTTGGCGGACGAGCGCGAGCGTGGAGGCGGCCATGAGTGTCTTCCGATGATCAGTCCGCGAACGCCGGCTCGCCGGCCGGCTCGACGCGGAGCGGACGGATGTCGAACTTGGGGTTTTGACCGAGGAACCGGCAGGGGTTGTTGTGGAACACCTCGATGGCCTCCTGCAGCGAGTGGCCCCGGCGGCGAAATTCGAGGATGCACTCCTGGAGCGTGAACGGGTCACTCGGCCCCCAGTCGGCCGAGGAGTTCACGAGAATCCTGTCGGTCCCGTACCGCTCCAGCATGTCCACCGCCCGCTTCGGGGAGCACTGTGTCACTGGATAGAGCGTGAAGCCCACCCAGTAGCCGGCGTCGAGGCAGGGTTTGATGGTGTGCTCTTCCACATGGTCGATCCAGATCCGCTCCCGATCCACGTTCATGCCGGCGAGCACCTCGAGCACACGCCGCGTGCCCCGGGCCTTGTCGGACAGGTGGGGCGTGTGGATGAGGACGAGTTGGCCGTGTCGCATCGCGATCTCGACGTGGGCCTCGAGGGCGGCGCATTCATTCGGCGTCGACTTGTGGAGGCCGGTTTCTCCCACGCCGAGCACCGTCGGCTTGGCGAAGAACTCGGGAAACGTCTCGAGCACCTCACGGGTGAGCGACAGGTTTTCGGCTTCCTTCGGATTCACGGCCACCCAGGAAAAGTGGCGGATGCCGTACTGGGCGGCCCGCGTCGGCTCGAACTCGCTGATCTGCCGGAAGTAGTCGATGAAGGTCTCGGGATATTTCCGGTCGAAGCCGGCCCAAAAGGCCGGCTCGGCGACGGCCACGACGCCGCTCATGGCCATCCGCTCGTAGTCCTGCGCGGTGCGGGCGATCGCGTGGTAGTGAGGCTGGATGATCTGCATGGTCGTCGCGATGCCCGCCGGATCACACCCGTGCGAACACATCGAGGAGTTTCACCGTCCGAGCGCCGTCGCACCGTTCCGCCGCGAGTACCGCCAGCCCCTCCCGCAGCACGGCGAGTTTCGCGGCGACCTCCCCGGACGAGTCGGCCACCGCCCCGGCCATGCGCTCCACGGCCGCATCGTGCCGGTCGAGCAGTGCGGCGATCTCGAGCAGCATGTGCCGGGCCTCGAGAAAGGAGTGTTCGACGGTTTGTCGGGGCGTGAGCATCGTCGTTCCACACACAGGCGGGTTCGCCGTATGCTCTACTATATCCGCGCCCCGGACCCACCCCCGGCGGCGGCGTAACCTGGGAAAACCAGCATGATCCTCGTCACCGGCGGTGCCGGCTTCATCGGATCCAACTTCGTCCTCGAGTGGCTCGCCGGCGGGGGTGAGCCGGTGGTCAACCTCGACAAGCTCACCTACGCCGGCAACCTGGCGAACCTCGCCTCCCTCGAGGGAGATGTCCGCCACCGGTTCGTTCACGGCGACATCGGCGACCGCGACCTCGTCGAACGGCTCCTCGCCGAGCACGGCGTGCGGGCGATCGTCCACTTCGCCGCCGAGAGCCACGTCGACCGCTCGATCCACGGCCCGGAGGATTTCGTCGCGACGAACGTGGTGGGCACGTTCCGCCTCCTCGAGGCGGCGCGGAAGCACTGGGGCGGACTGACCGGCCGCGACCGCGACGCCTTCCGCTTCCTGCACGTTTCGACCGACGAGGTCTACGGTTCGCTCGGGCCGCAGGATCCCGCGTTCGCCGAGGCCAACCAGTACCAGCCCAACAGCCCCTATTCGGCCAGCAAGGCGGCGAGCGACCACCTCGTCCGTAGTTACCACCACACCTACGGTCTGCCGGTGGTGACCACGAACTGCTCCAACAACTACGGGCCGTTTCAGTTTCCGGAGAAATTGATCCCGCTCGTCATCCACAACGCGCTCGCCGGAAAGCCGCTGCCGATCTACGGCGACGGCATGCAGATTCGCGACTGGCTCTACGTGGGCGACCACTGCGCCGCGATCCGCAGGGCCCTCGCGGCCGGCGTGCCCGGCGAGGTCTACAACATCGGCGGCAACAGTGAAAAACCCAATCTCGAGGTCGTGCAGACCCTGTGCGCGATCCTCGACGACGAGCGACCGCGGGCCGACGGCGGGCCCTACGCCGATCAGATCACGTACGTCACCGACCGGCCGGGCCACGATCGACGCTATGCGATCGACGCCCGCAAGATCGCCCGCGACCTCGGCTGGCAACCCGCCGAGACGTTCGCGACCGGCATCCGCAGGACGGTCCGCTGGTATCTCGACCACCAGGACTGGGTGGCGAACGTCACGAGCGGCGCCTACCGGGAGTGGGTGCAGAAGCACTACGCATGAAACGGCGTGCGGGCGGGTGGCTTGCCCGTGCCGCCTCCCCGACGCGTCTCATACGGACCCCACTTGATCCTCGCGCGGAGGTAGGCATCTCGTCGGCAGCCGGCCTGTGTCGCCCAACCGGCTCGGGTCTGCCCACACCCTCTCGCCGGACGCTCGCTGCGCTCATCCTGAGCTTCGCTTGCTCGGAGACGGCTGCGCTT
>CAIXGY010000173.1 GCA_903919035.1 uncultured Planctomycetaceae bacterium | reverse complement strand
TTCGACACCGGACCGAAGGTGCCGGTGCCGTCGTCCCAGTTGTCCCAGCCGTTCACGATGCCGTTGTAGAACACGATCTGGTCGTTCGGCGTCCACGTGGTGAGGATGCCGGTGTGGGTGAACGGCTCGCCGTACTGCATGCAGTAGGCGTGCGTGTAGAAGAAGTTGCCGATCGCCGGAACCACTTCATACCCGATGATCGTGTAGAAGTGGCCGATCTTCGCGGCCAGGTCGTTGTAGCCGAGCTCACCGTAGAGCTGCGGCATCGCCAGACCGTAATACTTCGTCGAACCCCACCGCGGCGAGCCCAGGCCGATCGGATCGCCCGCCTGATAGGCGTCGAGCCCGCGGGCCGTGGTGTAGATGTAGTCGGTGCCGTAGAGCAGGTCGACGCGACCGCCCCAGTCGAACCCGCCGTCCTCGGTGTCGAGCGTGCGCTCATTGACGAGGTAGAGCTGATTCATCATGCCCTGCCAGGCGCGGTCGTTGAACGTCAGCGGCCCGTTCCACGGAGCGCCCCACGCGTTCGCGCCGATGCCGGCGTCGATCCAGCCGTACGTCGAGATACTGCGGCTCTTGAGGAACTCGCTTTCGAGATAGCGGGTCGGCCCTTCCTCCTCGGCAGGAGCAGATTCCTGAGCGGCCTCCTGCGGCGGCAGACCGCGGTACTGATACACGTCCTCCTGGGGCACGTTCGGCACCACAGGAACGGTCTGGCCTCGGGCGGCGCCCGGAACGGCCAGGGAAAGAATCGCGGACAGCAGGCCACCCACGACGAGGTGGGGGAGCCGCGTTGCGGCGGATGTCATGTCGAAAGAACTCCCAGTCGGTGTAAACGCTTGCCGGACACCGCGTCCGTGCGGCCCCGTGCGACGAACCACTGGAGTGACGCCTACCCGGCCACAGTCCGCCAAAACCGCGGCCGACCCACCACCCCCGAATGTCGGTATCGTCAGAGCCGTGGGGCCGCCGCAGCCAGATGCTCCCCGCTGGCAAGGTTTCCACGACCGGATCGCTGCCATGGCAAGGCGTTCCGGTTGCGGAAGGTGGATGGCCCGTGGCTCGCCGCGCCGGGGCTTCAGCCCGCCGTCTCGAAGGCACCCTCGAGCAGGGCGTCGAGAAACCGCTCGGGCACGAACGGCTCGAGGTCGTCGGCGGACTCGCCGAGGCCCACGAACCGCACCGGCAGGCCGAACTGCTCGGCCACCGGCACGATCACGCCGCCCCGGGCCGAGCCGTCGAGCTTGGCCAGCACGATGCCCGTGCAGCCGGCCGCCTCCGTGAAGCCCTTGGCCTGCGAGAGGGCGTTCTGCCCGGCGGTGGCATCCAGGACCAGCAGCGTCTCGTGGGGCGCGTCGGGCACCTGCTTGGCGATCACCCGGCGGATCTTGCCGAGCTCCTGCATGAGATTGGACTGGGTCTGGAGCCGGCCGGCCGTGTCGACGATGCAGACGTCGAAGCCCTCCGCGACCGCCTTGGCCACCGCCCGGTGGGCCACGCTCGCCGGATCGGAGCCGGTGTCGCCACGGACGATCTCGGCGCCGACGCGACCGGCCCACATCGCCAACTGCTCGACGGCCGCGGCACGGAACGTGTCGCCGGCCCCGAGCACCACCCGCTTGCCGTCGCGGGTGAAAAGCCGCGCGAGCTTGGCGATCGACGTCGTCTTGCCCGAGCCGTTGACGCCGGTCACGAGGATCACGGTGGGAGCCGTGGCGGCCAGCGTCAGCCCCCCCGGGCCGACACCCGCCGGCGGCGCGAGCCGGGCGAGCAACTGCCGCCGGATCGAGTCGAGGACGACGTCGGGCTCGACCACGCGGGCCCGGAGCCGCTCCCGGACATCGGCCACGATCGCCTCGGCGGCCGCCGGCCCCATGTCGGTCTTCACGAGGGCCGCCCGCAACTCCTCGAGAAACGCGTCGTCGACGAGCCGCCCCTCGCGCTTGAAGAGGTCGCGGACGTCGGTGCCCAGCACCTGCGCCGTCTTGGCGAGCCCGGCCTTGAGCCGGTCGAGCAGGCCGCGCTTCGGCGCAGCTGCATCGTCAGCCGGGACAGCCGCCGGCTCGACCGCCTTCTTGTCGCCGCTTCCGAATCGAAACAGTGCCATCCGCGCGAGCCTCCCGCAGGTCAGCCGTCGGCCGGCGACGCATTGCGAGCGGCGAGCAAGCCGCCGAGCACGCCGGCCACGAATGTGGGCGAAGCCTCGCCGCCGTACCGGCGGGCCAGTTCGATCGCCTCGTCGACGACGACGGGGCCGGGCGTGTCGGTGTGGAGCAACTCGTGAAGGGCGAGCCGCAGCACGTTGCGGTCGGTCGCCGCCATCCGCGACACCCGCCACCGCGCCGACTGCGCCTCCAGCCGGGCGTCGAGCGCGGCGCGGTCACGACACACGCCGTCGATGAGCGACTCCGCGAACGCGACGAGCGCCCCGGAATGCAGCCGGCCCTTCAGAAACCGGGCCCGGTCCACCGCTTCCGCGTCGGGGTTGAACTCCATGTGGTGGAGCGCCTGGAGGGCGACTTCTCGGGCTCGGCTGCGGCGCGGCATGAATGATTCAGCGAGCGGAGGCGTCGATCCCGGCCAACACGGTCATCATCTCGACCGCCGCGGCGGCACATTCGGCCCCCTTGTTGCGGGCGAAGGCGGCCTCGTCCCAGCCGGCACCAGCGGCCGGCACCTGCGAACGGGCCCGGGCTTGGGCGTCGTTCTCACAGGTGAGGACGCCGAACAGGATCGGCACGCCGCGATTCCGCCCGGCCTGCTCGATGCCCTGCGCGACGGCGGCCGCGATGTGGCGGTCGTGGGTGGTCTCGCCGCGGACGATGGCACCGAGGCAGAGCACCGCGGCGTGGCGGCCCGCCGCGGCGAGCCGATCGGCCACCAGCGGCAACTCGAACGAGCCCGGCACGCGAACCACGTCGATCGCGGCCGCGTCGATGCCGGCCGCCGCGAGCCGCGCGAGCGCCCCGGCGAGCAGGCCCGCGGTGACGTCGGCATTCCACCGGGCCGCCACGACCGCCACGCGAACGCCACCCGGGGCACGGGCGGCCGGGTCGCTGGGAGGCGTCTTCATCATCTCGGCCTCGCCCCGCTGGTCACGTCTTCAAGGCCGCGAGGAACTCGGCGTTGGCCTTGGTCTTGCCGAGCCGGTTGAGGAGCAGCTCCATGGCGTCGGTGGCGTTCATCTCGCCGAGCACCCGCCGCAGCACGCAGATCCGGCGATATTCGTCCGGCTCGAGCAGCATCTCCTCCCGCCGCGTGCCCGAGCGGTTGATGTCGATCGCCGGGTAGATCCGCTTGTCCACCAGCCGGCGGTCGAGCACGATCTCCAGGTTGCCGGTGCCCTTGAACTCCTCGAAGATCACGTCGTCCATGCGGCTGCCGGTGTCGACAAGCGCGGTGGCCAGGATCGTGAGCGAGCCCCCCTGCTCCACCTTGCGGGCGCTGCCGAAAAACCGCTTCGGCCGCTGCAGGGCGCCGGAGTCGACGCCGCCGGAGAGGATCTTGCCGGAGTTCGGCACCTCCGAATTCCAGGCCCGGGCCAGCCGCGTGATCGAGTCGAGGAAGATCACGACGTCGCGGCCATACTCCACGAGTCGCTTCGCCTTCTCGATCACCATGTCGGCCACCTGCACGTGGCGACTCGAGTTCTCATCGAACGTCGAGCTGATCACCTCGCACGACGGCCCCTTCACCTGCCGCTCCATGTCGGTGACCTCCTCCGGCCGCTCGTCGATGAGGAGCATGAAGACGTAGGCCTCCGGATAGTTGGCGAGGACCGCCTTGGCCATCTTCTGCAGGAGGATCGTCTTGCCGGCCCGCGGCGGACTCACGATCAGGCCGCGCTGGCCGAAGCCGATCGGCACGATCAGGTCCACCACCCGCGTGGAGAGTTCCTCGGGCGTGGTCTCCATCACGATCCGCTCGTCGGGATGGAGCGGCGTGAGCTCGTCGAAGAAGGTCCGCGTGGAGAGCTTGGCGGGATCCTCCCCGTTGATCGCCTCCACGCGCAGGAGCGCGAAGTAGCGCTCGCTCTCCTTCGGCGGACGGATCTGTCCCGCCACGCTCATGCCGTTCCGCAGGCCGAAGCGGCGGATCTGGCTCGGCGAGACATAGATGTCGTCGGGACAGGAGAGGTAGTGGCTGTCGGGACTGCGGAGAAAGCCAAAGCCATCGGGCAGGATCTCCAGCGTGCCCTCCCCGAACATCAACCCATTGAGCTTGATCCGCTCCTTGAGGATGCGGAACACGAGGTCCTGCTTGCGGGCACCCGACACGTCGCCGAGGTTTTCGGAGCGGGCGAGTTCCACGAGCTCCTGCATCGAGAGCTTCTGGAGTTCCGCGATCTGGGTGTCGCCCTTCTTGAGGGCCTCGTAGCGCTCGCCGATGTCGATGCCATGGTCGACCTCGGCGGCGATCTCCTCGGCCAGCGAGGTGGCTTCGTGCTCAGGATCGGCGGCGGGGTCGTCGGCGGTCGACATGGGGGTTCGAGGTCGCGGCGGGAGACGCCGGTGTGGCGGACGTGGATGGAGAGACGGTGGGACGGACGTGGATTTCGACTGCCGGAACGGCCTGACGGCCGCACCGATCACGATCCACGAACGAACGCAGAACACCCCAGGCGGGAGCCGGCCGTCTCCTGGCTTGCGGCCTCAACGCCGCATGTCGTGCCAGATCCGACCGACCTGAGCCCGAGTATACGCCTCCTCAGCGGAGGCATCCACCGTGCTGGTTTTTTCCGGTGCCGTCCGTGGGTCGCCCCCCCGCGACCAGGCGCGGTCGCGGGCGGCCTGCTGCGCCGGATCGAGCCCTCGGGCCGCCAGCCGTGCCCGCCGCACGGCCTCTTCGCACTCGACGACCACGATCCGATCGCACGCGTCGGCCCACCCGGACTGCACGAGGAGAGGCACGTCGAGCACGACCACCCGGGTCTCGCCTCCGGCCGCCTCCGCGCGCCGGTGGGCCGCGAGCACGCCCTCGATCCGGGCGCCGACGCCGGGATGCACGAGTGCTTCCAGGTCGGCCAGCGCCGCCGGATCGGCGCCGGGGCCGAAGACCACGTCCGCCAGTGCCGACCGCCACACGCGGCCGTCCGCCGCCAGCACGCCAGCCCCGAAGCGGGCGACCACCTGCCTCCGCACCTCCGGTTCGTCGAGCACCTCGTGGGCGATGGCGTCGGCATCGACGACATGGGCCCCCAGTGCCGCGAACATCCGGGCCACCGTCGACTTGCCGGATCCCATTCTGCCGACCAGCCCCACGACGATCATCCGGCCCTCCTCACTTCTCGCACGCGGCCCAGCTCGCCCCGGAGTGCACGGACACCTCCAGCGGCACCTCGAGCCGCAGCGCCGACCGCATCTCGTCGGCGACGAGCCTCTCCGCGACCGGCACCTCGTCGGCGGGACACTCGAGCAGCAGTTCGTCGTGGATCTGCAGCACGAGCGCCGCGGCCAAGCCATCCCGCCGCAGCCGATCATGCACCCGGAGCATCGCGAGCTTGATGAGGTCGGCGGCCGATCCCTGCACCACCGTGTTGACGGCCGTCCGCTCAGGCAGCGAGAGGGCGACCGTGCCCGCGGCGCCGCGCCGACCGGCACGATCGCGGACGCCAGCGATGACGCGGCGGCGGCCGAGGATCGTGGTCACGTGACCGTTGCGGCGGCAGCGGTCGAGGACGTCGTCCATGAACTCGGCGGCACCCGCGAACGCCCGGAAGTAGGCGGCGATGAACTCGGCTGCCTCGGCCTGCGGGATGCCGAGCGACTTCGCCAGGCCGAACGCACTCTGTCCATAGAGGATGCCGAAGTTCACGGCCTTGGCCACGCGGCGCTCGGCCGACGTGACGGCGGCGGGATCGACGCCCCTGACGAGCGCGGCCGTCCGCGCGTGGATGTCCTCGCCGGCCGCGAATGCCCGCCGCATCGCCGCGTCGCCGGAGAGGTGGGCGAGGATCCGCAGTTCGATCTGCGAGTAGTCGGCCGACACGAACCGCCAACCGTCGTCGTGCGGCAGGAAGGCGGCCCGGATCTGCCGGCCTTCGGCGGTGCGGATGGGGATGTTTTGCAGGTTCGGGTCGCTCGAACTCAACCGGCCGGTGGCCGTGACGGTCTGATTGAAGGACGTGTGGACGCGGCCGTCCGCGGGATCGACGAGCGCCGGCAGCGCGTCGACGTAGGTGCTCTTCAGCTTGGCGTATCGTCGGTGCTCGAGCAGCATGGCCGGCAACGGATGGAGACCGGCGAGCGCCTCGAGCACCTCTGCATCGGTGCTCGGCCCCGTCTTCGTGCGCTTCACGATCGGGAGTTTCAGCTCGTCGAAGAGCACGGCCCGCAACTGGAGCGGGGAGGCGATCGAAAACTCCCGGCCGGCGAGGGCGTGGATCTCGGCCTCGAGCGTGGCCAGCCGCGACGCATAGTCGCGGGACAGCGCCGCGAGGGCGGCCGCGTCGATCCGCACGCCGCGAAACTCCATGGCGCCGAGGATCGCCGCCAGCGGCATCTCGACGTCGCGAAACAGCGGCTCGAGCCCCACCGCCGCGAGCGCCGCCGGCAGCACGCCGCAGAGCGCCGCGACGAGCCCGCAGTGCGCCGCCGCCTGTGCCGCATCGACCGGCCGCTCGACCGATTCGTCCGCCATGCCGGCGGGCACGACCGCGGCGACGTCCACGCCGTGCCGCCGCGCCGTCTCCACGAGGCCCAGATTCCGCTCGCCCGCCTCGAGCAGGTAGGCCGCCAGGAGCGTGTCGCAGGCGGCGCCCCCGAGGTCGATGCCGAGCGTGCGGAGGGATACCGCGTGACGCTTCAGGTCGTGGCCCACCTTCGGCACGGCCGGGTCGGCCAGAAGGTGCCCCGCGGCGGCGTCGGTCAACCGCTCCCTGCCGCACCAGACCACGACGTCGCCGGCGGCCAGCGCCGCGCCCACGGGTGGCGTGAGCATCGTGCCGGCGGGTTCGCGCACCACGCAGACGACGAGCGGACCTCCGGCCCGCAGCCGGTCCACGGCTGCGGCCAGGGCCGCGGCATCGGCAGGCTCGACGACGTCCGCCGGAGCATGGACGACCGGCGGCGAAGTCGCCGCATCGGCACGCAGGTCGAAGAGGGTGCGGTCGGAGGCCCGGAGCGCCGGCTGCACGGGCGGCGCGGACTCGGCGCCGCGGCCGGCCCTGCCGCGGGCCTGGGCGAGCAGGCCGCGAAACCCGAGTTCACTGAAGAAGGCCGAGAGTCGGTCGTAATCCGGCTCGTGAAGGCGGCCGTCGTCCCACGGGATCGTCAGCGGCACCGCCTCGTCGAGCCGGATCAGTTCGCGGCCGGTGCGGGCCGTGTCGCCGTGCGTCACGAGGTTCTCCCGGCGCTTGGCCTGGGTGACCTCGGCCGCCCGCGCAAGCACCTCGTCGAGCGTGCCGAACCGCTGCAGGAGTTCGGTCGCAGTCTTCGGCCCGATGCCGGGAACGCCCGGCACGTTGTCGACCGCATCGCCCACGAGCGCCAGGAAGTCGACGACCTGATCCGGCCGGATGCCCCACTCGGCGGCCAGTTCAGTCGGGCCGAGCACCGCGTTGGATCGCAGGTTGAGCAGCCGCACATGGTCACCGAGCAACTGCCGCGCGTCCTTGTCGGCCGTCGCGATCGTGCAGTCGCCACCGGCCGCCACCGTGCGGCCGGCGAGCGTGGCGAGCACGTCGTCGGCCTCGTAGCCGGGCACCTCCAGGCAGGGCACGCCCATGATGTCGAGCAGCCGGCGGACGAGCGGGATCTGCGGCACCAGGTCGGCGGGCATCTCCGCGCGGGTGGCCTTGTAGTCGGCGAACCGCTCGTGGCGGAACGTGGGGCCGGGCGGATCCATCGCACAGAACAGGTAGTCGGGCTTCTTCTTGCCGACGACGTCGAGGAGATCCCGCGCGAAGCCATACACGGCCGACACCGGCGTGCCGTCCGGCGCCGTCATCTCCGGCAGCGCGTGGAAGAGCTGGTAGATCCGCGACAGCGTGTCGACCGCGAGCACGGTCTTCCCGTGCAGGTCGGGGGCGGGCGTGGCGGCGGCATCGCTCATGCGCGGGTCAGCATACCCGCGTCAGGGCGCTTCCGGCGGGCGATGAGAGGCCCGGTGGGCGAATCCGGACGCCGTATCCCAGGCCAGGTGGGCGAAAGCCTCCGTCGCTTCAGGCTCCTCCGACTTTCGCCCACCTGGCCTCGGCGCTGCCCGACACGATCGAGGAAGGATCGGGTCTGCCCATCCCCTCGAGCCGGTTGGGCGCACGGGATCACGTGTGGGCCCTGTCAGTCGGCCCCGGGCGGCTCGTACTCGAAATCCTTCCACTTCATGGCTCGGCGGAAGGGCTCGATCCGCAACACCACCTCGCCGTTCTGGAAGATGCGAACCGTGCCACTCGTCTCGCTCACGGCCACCGCCACGCTCTTGGTACGGCGGGTGATCGCCGCGGCAGCCCAGTGGCGGGCGCCGAGCCCCTTGGCCACCGACACGCTCTCGGCCGAGGCGTCGATGTAGCGGGCCGCGGCCTCCACGGTGCCGTCGGCGCTGACGACGAACGCGCCGTCGAGCTGCGCGATCTCCTTGATGCCCTCGCGCACCCGGCCGTCGGTGAGCCGCCGCTCGCCGCGGCTGTAGCCTCGCACGGGGTCGAATCCGGCAGAGTGACTCGAGTGCAACACCTTCCGCGCGTCGCCCACCACGAACAACGTGCCCACCGGCTTCCCCTCGCGGCCCTCGCGGCCGATCTCCACGGCGAGGTCGACGACGAGCTTGAGCGTCTCGAGAGGCACCTTCGTCTCGAGGTTCCGCAGGTCGCGGACGGTGAGTTGCCCGAGATGCTCCTCGAGGCGGAGCAGGCTCACCGAGTCGATCGTGCCCGCCTCGAAGCCGCTGTAGACCGCCACCACGCGGGCCTCGGGGGCGATCCGCTCGGCGGCCACGCACTCGAGCAGGGCCTGGGCGATCCGCTCCTGCACGGGCAGCCCCGCCACGTCGAGCGTCACCTTCTGCAGGCCGTGATCGCCGACGCCGTCGAGGTCGCGCTCGTTGTCGGCGGCCACGAGCATGGCGGCGGTGCCCGCCACCTGCCGCACACGGGACCAATCGAGGGGTTGCTCGGCGATCAGCAGGATCGCCTCGGCGTCGGTCGCCGCGACCAGCCGTGCCGCCGTCTCGAGCAGCTGCTCCAACTGCGGGGTGAGATCGGCGGGGGACATCGGGCCGCTCCTGCCGGGCCGGCCGCCGCCATCCAGCCACCGCGGGGCGCGGCGCCCGACCACAGACCCGTGAGTCGCGAAAGACTACGCGCGACCCCCCGCGCGTTCAAGCGGCGCTCACCGCCTCAGCGAACGATCGCGGCCGGCCTCAGGTCGATCGGCGATCACCTTCACCTCGCCCGAGGCTTTCATCGGGCCATGGAAGGCGGCGATGCCGCCCGGCAGCACGACGCCCCAGGCCCGCTCCTGATAGATGTTCAGGGCGTGCAGGGCGTGGCCCAGCGGCCCGAGCTTCCATTCCCGCGACGGATCCTTGGCGAGGGCCGCCGAGAGGAACTCGGCCGCCGCCACGACCCGGGGATCGTAGAGTTTGTCCTGGTCGAGCGATCCCACGAGCCACTCGAGGATGTGGCCGGTGGTCTGGATCTTGCGGTCGACGTCGTCCCGCCGATCGGCCGGATACTTGAACCACTCCGTGCTGAAGGAGCCGTCGCGGTTCTGCAGCTTCGTGAGCGTGAAGTTCTGGTAATCGCGGACGTACTTGTCGGCCCGCAGGTACGCGCCGTCGAGCTGACCGGTGGCCCGCAGCCGCCGCTGGCACCCGTAGGCGAGGCCGAAGAGGCGATGCGTGCCGCCGCACGGTGCGCCCCGGATGGGCTGCTCGATCTCCTCCTCGACGAGCCGCGCGAGCGACCAGGATCGGCCGTCACGACTCTTCCACGTGGCGTCGGTCGGCAGATAGTGGGCCAGGCCGATGAGCGCGAAGGTGAGCTCCGTGTTGGGGCGACAGGAGAGCTTCTCCTCGGCGATGAGGTCGGTGACCGTGAACTTCCGCGAGTTGAGGATGATCGGCGAGTTGGCCGCCACGCGGCACTGGGCGAGGATCGCGAGATACTGGGCCGAATGCCCCTGCACGCCGACGCCCTTGAGCGCCATGAGCCGGTCGTCGGCGGCCGCCAGCATCACCTGCCCACGACAGCGACCGCCCATGTTGGACCAGCCGATGGCGTTGACCAGGTCGCCGGCCGGGCCACCGACCCGGATCTGGGTCGGGATGCCGAAGGCGATGAAGCCGTGCATCACCTCCCAGGGCGTGTGCTGCGCCGTGTTCAGCGGCCGCCGCTGGTAGGTCGCCAGCGTGCGGGCGATGCTCGCGCGGAGGCGGTCGAAGCGGGGGGTTCGCGGGGCCGGCATGCCGGTGGCCTGCATCCGCGTGACGACCAGCGGGGGAGTCATCCGGGTGCCGGGCTTCGCCTTCACGATGACGGTGGCGGGTCGCGGACGGTAGGCCGGATTGGCCGCATCCGCGGCGACCTTGCGGGCCGACTGCTCGACGGCGGCAGCGAATGAGCGGGTGTCCGTCCAGGTGGGCAGTTGCGGCGGGGCGGACGGTGTCGGTCGGCGGTCGGAAGGTTCCGCGGCCGCCCGCGGCACCGCGGTCGATCGACCGCCTTTTGGCGCGGCCGACGTGGGCAGCGCCGCGAGGCGCAAGGCTTCCACGTCGTCTGCCGACGGCGGAACCGGGGCCGGAATGAACGCCGGTTCGGCGGCCCGTCCCAGGAGCGACTCGAAGAACCGCCCCGGTCCTCCCGACCGCCGATCCGCGGGAGCGGCCAGCACCGGCCCGAAGGCCGCGACCGCCACCGCGATGCACGCCGCGGCAATCCCCAGGCGTCGCCCGGGCACCGCGGCGCCGGCACGACGTGGGGACACGATGTTCCGCGGACGGTGCCCTGAACGAACCGGCTCGAACTGCATGGCGTGTCTGTCGGGGTTGCAGGGCAAAGGCTGAACGACGGAAGGAGGTATCGGCCGGCGCGCTCCGAAAGATGGTCGGCTCCGTCGCGAACCCCCGAAGGTGCGGTCAGCCCGCCGGAACCCCCCAGGTTCCGCCTCCCGCGCGATCGTCAGCCGCCGCTCGAACCCCGCCGTCCACACGTGCCTGATCTGGCACCCGTCCGGTCTTCCCGATACCGTCCTCGCCGCCCCCGGAGGCCGCTCGTGTCCCGCATCAGCACCCGTTGTCGCCGTGCCGCCGTGCTCGCCTGCCTGCTGTGCTGCGGCTGCGCGGCCTGGACCCCGTTCACCGATCCGAAGCGGGTCGCCCAGGACCGCGAACTCTACGGCCCCACCGCCGATCAGCGGATCACCGAACTCGCCGCGGAGGCCAAGGCGGCCCAGGCCGCTGGCCCGGCCGGACAGACCGAGTTCACCCAGCGGCTCGTCACCGAGATCCTCGGCGAACACGATGCCCGCGTCCGCTGCCGGATCCTGACGACGGCCGCCGAGTTCGACACGCCGGCTGCGGTCGCGATCTGCAAGGGAGCGATCCAGGATCCCGACGAGGACGTGCGGATGGAGGCCTGCCGAGTGTGGGCCGAACGGGGCGGCCCCGAGGCGCTCGCCCTGTTGACCGCCCGGGCCACGACGGACGCCGAACTGGACGTTCGGCTGCAGGCGCTGCGGATGCTCGGCGAATTGGACGACGACCGCGCGATTCCCGTGCTCGCCAAGGCCCTCGAGGATCCCGACCCCGCCGTGCAGTATCGCGCCGTCGCCGCGCTCAAGGAGGTCAGCGGCCGGGATCTCGGTGACGACGTCAATCGGTGGCGCGAATGGGCCGCCGATCCCGAGGGCAGCGCGGCCGAATGGTCGATCGCCGAGGGCTTCCGGCGGCTATTCTGAACGGAGTTCCCGCGGCCGACCGCATGGAGGACGGTCACGGGGCGATGGCCGCCGCATGTCGCGGCCTCGCTGCAGCCGGAGAGCAGAGTCCGTGCACCGCCGCTTCTCCACCCCGAGGTGCCTGTCGCTCATCGTCGCGTGCTCCGTCGCCGGCGCCGCCCCACGCGCTGCGGAGCCCGGCACGGGAGACGGGCCGCGGTGGGAGCGGGTGAGCGTCCGCGATCCGGCCGGCGACCGGATCCTGGAAGGGGCGGTCGTGGTCGAGGGCGGCGACGGCGGCGTGCTCCTCGAACGGGCCGACCAGCGCTATGAGTTGATGCAACCCGAGACGATCGCGACGCGCGAATCCGTGCCCGCCCCGCCGGTCGAGACGCCCCGAGATCTCGGCCGACGCATTCTCGCCGACCTTCCCGCCGGCTTCGACCTGCACCTCACCCACCACTACGTGATCTGCTTCGACACGTCCCGCGAGTACGCGAAGTGGGCGGGGGCCGTGTTCGAGCGGCTTCACGACGCCTTCGTCAGTTTCTGGAAGCGGGCCGGCCTCGACGTGGCGGAGCCCGACCGGCCGCTCGTGGTGGTGATCTTCGCGGATCGGCGCGCCTACGACGAGGCGGTTCGACGCGACGTCGGGGCGGGCTCCGACCGCGTCTCCGGCTACTACAGCTTCCTGACGAACCGCGTCACCACCTACGACCTGACCGCCGCCGACGGCCTGCGGCCGCCGGGCCGCGGGTCGGGCCGACTGGCTGCCGAGATCCTCGCCCGCCCCGAGGCGGCCGGCCTCGTCGCCACGGTGGTGCACGAGGCGACGCACCAGATGGCCTTCAATTGCGGGATGCACCGCCGGCTCGCGCCCGTTCCCCTGTGGGTCTGCGAGGGCGTGGCGACGTGCTTCGAGACACCGGACCTGCGCAGCCAGACCGGCTGGCGCGGCATCGGCTCGCTGAACACGCCGCGACTGGAACGGTTTCGCCACACCTACCAGGCAGGCGACCTGGAGCGAATCGTCGCCGACGACGCGCGGTTTCGCGACGCCGAGACGGCGGTCGACGCCTACGCGATCGGCTGGGCGCTGACCTGGTTTCTGATGGAGACCCGCCGGGACGCGTTCGTGAAGTATCTCGCCATGCTGGGCTCGAAGGTGCCGTGCACGCAGTACGGACGCGACGCGCGGCTCGCGGACTTCACGACCGCCTTCGGGTCGCCCGCCGAACTCGAGCGGGCGTTCCTGCGCCACATGGATCGGGTCGAGCGGCGCGTGCCGTGAGCCGCACCGAGCGGCATTTGCCCGGCCCGCGACGCGGCCGGTACAGTGACTCCGTCGCTCGACCTCCCGCCCGACAGGAGCCCGTCGTCATGCGCCATCTTCTTCGAATCGACCGGCGTCGCTTCACTGCCGGAGCCGCCTCCCTGCCCGTCGCCTGCGGCCTGTCGCGTTCGCTCGGCGGCGCTTTCGCCGCCGGAAGCGACCACATCCGGGTGGGAATCGTGGGCTGCGGCGGCCGCGGCACCGGAGCCGCGCTCGATGCGATCGCCGCGGACGCCGGGGTGCGCGTCGTGGGACTGGCGGACGCGTTCGCCGACCAGATCGAGTCGAGCGTCGCCCTGCTCGCGACTCGCGGCGGCACCGCGTTCGACTGCCCGCCCGAACGCCGGTTCGCGGGCCTCGACGGCTGGCGGCGACTGCTGGAGTGCGACCTCGACCTGGTGATCCTCGCGACGCCGCCATGTTTTCGCCCCCCGCAGGCGCTCGCGGTGGTGCGGACGGGAAGGCACGTGTGGTGCGAGACGCCCGGGGCGGTGGACGCGGACGGTGTCGATCTGCTCGCGGCGGCGGCGGCCGAGGCGGCGGATCGCGGCCTCTCGTTCGCGTCGGGACTCGCCCGCCGACACGATCCGGCGTCGCGATCCCTCGTCGCGCGACTGCAGGCGGCGGAGCCGCTGTCGGCGCTGGTGCACGCGGATCTCGGCCTCCCTTGGTTCAAGCCCGCCCGTCCCGGATGGTCCGGCGAAGAGTTCGCGCTGCGGAACTGGGTCGCCCACCGCCGTTTTTCGGGCGGGGATTTCGTCGAGCGCCACGTGGCCGCGATCGATGCCGCCCTGTGGCTCATGGGCGACCGCGACCCGGAGTCCGTGGAGCCGCTCGGCTCGACGGGTGGCGTCCGGTACCGGTGGGCCGACGGCCGCCACGTCGATGCCGCGCTCCGGCGGCATGCCACGGCCCGCGGAACGATCGTCGAGTCGGCCCGCTGCGCGGACGGCATCCACGACTTCCGCCGGCCGCCCGCCGCGCCGAACGGCGAACTTCATCCGCTCGCGGTCGCGATGGCGGCCTGCATGGCCGCGATCCGTTCGGGACGGCGATTCGATCACGGCTCCTGGCTCTGCCGGGCGACGCGGGCCGCGGTCGCGGGGCGGATGGCGCTGGACACCGGCGCCACCGTGCCGTGGAGCGACGTCGGAGAGCAGGTCGCCTCCCCTGCCCGACCGCTACAATCGGCTCATTCATGATGCCGGATCGCCGCCGCGGACGATGAGGATGGTTCTGCAGGCCGGGAGGGGTGTCGATGTCCGCCGATCGCGCGAAGACCACGCTCATGATCGCGCTCATCATCTTCGTGATGATCGCGTTCATCCTCGCCGTCACGACCTACCTGGGCTTCCAGCAGAAGGGCAAGGAGCAGCAGACCGCGCAGGAGGCCACCGGCCAGATGCAGAAGGCCAACGCGGAGCGCGACGCCGCCGTCGACGAGGCCCGCCGCGTCCGTGCCGTGCTCGGCACCGACAAGGACACGGCCGATGCGGTGGAGGCCGAGCGCAACGAGCTGTTCGATCGGTCCTTCGCCAGCTTTGACAAGGGCGACAAGTCGCTGCTGCGGCTGGTCGAGTGGCTCGACGAGGGAATCAAGGCCAAGGAAGCGGACATCAAGCGACTCGAGGGGGAGAAGGCCCAGCTGCGCAAGGAGCAGGCCGACGCGGTGGCGAAGGCGGAGTCGCTGCAGAAGGCCGCCGAGAAGGCCCGCGACGACGCCCAGGCGGACCTCAAGAAGGTCAGCGACGACTTCCAGGCGCGGTGGGGACAGCATGAGCAGGCCCAACGCGACATGAAGGCCAAGCAGGACGAGGCGCTCGCCCAGGCGGAGCGGCTGCGGGCGATCACCGAGGAACTGGCCAAGCTCGGCCCCCTGCTGTCGCCCGACCTGCGGCGGAAGTTTTCGGCCGCGACCCAGGAGGGACAGGCGGAACCCTGGCCCGAGCGGGTGCGGTTCGTGTTCGCGGAATTGAAGGCTCGGGAGCGAGCCATCAAGGAACTCAACGAAACGCTCGCGCGGCTGCGGGTGGCGGATCCCCAACTCCAAGACCTGGTCCGCGACGCGACGCCCGACGACGACCGCATCGACGGGTTCGATGGTCGCATTTCGTCGGTCAATGCGTTTGACCGCACCGTGCTCATCGTCTGCGACTCGACCGCGGGCATGCGTCCTGGCCTGATGCTGTCGGTGTTCGATCCAGACGACCCGCGGCCGCGGATCGCCGCCCGCAAGGGCACGGTCGAGGTGTTGGAGGTCGAGGGGCCGACGCTCGCCCGGGCGCGGATTCGCCGCGACTCCGTCACACGACCGCTGCTCGCCGGCGACGGCGTGGCCACGAGTCTCTGGGCGCCAGGCGAGGTGCAGGAGGTGGCGGTCGTGGGGGCCGTGCGCTTCGGCTCAGGTCGGGCCCAGGACGCGGCGGCGCTCACGGCCATCCTGGAACGGAGCGGCGCGCGGGTGGTCGATGTCGTCTCGCCGACGACCGCGCTTGTCGTCGATGCCGGCATCCCCACGACGGCCGACGTGCAGTCCGGCCTCGGCAAGGACTGGAAGCCGGCGGACGAAGCGGTGCGGCGGAAGGCCCTCGAGCGGGCCCGGGAGACGGGCGTGCGGGTCGTCTCCCTCGACGGCCTTCTCGACATGCTGGGCCTCGATCGGGAGGTTCTCGACGGTCGGCGGTTGCCCCATGAGGTGGGCGCGGCCCCGTGACGCACGCCCGGCGCGACGGACCGCCGGGGTGTTCTCCTCGTCCGTCATCCGGAGAAACGACATGCCGAAGGTCACGGTCGAGGGTGCGGGAACGTTCGAGGTGCCGGCCGGCACGCGGCTGGTCAACGCGCTGGTGGACGAGTGCGGCATCGATCAACTCCACGCCTGTGGCGGCGTGGCCCGCTGCACGACCTGCCGCGTGGAGTTCGTGGCCGGCGAACCGGCCCGGATGACGAAGGCCGAGCGGGACGTGCTCGCCGCCAAGGGACTCGCGGACACTCCGGGCCTGCGGCTCGCCTGCCAGATCACCTGCGACGGCGACATGACCGTGCGGGCGACGAGTCGGCTCGCCGGCTCCGGCCGCAAGGACTGCGGTCACAAGCCCGCCGCCGCGATCGAGCCGCCGCCCGAGTGGGTGTGATACGGCTCGCGTGTATCCCCGGGCGTCACCGCGCCTGTCCCGGCGTGGGGGATGCCCGTGCCGTCTCGCTCGGACGTTCGCGACGGGCGTCGTGCCCGTCGCTCACTCGATGCTGCCCTCGCTCCGCAATCCTTCGCTGCGCTCGGCCAGCAACGCCGGCTCGAC
>CAIXGY010000172.1 GCA_903919035.1 uncultured Planctomycetaceae bacterium | reverse complement strand
CGGATTGGTCGGCGCAGGCACGACGCCGAAGCGCAGCCGTCTCCGAGCAAGCGAATCTCAGGATGAGCGCAGCGAGCGTCCGGCGAGAGGGTGTGGGCAGACCCGAGCCGGTTGGGCTCCAAAGGCCGGCTGCCGACGAGATGCCTACCTCCGCGCGAGGATCAAGTGGGGTCCGTATGAGACCACCGTCCACCCGCCCGTCGATGACGACTGGGATCGCCAGATCGCAGCAGATGCGGCTGCAGGCCGGCGACGTTTTTCAACGATCGGACAGCCACCTGCACGGTCGCCAGCGATTGACGGCTCGAGCGGTTCGCCGAGGCGGAGCAGGATCCGAGGATCGCGCGTCAGCCGCGGAAGATCCGCGTCACGCCGCCTGGTGCCGCGGCGCGGGTCGCTTCGTGACGCGGCCGTGCTCGACCTCGAGGATCGAATCGGCGAGCGCCAGCGTGCTGGCGCGGTGGGTGATCATGATCACCGTGCGGTTCTCGACGTAGCGGGCGAGGGCCTCGTGGATGAGCCGCTCGCTCTCCACGTCGATCTGGCTGGTGGCCTCGTCGAGCACCAGGATCTCCGCGTCGCGGAGGAAGGCGCGGGCCAGGGAGATCCGCTGCCGCTGGCCGCCGGAGAGCCGGAAGCCGCCCGGCCCCACCATGGTGCGGTAACCGTCCGGGAAGTCGGCGATGAAGTCGTGGGCGTGGGCCTTGCGGGCCGCCTCCTCGATCTCCTCGTCGGTGGCATCCCAGCGGCCGTACTTGATGTTGTAGTGGATCGACTCGTTGAAGAGTTCCGTCTGCTGGGTGACCATCGCGATGCGGCCTCGGAGGTCGGCGAGTGCCATGTCCGTGAGGGGCACGCCGTCGATGGTGACGCGGCCTGACGTGGGGTCGTAGAACCGGCAGATGATGTTCACGAGCGTGCTCTTGCCGCCGCCGTTGGGGCCCACGATCGCCACCCGCTCGCCGAACCGGATCGACACGTTCACGTCGCGGAGCACGGTGTCGATGCCGTCGTAACTGAAGGAGACGTCTTCCAGACGGATCTCACGGTGGGGCGAAGGCACCCGCCGCGGTGCCGGCGACTCCACGAGCTTCGAGGGCGTGTCGAGAAGCGGATAGAGCCCCTGGGCACCCACGATGCCCACGTTGAGCCCCGTGATCACGCCGGAGAGCTTCCGCACGGGGTCGCTCGCCCCGATGAGGAACCCGAAGAAGATCATGATCCCCGGCACCGTCATCGGCTGCTCGGTCATCGTGATGCCCAGGATCTGCGTCTCCTGGTTGATGACCAGCCAGGCGCCCACGGCGATCGATGTCGCCACCATCCCGATTCCCAGGATCTCCGTGATCGGGTTGGCAAGCGTGTGGTAGAAGGTGTGCCACATGCCGGTGCGCATCATGTCGCTCGTGCAGTGACGGAACCGCTCCCGCTCGAAGTCCTCCATCGTGTAGGCCTGCACGGTGAGCACGTTGTTGAGCGCCTCGAGCAGCACGTGGTGGAAGCCGCGGGATCGCGCCAGGATGTTCTTGGACACGCCGCGGATCCGCCGGTTGAGCCACACCATCAGGAAGCCCACGATCGGGGCCAGCATCAGGCAGGCCAGCGTCAGCCGCCACGACACCATGAAGGCGCACCCCAGGCAGGCGAGGATCTTCAGCGGCTCGGTCACCGCCCCGCCGTAGACGCTCGTGATGCCGCTGGCGAGCATGTCGGACGTGCTCGTGACCTGTGCCATGAAGCCTGCCGAGCCGAGCCGCATGAACTGCGCCCGATCGAGTTCCAGGGCCTTGTCGAACACCTTGAGGCGGATGTCGCGGCTGATGCTCATCGCGACCCAGGTCACGAGCAGCGTGCCGGTGAGCAGGAGCACGTGCTTCAGGAACGTGCTCACGACGACGACGGAGACGACCACGAGCACGGTGCGGAACGGGTCGGTGGGCAGGAAGCGGGACAGCCAGGGGCCGAGTTTCCCGGCCGAGGAGACGATCGCGCGGTCGCCGTGGGCCGCAGTGGTGAGCGCGTCGATCCGGGTGCGGGCCGAGTGGGCCGCGGACCCGTCGAGGCGGCCGGCCGCCAGGTCGCCCCGCAGCGCTTCCGCTTCACGGTCGGCGGCGTCGACCCGCTCCTGGGCCGCCGCCATCCGCTTGGCGTTCCACGACTGCAGCGACTCGCCGCGGAGCGTGACCTCGATGATCGGGAAGAGGGCGGCGATGTTGGCGCCCCACAGGCCGGCCACGCCGGCCGAGCAGGCGATGGCCGCCATGAGCAGCGGCCAACTCTTCACGGCCTCGCGGAGGGCGCGGAGAAAATAGTTCATGAATCCGTCGCTGCCGTCGTCGTCGCGTTCGTTCCGTCAGTGAGATCGGAATCCACCCGCCGGCCCGTCCACCCGCCCGTCCCGAGATCGATGGAGGCGGGTGGGGCAGGCTGGGAAGCCCGGGAGGTTTCCGGTCGTCGGTTCGGGGCGGGAGGGTAGAGTCCGGCCGCCTGGCGCTCAAGACCGGCTTGTCGACCGATCAACGCCTGCCGAGACGCAATTCCGCGGCCAGGACGGTGTTCGCCAGCAGCATGGCCACGGTGAGCGGGCCCACGCCTCCGGGCACGGGGGAGATCCGCCCGGCCACGCCCCGCACGCCGTCGAAATCGACGTCGCCCACGAGTCGACCGTCGACGCGGTTGATGCCCACGTCGATCACGGTCGCGCCGGGCTTCACCATTGCGGCCGTGATCAGCCGCGGCCGGCCCGCGGCGGCCACGAGGATGTCGGCCTCTCGCGTGATCGCGGGGAGGTCGCTCGACCGGCTGTGGCAGATCGTGACGGTGGCGTCACCACCGGGGCCCTTGTTCGTCAGCAACAGTGCGAGTGGCTTGCCGACGATGTCGCTGCGGCCCACGATCACGACCCGCCGTCCGGCCGTCTCGACGTCGGCGTCGAGGAGCATCCGTTGCACACCCGCCGCCGTGCAGGGCACGAACCGCGGCCGGCCCTGGGAAAGCAGCCCCGCGTTCTCGGGATGGAAGCCATCGACGTCGCGATCCGGCGGGACGGCGTCGAGCACGGCCTGCGCGTCGACGTGGCCGGGCAGCGGCAGTTGCACGAGAATCCCGTCCGCCGGACCCCGCTCATCCGCGGCGATCGACGTCACGAGGGCCACGAGTTCGGCCGTCGAGGCCGATGCCGGCATCGGCACCACTTCCGCGTCGACGCCGACCCGGGCGGCCGCCGCCGCCTTGCTCTTCACATACGACGCGCTCGCCGCATTGTCGCCGACCAGCACGACCACGAGCCGTGGCACGCGACCCACGACCGTGCGCAGGGTCTCGACTTCGGTGCGGATCGAGGCCTCGATCCGGGTGGCGATCGCGCGGCCGTCCAGCAGGGCTGCGGTCATCGGTCGGCCTCACAACCGGCGGCGATCCACCGCTCCCAGCGCGAGTCGATGCCGGCCGCCGCGGTGTCCCCCTCGTGAAACACGAACAGGTAGCGGAGCGTCAGCGATCCGCCCGCGGGAATCGTGTAGTCGCCGGTTCCCGCGGCGGCCCCGGTGAAGTCGTGGAGGCCGAAGGGATTGGCCGCGAGGAGACCGTAATCGCGGGCGTGCCAGTGCGTCGGGTGGCGCAGATTCCGCGGATGGTCGAGCATGGCCACGCCGACGCTCCGCCCGCCCATCGGCCCCGAGACACCGACCCAGCGGGCGGGCTTGCCCCACACGTCGGCATCCCGCAGCCCCTCGGAATTGAGGCACGTGCCGGCCGCCCCCCGCGAGCCGTCGAGGTCCCACAGCTGCAGGGGCGTGGCCACCCGCAACGCCATCGTCCCCTCCTTCGTGTCTCCGAGGGTCACCGCGCCGTGGTCGGCGCGAATCGTGATCGTGTAGTCGATGGTACGACTGGTCGCATCACCGGCGCAGACGATCCGGGTGATGTCGCTGCAGACCACCGTGTCGTCCGCCCGCACCCACCGGCTTCGCGCCTCGATCAGCCCATCCGCGCCCCCTTCGGCGGTGTCGATGGCGACGTGCTCGATGCGGTTGTCGGCCCGACGATCGGCGTTCGCCGCCTGCGGCGACGAGGTCCAGAAATCGATGCCGTTGACGCGGCCATGGGTGAACCACAGCGACTCGTGGTGCGGGTGGTCGTGGGCCTCGCCCGTGACGTCCGCGACGATGGGCCAGGACCGCGTCAGCGACTCGCCACCGGGGCCATGCACTGGGAACAGGATCGGCTTGCGGTGGCCGCGGAAGACGTAGGACGTGAACGGCCGGCCGTCGATCGACACGTCGATGCGATCCGCTCGTCGTTCCAGCCGCACCTCACCGCCGCGCACGCCGGCCGCGACGCACGACACCGCCACTGCCACGGCCGCCACCGCTGCACGTGAACGCGGCACCCCGGGCATCAGGCCGGCTCCTGGAGGATCTGCATCCGCAACTGGTGCTGCATCTCCTCGAGCAACCGGCGCTCCTCTTCGGACAGATTGCCACGGGTCTTCTCCTCGAGCATGGCCAGGGTGTCGACGAAGTGCCGGGCGGTGGCGAGGTTCCGGTGGCTCTGATTCGTGATCGGATTGGGAATGCGGCCGAGCGCCATCAGCGCCTGCGTGAAGAGCGTGTGGATGAGAAAGTCGAACGTGGCCGGCGGGCCACGGTCGGCAGATTCGAGGGCGGAGTCGTCGGTCGTCATCGATCTAGGCCTCCGCCACCCAGGCGCTGCCGGCGTGCCGCTCGACGGCCGCGGCGACGAGGCCGGCGAACAGCGGATGGGCTGCCGTGGGCTTGCTCTTGAACTCGGGATGGAACTGGACCGCCACGAACCACGGATGGTCGGCGAGTTCCACGATCTCCACGAGGCCGCCGTCGGGGCTCGTGCCGGCGATCACGAGACCGGCCCGCTCGAGCGCGTCGCGATACTTCGGGTTGAACTCGTAGCGGTGTCGGTGCCGCTCCGAGATGCGCGTGGCGCCGTAGGCGGCCGCGGATCTCGAGCCCTCGGCGAGGATCGCGGGCTGGGCTCCGAGCCGCATCGTGCCCCCCTTGTCCACCACGCCCCGCTGCTCGTCCATGAGGCAGATCACCGGGTGAGGGGTGTTGCGGGCGAACTCGGTCGAGTGGGCGGCCTCGAGGCCGGCGGCGTGACGGGCCACGTCGATCACCGCGCACTGCATGCCGAGGCAGATGCCCAGGAACGGCAACTTCCGCTCTCGTGCGAATCGGATCGCCTCCACCTTGCCCTCGATGCCGCGCTCGCCGAAGCCGCCCGGCACGAGCAGCCCGTCGAAACCGGCCAGGAGCCGCTCGGCCCCTTCCCGCTCGATGTCCTCGCTCTTGATCGGCTGGACCCGCACCTGCGTGCGATGCGCGATCCCCCCGTGGTCGAGGGCCTCGTAGATGCTCTTGTAGGCGTCGCGATGCTCGGCGTATTTGCCGACCAGCGCGATCGACACCTCGTGCTCGGGATTCCGGAGCCGGTGGAGGATGTCGTGCCATTCGTCGAGATCGGCCGCCGGAGCCTGGATCCCGAACCGCTTGAGGATCAGTTCGTCGATCCGGTTCGACTGCAGCGACAGGGGCACCTCGTAGATCGAGAAGTCCTTGTCGCGTTCCTCGATCACGGCGTCGGTCGGCACGTTGCAGAACAGCGCGATCTTCTCGCGGTCTGACACGTCGATGGGCCGCTCCGTGCGACACACCAGGATGTCGGGTTGGATGCCGATCTGCCGGAGGATGCCCACCGAATGCTGCGTGGGCTTCGTCTTCAATTCACCGGCCGCCTTGAGGTAGGGCACGAGCGTGAGGTGGATGAACATGCAGTTCTCGCGGCCCACCTCCAGCGGAATCTGCCGAATCGCCTCCAGGAATGGCAGGCTCTCGATGTCGCCCACGGTGCCGCCGATCTCGGTGATCACCACGTCCGTATCTGCCGCGGCGAGCCGCAGCACGACCTCCTTGATCTCGTTGGTGATGTGGGGGATCACCTGGACGGTCTTCCCGAGAAACTCGCCGCGCCGCTCCTTGTTGATCACCGACAGATAGATCTGACCCGTCGTGTAGTTGCATTCGCGGGTGAGTCGTGTCGAGGTGAACCGCTCGTAGTGGCCCAGATCGAGGTCGGTTTCGCTGCCGTCATCGAGGACGTAGACCTCGCCGTGCTGATACGGGCTCATCGTGCCCGGATCGACGTTGATGTAAGGGTCGAGCTTCTGCATCCTGACCCGCAGGCCGCGGGCCTCCAGAAGCATGCCGATCGAAGCGCTCGTGAGCCCCTTGCCGAGCGAACTCACCACGCCGCCGGTCACGAACACGTGCTTCGTCACGCCGCGAGCTCCTTCCCGTCCACCGGTGCCGACATCCTCCGGCCGCCAGCGCGGCCGTTCCGGAACCGGATTGAAGCAGCGGCGGCTTCAATGGTCAAACGGCGGCCGACGCGCGGGGATTCCATCGTGTAGAGTTGGAGGAATGAAACCCGCCACCGCGCCGCCGTCGGCCGACACCGCCAACACGACCTCGAATCTGCGGATCCGGTCCTTGGAGCCGCTCGTGCCGCCGGCGCGGCTGTGCGCGCTGTTGCCGCTCGACGCAGCCGCCACGCAGACGATCGTGGAGGGCCGCCGCGCCGTCGAACGGGTGCTTGCCGGCGAGGATCCCCGACTGGTGGCCGTCGTCGGCCCCTGTTCGATCCATGACCTCGACGCCGCCCGCGACTATGCCGCCCGACTCCACGCGCTCGCGGGACGGGTGGCCGATCGGCTGCTCGTCATCATGCGGGTCTACTTCGAAAAGCCGCGGACGACCGTCGGCTGGAAGGGGCTCATCAACGATCCCCACCTCGACGGCACGTTCGACGTGGCCACCGGTCTGCGGCTGGCCCGCGGCCTGCTCATCGAGATCGCCCGGTCGGGGCTGCCGACGGCGACGGAGTTTCTGGAACCGATCACGCCGCAGTACATCGCCGACACCATCGTGCTGGGCGCCATCGGCGCCCGCACCACCGAGAGCCCGACGCACCGCCAGATGGCCAGCGGTCTCTCCATGCCGGTGGGCTTCAAAAACTCCACCGACGGCTCGCTCCAGGCTGCGGTCGACGCCATGCAGTCGGCCCGCACGCCGCACAGTTTTCTCGGCATCGACAACGATGGTGGCACGGCTGTCGTTTCCACGACGGGCAACCCCTGGGGCGTGCTCATGCTCCGCGGTGGCCGCAGTGGATCGAACTATTCGCCCGAGGTGATGCAGGAGGCGCGGCGGCGCCTCGACGCGGCGGGCCTTCCGGTGCGGGTGATCGTGGACTGCAGCCACGCCAACTCCGGAAAGGATCACCGCCGTCAGTCGGTCGTATGGCGGGACGTGCTCGCCCAGCGGGTGGCGGGCGACCGGGCCATCGTGGGCATGATGCTCGAGAGCAACATCGCCGCCGGCAGCCAGGAGGCATCGCCCGACCGCACGAAACTCGCCTACGGCGTGTCGGTCACCGACGGGTGCATCGGCTGGGAGGAGACGGAGGAACTCCTCCTCGAGGCGCATGCCCGGCTGGCGTGACGACTCGGGGTGCCCGGCGTCCCGTGGCCCATCCCCGCCGTCTTCCCCGATGCGATCGAGGCAGGCTCGAGGGCCGGCTCCTCACGAGACGCCCGCCCCCGCGCGAGGATCGCGGGTGAGCCCGTATAACGATCTCTCCCGGCCCCGAGAAGCCACTCCCTCATGCACTCCTCCGTGATCATCGCGATCCCCGCGCGGCTCTCGAGCACGCGGCTGCCGCGGAAGATGCTCCTGGCCGAGACCGGCCGGCCGCTCGTCGAACACACCTGGCGGGCCGCGCGTGGCTCGCGGCGGGCGACGCGGGCCGTCGTCGTCACCGACAGCGACGAGATCGCCGCGGCGGTCCGCGGCTTCGGCGGCGAGGCGATCATGACCTCGCCCGACGCGCCGAGCGGCACCGCGCGGATCGTCGAGGCGCTGCCGCGACTCGGGGCAGCCGACATCGTCGTCAACGTGCAGGGTGACGAGCCTGAGCTCGATCCCGCCGCGATCGACGCGGCCGTGGATCTGCTCGACCGCTGCCCCGAGGCCGGGGTGGCCACGCTCGTCACGCCGCTCAGGCGGGCCCAGGATCTCCACGAGGCCTCGGTCGTGAAGGCGGTGTTATCGCCATGGCAGGGCACCGCCGGGGCAGTACCCGGCGCCTGGCGGGCCCTGTATTTCAGCCGCGCCGCCGTGCCCGCGGCCCGGGAATGGAACGAGATACTGCTGGCGGCCGAGCCGCCCCTCTACTGGCAACACGTGGGGCTCTACGCGTATCGCCGCGGTCTCCTCGAACGCTGGGACTCGCTGCCGGACTCGCGGCTGGCCGCACACGAGAGCCTGGAGCAACTGCGGGTCATCGAAGCCGGGATTCCCATCGCTGCCACGGCGATCACCCACGCGGCCCGCGGGATCGACACCCTGCCCGACTACGCCGCCTTCGTCGCGCGACAGCGGGCCGGCTAACCCTTTCGCTCCACCGGCACGATGAGCACGCTCGCGGTGGCCCGGGTCAGTACCGCCTCCGAGGTGCTGCCGAGGAGCCAGCGGGAGACCGCGTCGGTCGGCGTGCGGCCGACCACGATCAGGTCCACCCCGTCGGCGGCCGCCCGCTCGAGGATCCGCTCGCCCGGATTGCCCTCGGCCACGATCGGCTCGTGACCGCGGAACGCCGCCGGCAGCCCGGCCGCGAACGCGGCGAGCGTCGCACCCAGGGCCTGCGCCTCCGCGGCGTGTTCCTGCTGCCAGGCCTTGGCGATCGCGGCCGCGTCGGGATCCCGCACCCGCTTCTCGACCCAGGCAGGCAGCGGCCCTGCGAGGAGCGATTCGGTCACACCGATCACGCGGCCGGAGGTGCCAGCCGGCCACCGCATGGCCGACAGCGTGGCGGTTACCGCCGCCGCGCTCGCCGGGCGATGGCCGACCAGCACCCGCAGTTCACGGCCGGCCGGGTGAACACCTCGTGCCACGAGCACGGGCAGCGACGCGCCGTGAACCACGGCCCGCGAGACGCTGCCCAGAATGAAGCCCTCCACCACGCCATGGCCGCGGGCACCGACGACGAGCACGTCGGCATTCCACTTCCCGGCCGCGTCGAGCAGGCCGATGGCCGCGGGCTGGTTGACGAGGATCTGCTCCGGGGCGGAGGCCATGCCCGTCGGGAGCAGGCCGCCGACCTCGTGCCACAGGCCGTCGATCGCCCCCCGAATCATTTCCGGGGGCTGGCCCGGCAGTTGCCGCTCCAACTCGAGGGGCGAGAAGCAAACCGCCACCGTGTCGGAAGCCGGGTCTACGAGCCGGCCCACGAGCCGCACCGCGTCGAACGACCGCAGCGACCCGTCGACACCGATCAAATACCGCATGGATGGTTCTCCGGTAGACGTCCGACATTGTAGCGCATCCGCCGCGGACGGATGCGCCGCTGCGGTCGCCGGGTCAGGCCAGCCAGGTTTTGGCGGGTTCTCCCGGCACCTCGCGGACGAGCCGCGGGACTGCGTAGCCCGGCAGCGAATCCCGCAGGCGACGGTGCAGTTCCAGGGCCTGGGTTTCGGGCACCTCGAAGTGTGCCGCACCACGCACGCGATCGAGTTGATGAAGGTAGTAGGGCACGACACCTATGTCGAGCAGCCGCTCGGACAGGGCGCGGAGGGCTGTCGTCGTATCGTTCACGCCGGCCAGCAACACCGCCTGATTGAGCAGCAGGCAGCGGGCACCGGCGAGCCGCCGCAGGCCCGCCGCCACCTCGGCGTCGAGTTCGGCCGCATGGTTGGCATGGATGACCACGACGACCGTCAGCCGCGTGTGCCCGAGCAGGCCGACGAGGCCGTCGGTGATCCGCGCGGGCAGCACGACCGGCAGCCGCGTATGAATCCGCAGCCGCCGGACGTGGCGGGTCGCCTCCAGGCGTCCGATGATCTCGGCGAGCCGCCCGTCGTCGGCCAGGAGCGGATCGCCGCCGGAGAGGATGACCTCGGCGATCGACTCGTCGGCGGCGATCGCGTCGAGCGCCGCCTCAACGCCACCCCGGGTCGCCCCGGCGTCGGCGTAGGGAAACTCCCGGCGGAAGCAATACCGGCAATGGATGGCGCACGCGCCGGTCACCAACATGAGCGCGCGGCCTGCGTACTTTTGGACGAGGCCCGGCGCCGTGAGTGCGGCCGACTCGGCCACCGGGTCGGCCGTGAACCCCGGCACCTCGACGCCCTCGGCCGCCGACGGCAGCACCTGCAAGAGCAGCGGATCGCGCGGATCACCCCGGCGCATGCGGGCCACGAACGCATGGGGCACCAGGAGCGGGAACCCCTGGTCGGCGGGCTGGTCGATCTCCGGCGGCAGTTCGAGCAGTCGGCGCAGCGTTGCGACGTCGCGAATGCCGTCGGCCAGTTCCCGCCGCCATGTGGGCGGGGAGCGGTCGCCACCGCGCTCGGTCGATGGCTGGGGGCGCACGGCATCGGACATGGTGGGGAATGCTCGGCTGTTGACAGGCCCCCGGGACTGCGACACCCTTGTCGTGCGTCGTGTGCTCCCGGCCCCCGCAACATACGGTGGTCGGGCCTCCGGCGGAACCGTCCGCCGTCGTCACGCCGCCTGTTTCCGCACTTTCCCGAGGACATCCCGTGCCGGCCTACAACACGAGCGAGTTCAAGAAGGGTCTCAAGGTCCAGATCGACGGCGACCCCTACATCATGATCGAGTGCAACTTCGTGAAGCCTGGCAAGGGCCAGGCGCTCTACAAGTGCAAGCTGCGGAACCTGCTCCGCAACACGGTGCTTGACCGCACCTACAAGAGCGGCGACTCGCTCGACGCCGCCGACATCGCGACGATCGATGCCCAGTACCTCTACAAGCAGGGGGAGGCGTTCGTCTTCATGGACAACGCCAACTACGAGCAATACGAGCTCTCGAAGGAGCAGGTCGACGACTCCTGGAAGTGGATCAAGGAGGGCACCGTCTGCTCGATGCTCCTCTACAACGGCAACCCGATCTCGATGGAGCCTCCGAACCACATGGTGCTCAAGGTCGAATACGCCGAGCCGGCGATCCGCGGCAACACGGCCACCAACCTCACGAAGCCGGTGAAGCTCGAGACGGGCGCCGAGGTGATCGTGCCCGCGTTCATCGAGCAGGGCGACACGATCAAGATCGACACCCGGACCGGTGAGTATCTCGAACGCGTGAAGGCCTAGGCGGCCCGCACGCGGAGGGCGGCGGCCCGGGGGGCGGTCGCGGCTGTCATGCGGCTTCCACGTGAGCCGTATCAGTCCCAATACCAGCCGGTATCCGGGAGCGTGATGGCCGCCTGGGCGGCCGTCACCGCGCCCGATTCGTCATGCAGGAGATTCGGGGCGTCGAGGGCCATGCGTGGCACGAGCGTCACGCCGCCCCCGATCGGTGTCAGCAGGCGGTTGCCCCGCCAGATCGCATGGATCGCCGTCTCGGCGCGGGATGCGACCGGCAGCGTTTCGATCGGACAAGTCTTTTCGTCGCACAGCGTCGCGGCGCTCCAGCCCGCCTTGCCATAGGCGTCGTGCTCCTGCATGTAGGCGGCCGCCACCGCGAGATCGATCACGTTCCGCAACTGCGCGTAGACCGGCGACCGCGCCGCGATGTCGGGATACTTCCGTGTGAAGGTCTCCGTGAAGGTCTTGCTGGCCTTGTCGGGCCTGTCGGCGCCCATGCGGCGGCCGTCGGGCAACACGACCTCGTCGGCACCGCAGAGCTTCACGCCGCGGCCGACGAGTTCGATGGCCAGGTCGTCCTCCGCGATTCGCACGCACTGGTAATCGGGGACGAAATACCAGCGCTGCAGCGCGTTGGCCGCCACGGTCGCGGCGCTGGCGAGGTCGATCCACGTCGACATCTTCACCGGCGGCGGCTCCAGCCCGATGCCGATGAGCTTCATCCGGTAGTCGGCCTCGACGAGCACCTTGGCGAAATGCGTGGCGGGCGAGACGCCCTGCACGCTGACCCGCTGCGCGCCCAGCGACTCCTTCATGCCGGCCACGATCTCGTCGGCGCCCGCCTGCGGATTCACGCGGCCGGTCTGCCGCACGAAATCCTTCATCGCCTTGAGCCCCTCCTGCGTCGGATCGATGGAGCAGCCGATGAGCCGATCGTGCGGTTCGCCCGGGGCGAAGCAGCGGATCGCGGCCGCGAGATCTTCGAGGAGCACCGTCGGACTGCCGGTGGCGACTCCGACGGTGCGGCCCAGCGAGTCGGTGATCCAGGGCTCAGCAGGACCGGCGAGCACCACCTCCCCGGCGGCGTCGGCGGTGGCCGGATAGACGAAGACGTATTGCACGCGGGTCAGGCCCGCGAGTTTGAGCATGTCGTCGGGCACTCCGCGGCCGTCCTTGGCAGCTTCCGCGTAGGCGGCTTCCAGTCGCGACAACGCCACCTTGCGAAGCCGGGCCGGCTGTCGCAGGTCGCCCGGCAGGGCCTCGACCGCAGCCTTGCGGCGTTCAGCGTCGAGGCCGGAATCGGCCAGCGCCTGGAATCGCAACACGCCCTGAGCGTCGACGACCACGCCGGCACCGACACCGATGCCGATGCTCGAGTTGTTGCCTCCACCGCCCAGTCCGCCACCGCCGAGGCCACCGCCACCGTTTTGGGCGGACCCATGCGTTGACCACGCGAGCGCGACGGCGAAAGCCGCCGCCGCGAGACCGACGTGACGGAGCGCCGCGAAAAGACGTCGTCGCGAATGCACCATGAGATCACCTGGGAGAGTCGCGAAGCCTGCGAACCACGCCGGGGAGGGTAGTTGGGGCGTTCGGGCCAAGGCAATGCGAGGTTTCGGGGCGAATTTCCCCGGGTTCACGTCACCTATCGGGCCGCCGCGGGGGCCCGGCGGGGGCCGGCCTGGTCGCGGCCGGAGCGCGGTCGCGACAGCGTGAGGGCCGCCCGGAGGCAGCCCGGCCCCACGACCCCCACGAGGTCGCGGTGGGCTTCCGCCGTCCACGACATGGCCGCGGAATCCGCCTCCATGAGCACCCGGGCGCCGTCCACCGTCTCGATCACGATCCGCAATGGCACGCGGCCGGGGTGCCGCCGCGCGGCCTCCGCGAGGCGATCGATCGTGTCCGCGTCGTGACGTCCCTCCACGATCCTCACCGTGACGCTCCGCGCCGGCAGTCGCCAGGCCTCGGCGAGCGGCACGAGCTCGTTGACGACCAGATTCGTCTCCTCGCTGCCCACGCGACGGTCGATCGATCCGGCGACGAGCACGACCGCGTCCGGGGCGATCCACTCCCCGAGTCGTGCGTAGTCTTCCGGCCAGCAGATCGTGCGCACCAGACCGTCCATGTCCTCGAGGTCGAACATCGCGTAGCGGGTGTGTGTGGAGCCGGGCCGCGCCTGCTTCGTGTTGGAGAGTTTCAGCGCGGCTACGAGACCGCCGATCACGACCTCCTCCTTCGCTTTCGCACGTCCCAGGTGGGCCGTCGAGTGGCTGCAGACGGCGTCGAGCAGATCGCGGTGTTCGGCGAGCGGATGACTGTGGACGTAGTAGCCCAGCACCTCCTTCTCGCCGGCCCGAATGTCGACATCGGACAGCGGGGGCAGGTCGGGCAGACCCGCCGGCGCCGCCTCGTGCGCGGGCTGGTCGTCGTCGAGCGCGGCGAACAGGTTCTTCTGGCCGCTTCGGCGGTCGGCCAGACGCGCCGCGCCGGCGGCGAGTGCGCGTTCCGCTCCTGCAATGAGCGCGCCGCGGTGCCCACCCAGCCCGTCGAGCGCGCCGGCCTTGGCCAGGTTTTCCACGGCGGTTTTGTTGACCACGGCGGGATCGAGCCGGCCGCAGAAGTCGAACAGGTCGCGGAATGGGCCGCCGCGTGCGCGCTCCGCGCAGATCGCCTCGGCCGCCTGCTGGCCGCAGCCCTTGATCGCGGCCAGTCCGAACAGAATCCTGCCCGCGGCCACGGAGAAGTCGGCCTGCGACGCGTTCACGTCGGGGGGCGCGACATCGATCCCCATCCGCCGGCAGTCCTCGACGTGCTCGACGAGGGCGTCCTTCTTCTTGAAGTTGCGGCCGGTGATGTCGCCCGAGAGGAGTGCGGCCATGAATTCCACCGGATGGTGGGTCTTGAGATACGCCGTCTGCCAGGCGAGCAGGGCGTAGGCCGT
>CAIXGY010000171.1 GCA_903919035.1 uncultured Planctomycetaceae bacterium | reverse complement strand
GATGCCCGTGCCGTCGAGCCGGCGTTGCTGGCCGAGCGCAGCACGGAGTGCGAAGCGAGGCCAGCATCGAGTGCGCGACGGGCACGACGCCCGTCCCGCACGTCCGAGCGAGACGGCACGGGCATCCCCCGCGCCGGGGCAGGTGCGGTGACGCGCGTGGATCAAGTGGGAGCCGTATCAATCCTCGCGATCGAACGTCTCCACCTCGACGCGGGCCGGCGGGAGGCTGGCGAGAAACACGCGGCCGTAGGGTTTCGTGAGCATCCTCGGATCGAGGATCACCACCGAGCCGCTGTCCGTCGCGGTGCGGATCAACCGCCCGAATCCCTGCTTGAGTTTGAGCACGGCCTCCGGCAGCTGGTATTCGGCGAACGCGTTGCCGCCGGCCTTTTTGATGGCCTCGATCCGGGCCGCGACGAGCGGGCGGTCGGGCACGGCGAAGGGTAGCCGCGTGATGATCACCGTCACAAGCTGGTCGCCCGGCAGGTCGATGCCCTGCCAGAAACCGTCGGTGCCCAGGAGCACGCTCGCCGGGTGCGCCCGGAACTCCTCGAGCATCCGGGACCGAGGCAGGCCATCGGCCTGGCTGACGAGCCGGTATCCGCGCCGCTGGCACCAGCCCGCGAGGTCGTCGGCTGCCCGCTCGAGCGCGGCGTGGCTCGTGAACAGCACCATCGCCCGGCCCTCACTGCGGGCCACGTGGCGCCGGATCATGGCGACGCACGCCGCATCGAAGGCATCACGCTCGGCCGGGTCGGGCATGCCCTCCACGAGGACGATCCGCGCCTGCCGCGCGTAGTCGAACGGACTGCCGAGCCGACGCTCGACGGCCGTGTCGGGCACACCCAGCCGGCGACGCAGGAACGCGAAGCCGTCCTCCGCCAGCCCGGCCTCGTCGTCGACGTCGCGGCGGCCACGCGGCCCGCAGACCGCGAGCGTGGCGCTGGCGAGCACCACCGTGCCCATGCGTTCGAAGAGTTCGCGCCGGAGCGTCTCGCCCACGTCGACCGGGGCGCTCGCGAGCGTCACCCGCTCGCGGCCACGGCGCGACCGCGAGGCCTCCACCCACCACACGCTCCCGGCCACGCCCTGCGCGAGCCACGTGGCGACGGCGCCGGCATGTGCGTCGAGCCGGTCGGCGAGGGAGACGAAGTCGTGCCGCTCGGCGGCGTTCGAGAGACCGTCCCCGGCCGATCGGACACGGTGGGCGAGTCCCGTGAGCAGGCCGCCGAGCGTGTCGGGCACGAGGGCCGGCGTCGCGACCCGCCACGGCGGCCCGTCGCGGTCCGCGACGGCGTCCCGTACCGCCGCGAAGAAGTCGGCCGCCGCCCGCCGACAGCGGCGCACGTGGGGTTCGAGGTCGTTCATGCGGTAGTGCACGAGCAGGCCTCGGTCACCCCGCTCGCTCCAAAGCTTGCCGAGCACGCGTTCGATGCCCCCGCTCGACACGCCCACGCCGAGGTGCTCGCTGGCGACGGACTCCATGGTGTGGGCCTCGTCGAAGATGACGACGTCGTGGGGCGGCAGCAGGCTCGCGCCTGCGCGGCGCACGGCAAGATCGGCGAAATACAGGGCGTGATTCACCACGAGCACCTGCGCGTGCGCGATCCGGCGACGGGCTGCGTAATAGAAGCACGTCGCGTGCATGAGGCAGGCCCGCCCCATGCAGTTGCCCGAGTCGCTCTGCACCTCGTCCCACACCGCATCGGTGGGCAGCGCCTCGAGATCGGCCCGCGATCCGTCGGTCGTCCGCTGCGCCCAGGTCGCGAGATCGAGGAGTTCAGCCCGCTCGCCCCCGTCGGGAAACAGGCTGCCGGACCGCTCGAGGGCCAGCCCGAGCCGCCGCAGGCTGACGTAGTTGCCGCGACCCTTCACGAGCACGGCTGCGAACTCCCGCGGCATGACTGCGGCGACGAGCGGGATGTCCTTGCCGATGAGCTGCTCCTGGAGGGCGATCGTGTGCGTCGAGACGACGATCCGTCGCGGCCGCCGGACCGCCGGCGGCGACGTCGCGGCCGCCTCGTCATCCCAGTCGGGATCTCGATCGGCTGCGTCGGGATCGTCCTGGTCGGCCGTGGCCGCGAGGATCGCGGGCACCAGGTAGGCGAGGCTCTTGCCTACGCCGGTTCCGGCCTCGACGATCGCGTGCCGCCGCGCGGCGATGGCGTCGGCCACGAGTCGGGCCATCTCCAGCTGCTGCGGGCGGCTCTCCCAGCCGGCCAGTCGGGCCGCGAGCCGGCCGGCGGGCGCGAGGAGGTCGTCGCAGGTCGTGGACATGGCGGCAGTGTACGGGACGAACGCTCGGCCGCTGGCGATGCGTCACCTCGACCGCCAGAATGCCGCCGCCGCGATTGACTGATCCGCGGCCAATCCGGAGTGGTCCCATGAGACTCGTGAGGTTCGGCCCGCCCGGTGCCGAGAAACCCGGCATCCTCTCCGCCGCCGGCGCGGTCCTCGACTGCTCGGCCCACGTCGCCGACTACGACCATGCGTTCTTCGCGGGCGGCGGCATCGAGCGCGTACGCGGCCTCGTCGCATCCGGCGCGCCGCTGCCCGAAGCGCCGGAGGGGTCTCGGCTCGGGGCTCCGATCGCCCGGCCGCGGAACGCGTTCGCCATCGGCCTCAACTACTCCGACCACGCGGCCGAGACCGGGGCGGCGATCCCGAAGGAACCCGTGCTGTTCATGAAGGCCACGGGCAGCGTCTGCGGACCGTACGATCCCATGCTCATTCCCCGAGGCAGCACCCGCACCGACTGGGAGGTGGAGCTCGCCGTCGTGATCGGCCGTGACGCCCGCTACCTCGACTCGCCGGCCGCCGCCCGCGAGCACGTTGCCGGCTTCTGCCTCGCCGACGACGGCTCCGAGCGGGAGTTCCAGAAGGACCGCGGCGGCCAGTGGAGCAAGGGCAAGTCGTGTGAATCGTTCCTGCCACTGGGGCCATGGCTTGCGACGGCCGACGAGGTGCAGGACCCGCAGAGGCTGGCGCTGTCCCTTGACGTCAACGGCGTCGCGAAACAGCGGGGGCACACGTCGAAGATGCTGTTCGACGTCTGGTTCCTCGTGTGTCACCTGTCGCACTTTCTCGTCCTGGAGGCCGGCGACGTGTTGCTCACCGGCACGCCCGCCGGCGTCGGCATGGGCCGCACGCCGCCGGAATACCTCGCCGCCGGCGACGTCGTCGAACTCTCGATCGACGGCCTCGGCAGTCAGCGGCACGTGTGCGTGAACGCCTGAACGCCCCGCGGGCTGACGGTGAGCGGCGGGCCGGGCCCGAGGATTCCCGG
>CAIXGY010000170.1 GCA_903919035.1 uncultured Planctomycetaceae bacterium | reverse complement strand
GACGTGACGCTCGTCGCGCCGGCCGAGGTGAGCGTGACATCGCCCGAGTACGTGCCGACCGCGATCGTCGCCGCAAGCCGCACGGAGAGCGTACCGCTCACGGCCCCGCCGGCCTGCGTGAATGTCGCCGTTTGGCCGAAGGTGGTGCCGTCGCTCGACACCTCGAAGCCCGCGGGTGCCGTCGCCACGATGTCGGCTGCGAGGCCGGTGCCGGTCACCGTGACAGTCGTCGCCGACGATGCGGTGCCGAGGAGGGTGGACAGTGCGGAGAGCGAGCCCGTCGTGCCGATGGAGGCGGTGACGGGCGAGCCGAGCACGAAGATCGTGGGTGACGGGACGACCGGGGTGGTGGTCGTCGAGTCGAGGCCGGACGTCCAGTTGGCGGCCGTGTAGACCGCGCCGCGGATCCCTGCGGCGGTGTTGGTCACGGTGCCAAGGTCGTTGAGCCAGGCGTTTTGCGAGGCGGCGGTCGTCGGTAGGTTCAACGAGAACGCCGTGTCGCCGAGCGTCAGGGCGGAAGGCAGGTAGGTGACGACTGTGCTGGTCGGTCCCGTCGTGAGGAACGCCTGCGTGGACAGGGCTGCGATCCAGCCGGCGGCCGCCCCGTCGGTCGGCGCCGCACCCTGGTAGGCGAAGACGTTGTCGCCGGAGTTGCCCAGAGCGGGGGCGACGACCGTGACATCCGAGAGACCGACAGCGCTGCCACCCGTCTGCCACTTCGCTCCGGCCGTCCGCGTGGCGTCGTAGTCGAACTGGGTGCCCGCGGCGAAGGCCTGCGTGAACGTGATCGTGCTGGTGCCCTCGCTCGTGGTGAGCGCCGACCCGGTCCAGGCGTTGTCCGTGATCGTGAGCGTGGTGCCCGCGATCACGTCCTTCAGCAGCACGAACGAGATCTTCTCGTTCGTGCCAGTCACCTGGATCCCGGTGAAGGCGATGTCACCGGCCGCGAGCGCGGTGCTCGAGATGACGAGCGTCGTGGTCGACGTGGCCGAGGAACTCGTCTTGAAGCCCGTGGCCCCCGCGAAATAAGCCGCGATGCTCGAGTAGGAGCCGCTGGGGAGCGCACTCGACGTCGTGATCGTGAACGAGCCGTCGGCCGCGAACGTGGAGGTCGAGCCGAGCAACGTGCCCGTGGGGCCGCCGTTTCGGATCTCCACGGTGCCCGCGGGCGTGCTCGAGTCGGCGGTGGAGACGCGGCCGGCGAACGTGATTGCGTCGCCGTAGGCCGCGGCCGACGGCTGGGCCGCCCAGGTCACGTCGGCGAGTGTCGTCGTGGTCACGACCCCGGGAGCCTGGATGACCAGCGAAGTGCCGAAGGCAGCGGAGCCGCCGGGATTGAACACATTGAGCGACGGATTGCCGTCGGGAATGTATTGGGCCGTGACGGAGTAGGTGCCGATCGGAATGGCGGTCATCGGCACCGTCACCGTCGCGAGGCCGGTCGTGGCATCCGATCCGTCGGCGATGGCGGCGGTCGCGAGCAGCACCTCGCCGCTGCGGAACTGCACCGTGCCGGTCGGCCGGGCCGAGCCCGTGCCCGCGACGACCGTCGCCGTGAACGTGACCGAGTCGGCCTGCTCGGCCGAGGTGGGCGAGATCGCGGTGATGGTCGTCGTGGTCGATACGCCGGACCGCGGCACGAATGACACGCCACGGAAGGCGTAGTTCGCGCCCGCGGTGGCGAGCTGGGACGACGTCACGAACGAAAAGTCGCCGTTGGCATTGTTGTAGCCGGTGGTATCGACGAGCGTGATGAACGATCCGGTGTCCTGGGTCGCAGACGTCGCGTAGAGCGTCACCGACGAGCCGGATGCGAACCCGGTCAGATTCGTCGCAGTGCCAAAGGCCACGAGTCCGGAGGCGTTCCAGCTCCCCACGCCGCCGCTGACCACGTACGAAAACTTGGCGATGCTGCCGGTGGTGTCGGTGGCGTAGAGGGTGTCGTAGCCGGTGTTCCGCCAGCCGGCGGTGGTGTCGAGATCGGCGAAGAAGTAGGCGTGGTATTGGGCCGACGCCGCCGGCGTGAAGGAGGCGGTTTGCGTGGCCGTTCCGGTGCTGGGCAGGCCGACGCCCACCTGGAACACCGACCGGCCGGGGGCATTGGCGCCGCTGGCCGTGAACAGGTTGCCGTCGAGAATCTGCACCTGCCGCACGTTGTCGCTCGCACTCGTGAGCGTCGTGGCCGTCGTCGCGGTGCCCCCGGAAACGTACTGGATGCCGCCGTTCGACCCAGCCCCCGACAGCCAGAAGTTGCTGCCGTTGTCGGTGACGACGCTGCGGTACGAGTTGTCGCCAAACACGCCCGAGATCGCCTGAGCGGTATCCACCGTGCCATCGACCCCGATCTTGGCGATCACGCGGCCGGTCGATCCCGAATTGGGATTCGTCGGGCCGGCATCGACCCGGAAGCCGCCATACGTCACCGTCTGCCGATCAGCCGACAGGCTCAAGGCACCCTCGCTCGTCGAATTGAGTCGCAGCGTCGCGGCAGCGGCCCCCGTCGACGCGACCGGGATGGCTTGCACGAGGGTGCCGCTCGGCGTGTATTCGAGGAGCGTCACGCCGCCGGTGACGTTGCCCGCCGCGCCGTTGACGATGGCGGTGGAACCGTCGCCCACTCGGAGCACGAGGAGATTGCCGGGAGTGAACGGGGCCTGCGTTACCGTGAGCGTGCCCCCGAAGGCGTCGGACTGGCTGTCGAGGAAGTTGGCCTGGTTGGCGGCCGTGAAGTAGGCACGTATGCCGGCATACGTGCCTACCTGTATCGCCGACGTGGAGATGCTGAACGTGCCGTTGACGCCGGAGCCCCCGATCGTCGTCGTGGAGCCCAGCAGCGTGCCCGTCGGGCCACCGGCGCGAATTTCGACGGTGCCTGCGGGCGTGGCGGACCCGCTTGCCGCCACGACCGTGCCGATGAACGTGACCGGCGAGCCGGCCGTGCTCGTCAGCGGCGTGATGCCCGTCAGGCTGGTGGTGGTCACGGCGCCGACGGCGTTGATCGTGAGCGACTGGGCATCGGACACGCTGTCGATGAGCACGCCGGTGCCGGTGAAGTACGCCCGCACGTCGGCGTAAGTGCCGGTGGGCACCGAGGACGACGAGAGCGAGAAGCTGCTCGTGCCCGAGCCGCTCGGGCTCACGGCTCCCGACGCGAGCAGGGTGCCGGTCGCCCCGCCGACGCGGATTTCGACGGTGCCGGATGGCGAGTCGGTGCCCGATGCCACCGTGATGCTGCCGGCGAACGTCACCGCGGAGCCGAAGTCGGCGGTCGCCGGCGTGACCGACAGCGTGGTGGTGGTGGCGACGTTCGCCACGGTGAAGACGGTCGTGGAGTAGGCGCCCGCCGTGTCGTTGCGCGTCCAGTTGGCGGCATTGTTCACGTCGGCGCGAATCTGAGCCGGCGTGCCGCGGAACGTGATCCTGCTGTAGGCGCCGTTGTCCAAGTCCGTCGCGAACCCGATGGCCGTCGTGCCGTTGGTGAGGGCCGACGGGAGCGCGCTGTCGTTGGACCCGGTGAAGGTGGCGGTGGCCCACGCCCTCGAATTGATTCCGGCGATCCAGTTGGTCGCCGAACCCGAGGTGGGTGCGGAGCCCTGATAGGCGAGAATCGAGTCGCCCGCCGTGGAAAGCCCGTTGAGGGTGCCGCTCATGACCCCTGCCGTCTCGCCGGTGGCCAGAACCGAGAACACGGGAAACGAGACGTTCGTCACGCCGGCGGCGACCGAAAAGTGCGTGCCTGCCGGGTAGGCTGCGCCGAATTGCAGCGTCTGCGTGTTCTCGACCGACGTGGAGAAGCCCGCCTGGTCGAACTTCCAGCCGGTGTCGGTGAACGTGATCGAGGTCCCGGCCACGACGTCTTTGAGCAGCACGAAGGAGAACAGGTCGGGGTCGTCGGTCTGGTAGCCCGTGAAGGCGATGTCGCCCGCCGTGAGCAGCGTTTCCGCCGCGTAGGTCGTGAACGTGTCGACCGTCGTGTAGGTCGTGCCCACGCTGTTGGTGG
>CAIXGY010000169.1 GCA_903919035.1 uncultured Planctomycetaceae bacterium | reverse complement strand
GGGCCAGCCCACACAGCGGGTGATCGAGAGCCGCCGGCTCGCCGAGTTCGTCACGCCGATCCCGAAGCCGAAGAAACGCCAGCGGGGCCGTGGTGCCGACGAACAGGGCGACCTCGGCCTCGACCACGGTGCGTCGGGGGCGGACGGCAACTATGAATTGATGTCGCTCATCAACGAGGTCCGCAGCCTCGTGAGCCGCTGGCGGGCCGAGGCCGACCAGGCGCAGTGGGGCGTGACGCCCGAGACGGCCCGGCTGCTCGCCCACTGGCGACACCACGATTTTTCCGGCCCCCGCCCCTTCTTCTGCCAGATCGAGGCGGTGGAGACGGCGATCTGGCTCACGGAGGTGGCCCCACACACGGCCAGCGGCCGCAGGGTGCTCGACTACCTCGCCGCGGCGAATGCCGAGGCCAACCCCGGGCTCGCGCGGCTGGCCCTCAAGCTCGCCACGGGCGCGGGCAAGACCACCGTGATGGCGATGCTCATCGCCTGGCAGACGGTGAATGCCGTCCGCCGGCCGGGCAGCAAAAACTTCTCCCGCGGCTTCCTCGTCGTGGCCCCGGGCCTGACGATCCGCGACCGGCTCCGCGTGCTCCTGCCCAACGACCCCGACAACTACTACGCCACCCGCGAGCTCGTGCCGTCCGACATGCTCGATGACGTCCGCCGGGCGACGATCGTGATCACCAACTACCACGCCTTCCAGCTCCGCGAGCGGGTCGAACTCGCGGCCGGCACCCGGAAATTCCTCGCCGGCCGCGGCCCCGACCTCGTCACCCGCGAGACGCCGGGCCAGATGATGCAGCGGGTGATGGCTCCCCTCATGGGCCTGAAGAACGTGGTCGTGCTCAACGACGAGGCCCATCACTGCTACCGCGAGAAGCCTGGCGACGAGAACGACGCCGACGACAACCTCACGGGCGACGATCGCAAGGCGGCCGAGCGGCGGGGGGAGGCGGCCCGCGTGTGGATCTCGGGGCTCGAGACGGTCGCGGAGAAGGTCGGCGTGTCGCGGGTGTTCGATCTTTCGGCCACTCCCTTCTTCCTCGCGGGCTCGGGCTACCGCGAGGGCACGCTCTTCCCCTGGACGATGAGCGATTTTTCATTGATGGACGCGATCGAGTGCGGGATCGTGAAGCTGCCGCGGGTGCCGGTCGCGGAAAACCTCCCCGGCACCGAGATGCCGATGTACCGCGACCTCTGGGAAAACATCCGCCGCGACATGCCGAAGAAGGGCCGCGGCACGGCCGGGGCCCTCGACCCGCTCAAGCTCCCCGCCCGGCTCCAGACCGCGCTTCTCGCCCTCTACGGCCACTACGAAAAAACCTTCGCCCTCTGGCGGGAGGCGGGCATTGGCGTGCCCCCCTGCTTCATCGTCGTCTGCCAGAACACGGCGATCTCGAAGCTCGTCCATGACTACATCGCCGGCTTCTGGCAGGAGGACGCCGACGGCCCGCGGCGGTTCACCGCCGGACGGCTGCCGCTATTTCGCAACTTCGACGACTCGGGCGAGCCCCTCGCCCGCCCGCACACGCTCCTGATCGACAGCGAGCAGCTCGAATCGGGCGAGATCCTCGACAAAAACTTCCACGAGGCGGCGGCCCCCGAGCTGGCGCGGTTCCGCCGCGAGATCGTGGAGCGGAAGCGCGACGCCCACGCCGCCGACCATCTCTCTGACGCCGACATCCTTCGCGAAGTGATGAACACGGTGGGCAAGCCGGGCACGCTCGGCGGCGGCGTGCGGTGCGTGGTGAGCGTGTCGATGCTCACGGAAGGCTGGGACGCCAACACGGTCACGCACGTGTTCGGCGTGCGCGCCTTCGGCACGCAGCTGCTCTGCGAGCAGGTGATCGGCCGGGCCCTCCGCCGCCAGTCCTACGACCTCGCCCCCGACGGCCTGCTGCCGGTGGAATACGCCGACGTGTTCGGCATCCCGTTCGACTTCACGGCCAAGCCCGTCGTGGCCCAGCCCCAAAAGCCGCCCAAGGTCGAGGTCGTGAAGGCCATCTCGCCCGACCGCGACCACCTGGAGATCCGGTTTCCGCGGGTCGAGGGCTATCGCACGGAGCTTCCCGCCGAGCGGATCACGGCCGCCTTCACGGAAGACTCCGTGCTCACGCTCACGCCCGATCTCGTCGGCCCCACGCGGGTGCTGAATTCCGGCATCGTGGGCGAGGCGGCCGACCTCGGTCTGGCCACGCTCACGGAGGCCCGGCCGCAGGCGATCGCGTTTCAGCTGGCTCGCCGGCTCGTCTTCACCACCTTCCGTGACGCCGGCGACGCGCCCAAGCTCCACCTCATGCCGCATCTCAAGCGGATCGCCGCCGACTGGCTGGAGAACTGCCTCGACTGCAAGGGCAACACGTCGCCGGCGCTCCTCGAATACGACCAGCTCGCCGCGATGGCCTGCGAGCGGATCACGGCCGCGATCACGCTCGCCCACGCCGACACCCATCCGGTGAAGGCGATCATCGATCCCTACAACCCCACCGGCTCCACGCGACACGTGCGGTTCACGACGACCCGCGACGTGTTTGAAACGGCCGCCGACCGCTGCCACTTGAGTGCCGCCGTCCTCGACAGCGGCTGGGAGGGAGAGTTCTGCCGGGCGGTGGAGGCGCATCCGCGGGTGAAGGCCTACGTGAAAAATCACGCCCTCGGCTTCGAGGTGCCGTATCGCACCGGCAGCGTGGCGAAGCGCTACCGCCCCGACTTCATCGTCGTCGTGGACGACGGCCGGCCCGACCCGCTCCATCTCGTCGTGGAGGTCAAGGGCTTTCGTCGCGAGGACGTGAAGGACAAGCGGAATGCGATGCTCGGCTCGTGGATCCCCGGCGTGAACCGGCTCGGCACGCACGGCCGCTGGGCGTTTGCCGAGTTTCGCGACGTGTGGGAGATCGAAAGCGGCCTGGCCGCCGCGATCACTGCGGCCGTCGGCGACCTCGTGGCCGCGGCTGCCGGAGGATCGCGAGCATGACTCCCGCGAAGCCGGCGCAGCATGCACCCCGCGTCGTCGTGATCGCTGGGCCGAACGGGGCCGGCAAGAGCACGTCGGCGCCACGACTCTTGGTCGAGGCGCTCGCGGTAGACGAGTTTGTGAACGCCGATACGATTGCCGCCGGTTTGTCGGGCCTGCATCCCGAACGGGTCGCTTTCGAGGCCGGCCGCCTGATGCTCGGCCGCATCGCCGCGCTTTCCGCACGGCGTGCCTCGTTCGCCTTCGAGACGACGCTTGCCACTCGGGGCTTTGCCGGTCTGCTGACCCGTCTGCACGCCGCCGGCTACCGCTCGCACGTGGTCTTTCTTTCCCTGCCGTCCCCCGAGATCGCGATGGCCCGGGTGCAAGAGCGGATGGCCCGTGGAGGGCATCACGTGGCCGGGGACGTCGTGCGCCGACGATTTTTCCGGGGCCTGACGGCATTCTTCGGCACCTATCGGGAATTGGCACGGAGTTGGATCCTGATGGATAATTCCATGCTCTGCGATCCGCAGATCGTCGCGTCGAAGACATTGGGTGGCAGTGAGACTGTGATCGACGTCGGACGCTGGGATTTGCTCTGGAGGCTCGCATCGACATGATCAAGCCGATCGCCGACTCATCACTCCCTGCCGCGCCGGTGGATGACTGGAATGAGCGGCTCGATCGCATTCCCGCAGCGGTGGCCGCCGCGGTACGGCAGGCTGTCCGCGACCACAAGGCGGCCGGCAACCCGGTGGCAGTGTGGCGCGACGGCCGCGTCGTGTGGCTCGCCCCGCACGAGATTCCCGACCTGCCCGCGGCCAGCGAGCCGCTGGGATGATCACCGCGGCCGTCGGCGACCTCGTGGCCGCGGCCGCGACCGGGACGAGCGACGGTCGCGTTGCCGGGGGTGAGGCCGCTGGGTAACATTTGTTCATGGTCACGCAAACCATTCCCATTCCCCTCGACCCGGATACCGCAATCGCCTACGACTCCGCGTCGGATCGCGAGCGGCGGCAGATGCAGTTGCTGCTCGGACTCCGGCTGCGGGAGTTGACTGCGCAGCCGCCGCGTTCCCTCTCGGACGTCCTCGATGATGCAGCGCGAGTGGCAGCTTCGCGCGGCCTGACGGAGGACGCCCTCCGCAGCCTGCTCGCCGACGGCTGACATGCGGGTCGTCATCGACACCGGAGTCGTCGTCAGTGGGCTGCTGCTGGCCGGCTCGGTGCCACGACAGGCCATCGACCGCGCACGCCGGGGAACAATCCTGTTCTCGATCGCCACACTTGAAGAGATCGACGAAGTCCTCCGGCGACCGAAGTTCAACACCTATCTCCCGGAGGAGCTGCGGCTGGACTTTCTCGCCGCATTGGTGAGCGAGGGTGAGGAAGTGACCGTCGTTGAACGCGTCACGCTGTGCAGGGATCCGCGTGACGACAAGTTTCTGGAACTGGCGGTCGCCGGCCGTGCCACGCACCTCGTGTCGGGCGACGCCCATCTTGTGGAGCTTCACCCGTTTCGTGACATCCACATCCTGACACCCGCCGATTTTCTGAGGGAGTCTGCAGCGTCGTGACGGCGCGGCGCCGGGGGCTCGAGCGCTGTCTCCGCGACGCGCGACCCTTGACGCGCATCCCCGACCGGGGGGATGCTGGCGACGCGATGGCCGGGCGGTTTCCCGCCGTTCGTCGCCGAACCAGCCGCTGGAATGCACCGCATGGCCCGCAGGAAAAAAGCCGACGTATTTCCCGCCAAGGCCCGCGAGCCGGCGGGCAAATCGGTCGAGGCGATCACGCACGCGGCCGACACGCGGCGGAATATCCCCACGGCGGAGCTTCAGGCCGTCGTGGCGGGGCAGGAGACATCGCCCGTTCGCGTGGCCTACGAGCGGCGCAACCGCGACCTCGACCCGCAGCTCGTGTGGCGGGGCAAGGACGAGCAGGACTGGAGCGATCTTGTTGTGCCCGCCCCGCCGCTCTACATCCAGGAGAAGGTGCACCCCAAGGCGCTCATCGACGACCTTTTGAAGCAGTCGCAGGCGGCCGCGACGGGCGACGGCTCACCGCGCCAGCAAAACCTGTTCGACGTGTTCGACCGGCTGCCGGAGGGGGCCGACAAGACCGACTTTTACCGGCACGACCAGAACTGGTCGAACCGGATGATCCTGGGCGACTCGCTCCAGGTAATGGCGAGCCTCGCCGAACGCGAGGGCCTCCGCGGGCAGGTGCAGTGCATCTACTTTGATCCGCCCTACGGCATCAAGTTCAACAGCAACTTTCAGTGGAGCACGACCAGCCGCGACGTGAAGGACGGCAAGAGCGACCACATCACCCGCGAGCCCGAACAGGTCAAGGCGTTCCGCGACACCTGGCGGGACGGGATTCACTCGTACCTGACGTATCTCCGCGACCGGCTCACGGTCGCGCGGGATCTGTTGACGGAGTCAGGCTCGATCTTCGTGCAGATCGGACCCGAAAATGTTCACTTGCTGCGAACGCTGATGGATGAGGTGTTTGGCGACGAAAACATCGTCAGCATGATCAGTTACCGAACGAGTAGCCCGCTTGGAGCCAGCGGACTGCCGTCCGTTTGCGATTTCATTCTCTGGTATGCGAAATCCAAAGAGCAGTTGAAGTACCGGCAGTTGCTTCAGGGTAAAGATACCGGCGAGGGGTCTGAATATGTGTGGTTAATGCCACCGGCTGGCACTGCCAGGCGAATGACGGACGAAGAACGCGACAAGCCTGCTCGCATCCCCGACGACCATAGGGTTTTTGCTCGCGGAGCCCTGTTCTCCTCCGGGTTTACGCCAACGTGCGTCTATCCGTTTGGTTACCGAGGAGAAACGTTTACGACCACGAAAAAGAGTTGGCGCACCAACAAGGACGGAATGGCTACGCTCATGAGAGCCAATCGGCTCGTCAAAATCGGTGCTCTGCCGTACTTCGTTCAGTACCACGAGGACTTCCCAGTTCAGCCCTTCAACAACTTGTGGATAGACACTCGTGCTGCACTGTCGAAACAATACGTTGTAGAAACATCGGCAAGCGTCATCCAGCGTTGCCTCCTCATGGCCACTGACCCCGGTGACCTCGTCCTCGACCCCACGTGCGGGTCGGGCACGACGGCGTATGTCGCCGAGCAGTGGGGCCGGCGGTGGATCACGATCGACACGTCCCGCGTGGCGCTCGCCCTCGCCCGGGCCCGGATCATGGGGGCCCGCTATCCCTATTACCTGCTCGCCGACAGCCGCGAGGGGCAGAAGAAAGAGGCCGACGTCACCCGCACGGCCCCGAGCACGCAGCCCGTCCACGGCAACGTGCGGCTGGGGTTCGTCTATGAGCGGGTGCCGCACATCACGCTCAAATCCATCGCCAACAACGCCGAGATCGACGTCATCCATGAAAAATGGCAGGCCACGCTCGAACCGCTGCGGGCCGCGCTCAACAAGGCCCTGAAACACTCCGACACACAGGCGTGGGAAGAATGGGAAATTCCCCGCGAGGCCGAGGCGGGCTGGCCGGCGGCCGCCCGCACGGCCCATGCCGAGTGGTGGGAGGCGCGGATCGCCCGGCAACGGGAGATCGACGCCTCGATCGCGGCCAAGGCGGAGTTTGAATATCTCTACGACAAGCCCTACGACGACAAGAAGAAGGTCCGCGTCGCCGGGCCGTTTACCGTCGAGAGCCTGTCGCCGCACCGCAGCCTTGGCATCGACGCCGACGATTCTCTCGTCGATCCCGCAGAGCCCAAGCCCGCGGCCGAACCGGCAGCGGCCGACGCGGCCGGCGACCAATTCGTGCGGGCGATCCTCGACAATCTCAAGACGGCCGGCGTCCAGCAGGCGCACAAAGAAGGAAAACTCGTGTTCTCGTCGCTGGCTCCCTGGCCGGGAGCGTTCATCGGCGCCGAGGGCCGGTATGCCGACGACGCCAAGGGCGCGAGCGGCCGCGAAAAACGTGCGGCGATTTTCATCGGCCCGGAATACGGCACCGTCAGCCGCAACGATCTCTCCGCCGCAGCCCGCGAGGCGCTCGAGGCCGGGTTCGACCTGCTCGTGGCCTGCGGCTTCAACTTCGAGGCCGTAGCCACGGAGTTTTCCAAGCTCGGGCCGCTGCCGATCCTGAAGGCCCGGATGAACGCCGACCTCCACATGGCCGACGACCTCAAGAACACGGGCAAGGGAAACCTCTTCGTCGTGTTCGGCGAGCCCGACATCGAGCTTCTTCCTACAAAGCCGGAGCACGGCGGCGACATGCTGAGCGTGAAGATCAAGGGCGTGGACGTGTTTCATCCCACCACGGGCGAGGTGCGGAGCGACAATGCCGACGGCATCGCCTGCTGGTTCATCGACACCGACTACGACGAGCAGAGCTTTTTCGTGCGGCACGCGTATTTCCTCGGCGCGGGCGATCCCTACGCCGCCCTCAAGACCACGCTCAAGGCCGAGATCGACCCCGAGGCCTGGGAGAGCCTTCGGAGCGACACCTCGCGGCCGTTCCCGAAGCCGGCCGGCGGCCGGATCGCCGTGAAGGCGATCAACCACCTCGGCGACGAGGTGATGAAGGTGTTTCGCGTCTGACTGTCCGTGGACAAAGCCATCCATGGCCTTTGTCCACTTGGCCGACCGGTCAAAAAGCCGAGGTTTTCGACGGTCGGCGGTCACCGCATCCTGCGGCGGCAGACTTGTTCCACAGTCTGCTAACGGCGCCGTGGGGTCACGGTTCTTTGACGAGCGTGCGTGTCCGTCCCTACACTCGGACGAAGGCGTCGGGCTCCGCCCTCGGGCATCATGGACTTCGTCGTGAGCACGGCACCCCGCTATCTGCCGCACTACACCGTGGCCGACCACGCCGCCTGGCAGGGCGACTGGGAGCTGCTCGACGGCGTCGCCGTGGCGATGACGCCCAGCCCCTTCGGGCCGCATGCCGAGCGACTCTCCCGCCTGGCCGCCGCCTTCTGGAACGCGATCGACGCCGCCGGCTGCCGGGCGACCGTACTCGCCGAGATCGACTGGATCGTGGCGAATGACACGGTAGTGCGGCCGGACGTCGTGATCCTGTGCGGCCCGGCACCCGAGCGGCACGTCGAGCGACCACCGGCACTCGTCGCGGAGATCCTCTCCGCGGCCACCCGCGACCGCGACTTGATGGTGAAGCGCGGGCTTTACGAGGCACACGGCGTGCGCTGGTATCTGATCATCGATCCTGACGGCGCCGAGTCGTCGCTGCTGCGGCTGGGCGACACGGGCCGGTACGAATCGCTGGCGGTCCGCGGCCGGTGCGAGATTGAACTCTGCCCCGACTGCACGATCGCCGTCGATTTCGGGGTGTGAACCCGAACTTCGCGGTCGAGCCGACGCATCGCGATCCGCCGACGGAGCCAGGCTCCCATGGCCGCGACCACGCCGATCGCCGCGAGGGGCATGGTGCCCGGTTCGGGCACCGAGATGATCACGTCGGGTCCGCTCCCGAGTCCGAAGACGGCATGGTTGGGGATGTTGCCGATCGTCCAGGCGGGTGCGGTGAAGCCTGCGAACCGAAACCAGGCGGACTGTCTCACGAGCAAGCCGACCGACTGCAGGTTCTGCGTCGAGGCGTCGCCCACGGAGATCCCGAAGTTGTTGCCACCGACGACGTCGCCGTTGAAGTTGTTCGGGGTGAGCGAGTTGTTGCCCGCGGTGCCGATGCCGAAGTTCAGTGGCGGCTCGGAGGCCACGAGCGAAAGCCCGCTCCTGAATTGCCACGTGTCGTCGCCCTTCTTGGTGGCCACCAGGTTCGAGAGGCCGCTTGCGAAGGGCGTGAACGTGCCGCTGCCTCCGGCGCTGGCGGGAGGCACGTAGACGCCCGGGACGTCGCCGCCGTTCTTCACGGGCTGGTAGACCTGGCCCGAGCCGCTCACGTAGGTGAGGCCCGGGGCGCTGCCGCTGGTCGTGCCGCTGTACGCGCCGAAGTAAAAACTCGTCAGTAAGCCGGCCGGGGCGATCGTGGCCGCCGTGGACGTGTTCTGGAGCAGGAGATTGAGCGTGCCTGGCAGGCTCGGGTCGGTCCACAACGTCGCCTGCACCGACACCGGGCCCGCGGAGTTGGAGACCGTGCCCGTGAAGACGACGCTCGTGGCGGTGCGGATGATGTCAGCCCGCGCCGGAACGGTCGCGATGGTGACGATGAGGATGCACGGCAGCCACGCCGGCGCAAGCTGAAAAGACCGGAACATCGAACGGTGTGCCGACGAATCGAGCGTGCGCATGACGGACTCCGCGAACTCGGTGACGCGTGCGACGTCCGTGCGCGGAACGGGCCGACGTGCATTGCGGCACCACGAAAAGGCCGTCGCGGAGGAGGGCGTGCGCCATCGGTCCGCGTCGGCCTACGCTGCGCCGGGGGCCGCGGATAGAGCCGCGGTGCCCAGCAACCCGTCTACCGAGAGTCGTGTTCCAGAGGCACCCGCGGGCTTCGCATGAAACCCTCGGGGGCGTCCCGGCACGGGCAACCGTTCGCATCGCAGTGGTCGGCCGGCGGGGCCGGGCGCGGGCGTGTCGTGCAACTGCTTGACCGTCCGCCGGTTGCGGCGCGGTGCGGCCGTCCGCCGGCTACGACGACAGTTCGTCCGCACGCCCCGGATCCCGATGAGACTCGCGCGGCCGACACATCCGTGGCGGAGGATCGCACGGCTGCGTACGCTACCGAGGTGGTTCCCTACCCACTTCGGTGGCCGGGGCTCGGTCGGACATGGCGACACCAGGATCCCGCGAGCAACACGCCGTGACACGCAGCAGGCTGCCCAACGCGTCTGACCTTGGGCGGCGGCGTGTCCGCCGGCGGCAGCGCGCGAAGCGGGCACCCGACTTCGAGTCACTCGAGAGCCGCCGGGTGCTGGCGGCCGGCCTCGTCGCCAACCCGATCCTGACCGACGCCTTCGGCCTGCTCGACGTCTCGGCCGACATCAGGCTCACCTTCACCGAGGGCGTGAAGGCCGGTTCGGGCGGCATCCGCCTGTCGAAGGCCGGCGGTGAGGTCGTCGAATCATTCAACGCCGCCACGAGCGCGGCGTTGCGCTTCAGCGGCAGCACCCTCACGATCGACCCGTTCTGGAACCTCGACGGCAGCACCGACTACTTCCTCACCATCGACGCCGGGGCGATCCGCAGCAGCGTCGACGACGCGCCGTTCGCGGGCGTCGGCGACGGCGCCACGCTGGCCTTCCGCACCGACGTGGAGACCCGCGGCTCCTTCAACGCCGCCCCGCTCCGCGACCTGTTTCCGGGCACGTCGTCGGAGGCGATCGGCAACCACTCGGCGCTCTACGTCCGGGCCACGTTCCCGGACCTCAATCGCACGCCTGCCAGCCTCGAGGAATCGCAGGCCGACATGGCCGACGTCGCCCGGTTCTACGCCGACAACTCCCGCGGGCGGATCTCGCTGACGACGACCTACACGCCCGTCGTGACGCTCGACTTCTCGCACCAATGGCTCACGGCCTTCGATTCCGCGCTCGACGGCCTCGGCGTGATCATGCAGCACGTCCGCTCCAAGGTCTTCCAACTCGGCTTCGACTCCGACCAGTTCGACGTGACCGTCCTGCGGGTCGACGCCCCGCTCCGGGCGGGTGCGTCGTGGGGAGGCGGCGACAGCGTGTGGCTGGCCTGGGGTGGCGGCGGCACGGCAGCCCACGAGATCGGCCATGCCCTCGACCTGGGCCATGCCAACTCGATCACCTGGGGCGGCGCCACCAACGAATACGGCAACCAGATCGACAACATGGGAGCCGGGGGCATGGGGCCCGATCACTGGAGCATCCCCAAGAAGCTCGCGCTCCGCTGGCTCGACTCCGGCTCCGTGCCGGTGAATCCCGGCTCGGGCATCTATCGGATCTACGCGGCCGAGCAGACGAACCACGTCGTCGGGCGCCGGTACGGCTTGCAGCAGACCATTCCGGCCGACGCGATCGGCTCGAATCCGACGATCACGCTCGAGTACCGCCCGGCCCAGGGGGGTGATTTCGAGGATGCGCTCGTCCTCCTGCGCGACGAATACGTGCTCAAGTACGTGCAGGAGGGGGACATCGACCTCGGGGCCACCCTCGGCAAGACCTACCGGCTGCCCGGCAGCGACATGCACATCACGGTCCTCGCCAGGGGAGACGGGTATCTCGACGTCGCCTGCCACCTCGGGCCCTTCCCGGACAACTCGGCTCCGAGTACCCGATTCACCGCCAGCGCCTCGACCGTGACGCGGTACGGCTCGGTCACGTTCACGGCCGATGCGATCGACGCCAATGGCGACGACGTCGTCTACCGCTGGTCCTTCAGCGACGGCGTCACGGGCGTGGGCCGCACGTTCACGCGGACGTTCAGCCAAGCGACGCAGACGGCCGTGACGGCGTCTCTCGAGGTGAGCGACCGGCGCGGCGGCCTGGCCACGCTCACGACGACCGTGACGGCGGGGGCCGCAGCCACCGGCACGCCGGTCACGGTGGGCAGCCTCACGGCCCCCGTGCTCGCCCAACCGCTGGTCGCGGTGGTGGCGACCGACGCATTCGCCGCCGAGGGGGGCGACTCCGGCACGTTCACCATCAGCCGGATCGGCACGGCGACGACGGCCCCGCTCGTCGTCAATCTCGCCTGGTCGGGCACGGGAGTCGGTGATGTCGTCGATCTGCCGGCCACCGTCACCATCCCGGCCGGGGCGACGTCGACACAGGTCGTCCTCACGCCGACGAACGACACGACGATCGAGGCGGTGGATCAGCTGGTGGTGAGCATCGTCTCCTCCGGCGGCTACGCGATCAGCGGTCAGAACGGCTCCGCGTCGCTGCAGGTCGACGACGACGACACGCCGGTGGTGACCGTCGAGGCGGTCGACGCCACGGCCGCGGAACCGGGGGTGGCCGGCCGCGACAGCGGGATCTTCCGCGTCAGTCGCACCGGCCCCACCACCCTGCCACTCACCGTCCAGTACGGCCTCTCGGGAACCGCCTCCAACGGCTCCGACTTCGGCCGCCTCGACGGACAGGTGGTGATCCCCGCGGGGCAATCGGCGACGAGCGTGTTCATCAATGCCATCGACGACGCGATCGGTGAATCCTCCGAAACCGTCACGCTGGGGCTGGCGACTTTCAACAACGCCTACAGCGTGGGCTCCAGGTCGCGGGCCACCGTGACGATCGGCGACACCGGCGACGTGCCGACCGTCAGCGTGGTGGGCACGAAGGACGAATCGATCGTCACGGAAGGCGGCACGGCCAAGGTCGTCTTCACCGCCACCGGCGGGAGCGGCGTGCCGATCGTCGTCCGCTACAGCGTCGGCGGCACGGCCACCGCCGGCGTCGACTTCACCCGCGTGTCCGGCACGATCACGCTCGCCACCGGCGGCACGCGGACGGTCGAGTTGCCGATCGCGACGCTCGCGGACGGCGTGGCCGAGAACGATGAATCGATCACCGTCACGATCGATGCCTCCCCGGCCTACACCGTGGGGCTCGACTCGAGCGCCCGGCTCGCGATCCTCGACCCCATCTCCACCGCCGGCGGCGGCGATCGTGTGCGCGTGAGCCGGTTCGTCGCCGAGGCCGCCGAGGCCGCCGCGAGCCCGGCCGACTTCTTCATTTCGCGCGACAGCACCCACGCCAACCGCCGGGCCCTGACCGTCGCCTTCTCCCTCAGCGGCACCGCCACGCCCGCGGTGGACTACACGGGACAGGTGCGGACGCAGTCGGGCACCGTGCTGTCCACGTTCACGCCGGCGGCGCTCAACACGGTCACGATTCCGGCCGATGCCTCCGGCGTCGTCGTCCGCCTGACTCCCGTCGACGACACCGTCGCCGAGGGGGCGGAGACGATCGTCCTCGGACTGGTCTCCGCGCCCGGCGGCGCGGTCATCGGCATCAACGCCGTGGCGACGTACGTCGTGGCCGACAACGACACGAGTCCCATCCTGGTCGGTTTTCAGAGCCTCGCGAACGCCTGGGGCGAGGGGCAAAACCCCGCCGACCGGATCCGCCCGATCAACGTCGTGCTCTCTCAGCCCGCTCCCGCTGGAGGCGTGCAGGTCGCCTACCGACCGGGAGGCGGCTCCGCGCTCGGCTCCGGCGTCGACTGGTCGCTGGTCGATGCCGGCGGCGCCGACCTGTCCGCGATGCGTGGCGTGCTCGCCTTCGCGGCCGGCGAAACGACCAAGACCCTGTGGGTGCGGGTGCAGGCCGACCGCATCGTCGAAAGCCCGGAGACCTTCGGCATCGTCCTCCACGATGCGGTCGGAGCGTCGCTGCGATCCGGGTTCGACCGCCACACCGTGACGCTCTACGACATCGTGCACGATGGCCTGATCCGCGAGGAGCGCTGGGCCGGGCAGGCTCCCTTCACCAGCAACACCTGGGACAGTGCCGCCGCGACCTACGTGGGATTTCTGAACGGGCTCACGACGGCGCAGGGAGTCGGCAACGATTATTCGCGCCGCCTCACGGGCGTCATCACGGCGCCGGCGACGGGGCAATACACCTTCTACGCCTCGGGCGACGACGCCGTGCGGCTCTACGTGGGCACGTCCGACTCGGCGGGCAGCAAGCAACTCGTCGCCTCGGTTCCGACCGGCGGCTACACGAGCTTCCAGCAGTGGACCAAATACCCGGCGCAGCAGTCGGCGCCCGTCGCGCTCCAGGCCGGGCAGCGCTACTACGTCGAGGTGCAACAGCAGGACGGCAACGGCGGCGATCATGTCTCGATCGGCTGGACCGGGCCTGGCATCGCGACGATCACGCCGATCACCACCGCCGGCGCGCTGCCCGTCGCCGACAATCGCTACGTGCGATTCCACACGGCGTCCTCGACCATGACCGAGGGCCAGCCGGCGTCGCAGCCGATCCTCGTCTCGATCGATCGGGCCCTCGACACCGGCACGATCACGGTCGACGTCGAAGTCGTCGCGGGCTCCTCCACCGCCACAGGCGGTGACTACTCGCTCGGCTCCACGACCATCACCTTCGCGGCCGGCGAGGTGGCCAGGCCGCTGAACCTCTCTGCACTGGCCGACGCCGTCGGGGAGGCGCCGGAGACGCTCGTGCTGCGGCTCGCGAACGCCGGCGGCGCCCGGATCGTCGGCCCCGCGCTGCACTCGCTGACGATCCTCGACGCCGACGCGCCGCAGGTGCCCGACATCCGTGCGGTGGTCGCGCCCGGCCTGGCGGCGTCCACGGTCGTGGCGCAACTGACGGCGACGCCGGCCGCGGGCCGCTCCATCACGGCCTGGCAGATCGTGGCCGGCAACACCGTCGTCCAGGGGCAGGCCACGCCGGCCTTTTCGATCGACTCCCAAGGCCGCCTGCGGCTCGCGAATCCCGCCGCACTGCCGCTGGGCGCCTACGAACTGCGGCTCGTCGTCAGGGCCACGGACAACACCGGCTCGGGAACGCTCGCCGTCGCGCGGTTGGCCGTCAACGGCACGCGGGTCGTGGAGGAACGGTGGCGCGGCACGAACGTCTACGCGAGCGGTGCGTGGACCGCCACGCCCGACTTCACCACGAAGCCGTCATCCTTCGAGTCGGCCGTCAACGTCGCCGACGAATTCTCGCGGCGCATCACCGGGGCGTTCGAGGTGCCGACGACCGGCGTCTACAGCTTTTGGGTGGCCGCCGACGACATGGCCCGGCTGACGATCGCACCCTTCGCGGATCCCTCCGCCGAGACGACGCTGGCGAGCGTCGCGGAGTGGACCGATCACCGAGCCTGGGACGCCTCCTCGTCGCAGCAGTCCGCCCCCCTGACGTTGCAGGCTGGGCAACGCTACGTGCTGCGGGCCTATCACATGGAGGGCAACGGCGGTGACCATGTCTCCGTCGCCTGGTCGGGTCCCGGATTCACGCGCCAACTCATGCCGGCCTCGGCCTTCCTGCCGGCGCTCGCCCCACCGATCACCGACGTCGCGGCTGGATCCAACGCGTCCCTGACCGGCGGAATCACCACCTTCACGATCGCCGGCACGGCCGTGACCGACGCGGGCGGCTCGGCGTCGATCCCGGCCGGAGGCTTCACCCGCGACACGACGCTCGGCCTGAGCGGCACGGCCGACGCGGGCGCGTCGGTCTCCATCTATCGCGCCGCGACCTTCATCGGCATGACGACGGCGGCGGGCGACGGATCGTGGGCTTTCACGACGCCCGTGCTGGCGGAAGGCGCCGCGACGTTCAGGGCCGAGGTCGTCGATGCATCGGGCAACGTCGCCGTCACCGGCCCGGTGACGTTCACCGTGCGGTCGCAGATCGTCGTCACCGGCACCCAGTTGGTGTCCTGGGGCGTCGACGGCGGCACCCCGACGGCGACGGGCAGCCGGGGCGTGGGCAGCGTCCTCGACGTCCGCCCGACGGACCAGGGCGTGGTCACCTACACGGTCTTGGCCGACGCCCCCTTCACGGAACAGCGCTGGAGCGGCAGCACGGCCTTCACGAACAACTCCTGGGATCCGACCACCGCGACGTACACCGGCAGCCTCACCGAACTGACCACCGCCCAGGGCGTCGGCGACAATTACTCGCGACGCATCACGGGCTGGATCACCGCGCCGGCCACTGGCTCCTACACCTTCTTCATCGCCGGTGACGACGACTGCAAACTGTTCCTGAGCACCGACGCCACGGCGGCCAACAAGCGGGCCAACCCCATCGCGTCGATCGCCAGCGGCTCCTACACGAGCTTTCAGCAGTGGACGAGGTACTCGAGCCAGATCTCGGCCGCCATCTCGCTGCAGGCCGGACAACGCTACTACGTCGAGGTGCAGCAGCGCGACGGAGGGGGCGCCGACCACGTGTCGGTCGGTTGGACGGGCCCGGGCATCGGCACCGTCACGCCGATCGCGGTGCCCGTCGACCTGCTGGTCGCGGACGTCGACACCGGCACCGTGCAACTCGTCTCCCGCGGCGCCGCGGGGGCGACCACGCCGGCCCGGGTCCCGCTGGCCTCCGGAGGCACGTCTCCCGACGGCCGCTACGTCGTGTTCGGCACGAGTCACGTCACCGGCTTCGGTGACGGCGGCGTCTCCTTCACCGACACCAATGCCGTCACGGGAAGTCCCGCCACCGACATCCTCGTCTTCGACCGGGTCACGCAGTCGGTGCGGCTGGCGACGGCCGGGGCGACCGCGACGACGACGCGCTCGCGGCAGGCGCAGTTCGTGGGTTTCGGGGCCGACGGCCGCACGCTCGTCTACACCACCGACTACGTCGAAGACATCGGCTCATTCACGGCCCCCGGCAAGGCATCGGCGGGCAGCTGGGCGCTCGTCGAGGGCGGTTATCCCACGACGGGCGGGAAGCTGAAGACCACCACCGTGAGGGTCGCCGATCTCGATCCGACCACGCTGTCGTTCGCGCTCGACGGCGCCTCTGTCACCGACAAGGGCCTGGCTGCCACGGTCAGTTCGGTCACGATCGCACGCTCCGCCGGGTCGCTCTCCTTCTGGGTGCAGGCCGTCGACACCGGCACCACGAAGGCCGTCAAGCTCGAACTGACGGACACCGGCGGCGGCATCCTCGTGCGGGCCACCTCGGCCAAGTACGTCTCCGGAAGCCAGGCCAACTACAACTGGAACACCGGCGGCACCGCCGGAGTGGTGGCGACGAGCGCGACGGCCACCGGCTATGGCGTGAGCCTGCTGGAGGCGGTGGCGGCGAACCTCTCCGCAACGATGCGCCGCGAGGCCGCCAGCGCGGCTCGCGACGTGGTGGCCGTGGATCTCGCCACCGGCACGCAGATGCTCGTGAGCCACTCGGCCGCGGCCGGCAACCTCCAGTCGCAGGCCGGCGACGTGCGGAACGTCACGCTGTCGGCCGATGGCCGCTTCGTGCTGTTCACGGCCGCCGATGCCCGTCGCTTCGGCAACGCCGGCACCGCCTTCACCGACGTCGCCCCCGCGGTGACCGACCTGTTCGCCACCGACCTCCGGACTGGCCGGATCCAACTCCTGAGCCGGGGGGCCACCGCGACGGCCAGCGCGGGCGTCGCGCCCACCCTGCTCGGCACCACCGCCGATGGCTGGGCCGTCTTCAGCGTCGCCAATCCGACGGCCTTCGGCTTCACCGCCGGTGCCGCGGCCACGACCGACCTGATCGCCGCGAACCTCGTCGACGGAACGCTGCGGTTGATCTCCCGGGCGAGCGCGGGTGCGGCGACGACGAGCGCCGGCGTGGCGGTCACCTGCGAGCGCGTCACCGGCGGTCATGTCTACTTCTCGGCCGCCGACGCGAGGGCCTTCGGCTTCACGAGCGATGCCGACGCCACGCGGGCCGACCTGTTCCGCTTCGCACCCTCGACGGGCACGCTCGAACTCGTGAGTCATGCCGTCACGAGCCCCACCGCCGCCCTCGGCGGCTCGTATCGTGGCGGGAGCCTCACGGTGTCGCCGCAGGGCCGCTTCGTGGCGTTCGTGCTCGACATGCAGGCTGCGAGCGGCGGCTTCAGCACGTCGGTCACCGGTGACGCGCTGTTCATCGCCGACATGCAGACCGGAGCCATCCGCATGGTCAATGCCGACAACGCGGAAGGGTCGCGACTCTCCTACGGCGCCTGGGCGGGCGTGCAGAACGAGCCGCGCTTCTTCTCCCCCGACGGCACGTCCTTCGTGTGGCAGAGCTCGTACAGCGGCTGGATCCACTCCGATCGCTCGGGGGAAGCGAGCGGCTGGGATTCGCAAAACGGCACGACTGCCTACGTGCTCGATCTCGGCGGCGGCGTGAGGAACGCCGGGACGCCCCAGACCAATCGGCTCGTGTCACACTCGCCCGTGAGCGTGACCCAGGCCGCCGCGGCATCCGTGACGCTGGTCGGTGTCAGCGGCGACGGCCGCGTCGCCTACCTCACCGCCGCCGACGCGCGTGCCTTCGGCAACGACGGCGTCGCCTTCGCCGATCCGGGCCCGACGGTCACCGACGTGATCGCCGTCGACCTCGCCACCCGCGGGATGAGCGTCGTCAGCGGCGACGCCGCGGGCTCGTTCGGCAGGGCGGTGTCGTTCCGCGGCGGCGCCGACGGGGGCACCGTCGTCATGACCATGGGCGACGTGTCCGGGATCGTCTCCGTTGGCGGCGCGCTGTCCGATCCCAACGGCGCGATCCTCGACGTGATCGCCGCTCGACACAGTCTCCTCGACCTGCCGACCGCCGACGACACGTCCGCGACGGGCACCGCGACCGACAACGTCACCGCGAAGAATGGCTTCGCACTCACCTCCGTCGGCATCCCCGGCCGGGAGGTGCAGTTGCTGGCCAACGGAGTGGTCGTGGCCACCCAGACCCCCGGGCCGACGGGCGTCGTGGTCTGGTCGCTCGCGAACGTCGCCAACGGCACCATCACCTACACGCTCCAGGACGCCGCGGAGCTGGTGCCGCTGCGACTGGCGGGCGGAGGCGCCTCCTCGAGCCTGACGGTCACCGTCGCCGCGCCGGTGATCACCCGCACCGGCGCGACGCTGCCGGCGATCACGACGCTCCTCGGCACGGCGTCCCCGGCCGTCTCCACGACGGTGACGGGCGCATACCTCACGGCCGCCGTCACGGCGACGGCCCCGACCGGCTTCGAGGTGTCCGCCGACGGCGTCATGTGGGGCCCGACGGCCACGTTCGCGGTCGCGGCCGGCGGGTTCACGGGCACGCTGTTCGTCCGCGTGCCGGCGACGGCGGCGCTCGGAACGCATGCGGGGAACGTGACCCTGACCGATGGCACGACGTCGCTGGCGATCGCGATTCCGCCGAGCGTCGTGACCGACGAGGTCATCTTCGACGTCGCCACCGGCCAGACCGTGACGCAGACGCTGGGCCGGTCGGGGGCGCTCACGTACATCAAGCGCGGCGCGGGCACGCTGATCCTGACCGTCGCCAGCGGCCACACCGGCGCGACGACCGTCGAGGCCGGAACGCTGATCGTGGCCGCCGATGACGCGCTCGCCTCGAGCGCGGTGACGGTGAGGCCCGGGGCGACGCTGCGAGTCGACGCCGGCGTCACCATGCGGGCGCCGAGCCTCACCGTGGCCGGCGGCACGCTCAACGGCACGGGCGCGACGTTGCTGGCGAACGCGACGTCCGGCATCGGCAGGCTCACGGTCACCTCCGGTGCCGTGACGGGCGCGCCGCGGCTCTCGGTCAGCGGCAACGGCGTCGTCACGCTGCCGAGCGATCGGCGGCAGACGGTCGCGCTGACGGCGCTCGCTGTCGACTCCGCCAGCGGCGGCCGGCTCGACATCGGCAAGGCGCGGATCGACGTCGCCGTGGGCGGCATCACGGCTGCCACCCTGCGGGCGGCGCTCGTCGTGGGCCGCAACGCGGGCGCCTTCGACGGCACCGGCGGAATCGTCACCAGCGGCGGCAAGGCGTCGGCGTCGATGGCGAATCCCGCCGTCGGCTACCGGGTGCTGCCCAGCGGGGCGGCGAGCGTGGCCTGGGCCGCCTACGGCGATGCGAACCTCGACGGACAGGTGAACATGACGGACATCAACCTCATGAACTCGGGCGGCAAGTACGGGCAGGGAGTGGCGAGCGGGGCAACCTGGTGGGATGGCGACTTCAACTATTCCGGCGGCGTGACGCAGACCGACATCACGCTCATGAATAGCGCCTCGCTCTTCAGCGCCGGCTCCTACCTGCCGGCGGCGCCGGCGGCGGCCGTCTCCGGCACCTTCACCATCTCGCAGGATGCCTGGATCGCGCTGGCGATCCAGGCGCTCGATCAGCAGACGAAGAGGAAGTGACGCGGGACGCCCCGCGCCGGACCGCGAGGAAACCCCGCGGTGCCAGGATCGGCGTGTGCGACGCCCCCGGCGAGGCGGCAGCCTCTGGGCCAGAGGGCCTCGCGCCGGACTCACGCCGGAGCAGATCAAGGCCCTGCGGCTGCCGGCGAGCGACCCCGGGAGCTCGGGCCCGAGGAGGTGCGAGGCGACGGCGCCCATCGAGGGATAGCGCGGCTTGCGGTCGCTGCCGTTGGCCCCGGTGCGGCCGGTGAGCATCCAGTGGGCGGCGGCCCAGTGGTCGCCGTTGCCATGGGAGAAGCTGCCGATCACCGTGCACGTGTCCATCCCCTTGGCGTGCTGCGGGAGGAGCTCGCAGACCTGGACGCCGGGGAGGTTCGTGCCGATCGGCTGGAAGGGCCCGCGGAACTCGGCCGGGCCTTCGGGATTCATGTCGAAGGTGTCGAGCTGCGACCGCCCGCCGTGCATCCAGACGAGGATCACGCTCTTGCGCGAGCGGGCCCGGGATCGTGCCAGGAATCGGTGCCGGCGGGGCCTGCTCGAAGTGATTTCCACCGCACGCTGCCCCGCGTTCACTCCACCTGTCCGCGGGCGTGGGCGAGGAGGCCGGAATGGGACCGGTCGCAAAGTCATTCCCTCCGCTCGAGACCCGCCTTTTCCCCGCGACGCATGCCACGGCCGCGGTGACGGAGGCCGGCCCTTCCGCCAGTGGAGCGGCGGCCACCGTCACGGCGCCAGATAGGCGATCGGCTTGGCGGGGACGAGTTGGTCGCCGATGTCGCCGGAGCGTTCGAAGGCTTTCTCGTCTTCGAGGGCCACCGCGCGGATGCCCGATCCCGGCGCGAAGTCGATCGTCTTGAGATCGACGCCCAGGACGTAGGGGCTCAGGGCGCTTTCGAAGTAATAGACGCGCCGGCCGTGGTCGAGCACCGTGCGCCAGTAGGTGGGGGCGATGTTGGGGTGGAGCGGGTCGGGAGCGCCCCACGGGACCGAGACGTTCCGCATCACGCTCATCACGCCAGCGACCTGCTTGCGGGGATTGGTCTCCGCGAGCCCGAGACGCTTGAGGTAGTAGCTTGCGCGCACGAAGCGGTCCTCCGACTGGTGCGACCCGGGGAGCATCTTCGCGCCGTCCATCCGCTCCCAGTAGCGGTTGAGCGTGAGTTGCTGCTCGAAGACCGGGCTGTTGGTCATCACCTGATAGGCCCGGTCGTGGTGGATCACCGGCTTGCCGGCGATGTACTCGATGATCGCCGAGTCGCCGCTGGCGTCGGTGACCGAGAGATGGATCGTGGGATGGCCG
>CAIXGY010000168.1 GCA_903919035.1 uncultured Planctomycetaceae bacterium | reverse complement strand
GGGCCGACGCCTTCGCGACCACTGGACGACCCTCGACAACGGCGGTGCCTTCGGCACCGACTACGTGGCCCGCACCGCCGCGGCGCGGTCGAACGTGTTCGTGAACCGGGCCTGCGAGACCCGCTACTACTACCTCGATCTCGACGCTGCCGGCAGGCGGCTCGGCGGCAACGGCGAGTACGTGCTCACGTTTCCCGCTGACCAGCTGCCCCCCGCCCGCGGCTTCTGGTCGCTGACGGTCTACGACGAGCGTCATGCCATCCCAAGCAACGCGCCGGGACGGCATGCGATCGGCTCGCGCGACCCGGGCCTGGTGTTCGGTCCCGATGGATCACTCACCGTGGTCGTCGGTCCTGCGACCGGAGCGGCCGGCAGTCGGTCCGCCGCGCTGACGGGCAATCACCTGGCCGCGCCAACGGGCGAATTCTCGCTGTATCTGCGGATCTACTGGCCGGACAACGCGGCGATCGACTCCGGCTGGACGCCACCCGCCGTGCGGCCGTTGACCGACGCCGTTCGCATCGGCAGGGCCGAGCCCCTTTTCAATCCCACCGCGCCCCGGTAGTCTGCGGAAGATATGCGGGCGGTCGTCCAGACCGGGCGACACCCGCTGCAGACAGCACCGCGGCCGACTGAAGATCTCGGAGGCACGCATCGGGGCAGGAGGTCCCCATGCCCGTGTTTTCCGACAATGTCGAGTCCATCGGCCGCACGCCCCTGGTGCGCATCAACCGGCTCGCACCGGGGTTCGACGGCAGGCTGCTCGCCAAAATCGAGGGGCGAAATCCGGCCTTCAGCGTCAAGTGCCGCATCGGCGCGGCGATGATCTGGGACGCGGAACGATCGGGCCGCCTGCAGCCCGGCCAGCACGTCATCGAGCCCACGAGCGGCAACACCGGCATCGCCCTCGCCTTCGTCTGCGCCGCCAAGGGCTATCCGCTCACGCTGTTGATGCCGGAGTCGATGTCGCTCGAGCGCCGGCAGCTTCTCAAGGGCCTCGGCGCGGAACTCGTGCTGACACCGGCCGTGGAGGGCATGCGGGGCGCCATCGCCCGGGCGGAAGAAATGGCGAAGGACCCCCGCTTCTTCATGCCGCAGCAGTTCAAGAACCCGGCCAACCCCGCGATCCACTTCACGACCACGGGACCGGAAATCTGGCACGACACCGACGGCAACGTGGACGTGTTCGTGTCGGGCGTGGGCACCGGCGGCACGATCACCGGCGTGTCGAGGTTCTTCAAGGACGCCCAGGGCCGAAAACTCCACGCCGTCGCCGTCGAGCCGGCGGACAGCCCCGTGCTTTCCGGGGGCAAGCCCGGCCCCCACAAGATCCAGGGCATCGGCGCCGGCTTCGTGCCCGACGTGCTCGACCGCACGCTCATCGACGAGGTGCTGACCGTCACCAATGACGAGGCCATCTCGATGGCCCGGCGGCTGGCGACGGAAGAGGGCATCCTCTGCGGCATCAGCTGCGGCGCCGCCATGCACGCGGCGCTGCGAGTGGCGGCCCGGCCCGAGTCGGCCGGCAAGACGATCGTCGTCGTGCTGCCCGACTCCGGCGAGCGTTACATCTCCACCGGCATCTACGAGACATGACTGGCAGCCTCGGTACGACGTAGCGACGGGATCGGCAGCCGACCGAGGAGCCTTGGGCAGCCACGGCCCTCAGCGACGAGACGGCTGGCGATCCCTGAGCGGCATCTCCCATTCGATGAAAGGTGATCGATGTCCGACAGCCTTTTGCAGCGCAGCGTGACGACGGCCGTGGCCCGCAATCTAGCCACGACGACCAAGACGCGGCCGATGATGATGTCGGTCACGCCAAGGCATCTGCTGCGGCTGCTGCCCTGGGTGCAGGTCGAAGGGGGCACCTACCGCGTCAACCGAACCAAGGTGGAACTCTCGAAAGCCGAGCGGATCGAGATCGCGGCCGGACTCGGATTCGCCCCCGACGAACTTCGCAGCGTTCCGCTGTTCTCGCAGTTGCCGGCCTCGCTCCTGGAGCGGATGCAGAAGCGGTTCCGCACCGAGGAGGTGCCGCTCGGCAGCGACCTCATCATCGAGGGACAGGATCGGAGCACGTTTTTCGTGATCGCCCAGGGGCAGGTCGAGATCCTGTCGAAGGGGCTCCACGGTCGCGACCTGCGGGCGGCTCTGCTCACGGAGGGGGAGTTTTTCGGCGAGGTGGACCTAGTCTCGGAAAAGCCCTCCGACATCACCGTCCGCACCATCACCCCCTGCGTCCTGCTCACCCTCTCGCGAAAGGATCTCGACGGCGTCCTCGACGAGGTGCCGACCCTACGGGACGAATTCCACAAGGCGATCGCCGAGCATCTCGAGCTCCGCAGCACGGTGAACCGCTACGGCGAGCGGAACATCGACCTCGTCTCTGGCTTCGCCGAGAATGTCGAGATCCCCGAGACTTTCGTCGACTACGCGGCCGCCCCCCGGGAGTATTCGCTATCGGCGATCCAGACGGTCGTCCGGGTCCACACGCGGGTCTCTGACCTCTACAACGGCCCCCACGACCAGCTCGAGGAGCAAATCCGGCTCACGATCGAGGGGATCAAGGAACGGCAGGAATGGGAGCTCGTCAACAGCCAGAAGTTCGGCCTCCTCCACTCGGTCGATCCGGCGATGCGGATCTCGACCCGCTACGGCGCCCCGACGCCCGACGACCTCGACGAACTTCTCGCGATCGTCTGGAAGAAGCCCGCCTTCTTCCTCGCCCACCCGAAGGCGATCGCGGCGTTCGAGCGCGAGTGCACGCGGCGTGGCGTGCCCCCTGTGACGGCGTCGATCCACGGGACCAGCGTGATCACCTGGAGGGGCGTGCCCCTGGTGCCCTGCGACAAGCTCGAGGTGCGCAGTCGCTACGGGTCGAACCAGTCGTTCGGCACCACGAGCATCGTGCTCGTGCGGGTGGGCGAGTCCGAGCAGGGTGTCGTGGGGCTCCATCAGACCGGCATCCCCGGCGAGATCATGCCCAGCCTGTCGGCCCGGCTCATGGGCCTCGACAGCCTGGGAGTGGCCTCCTACCTGCTCACCAACTACTTCTCGCTCGCGGTGCTGACCGACGACGCGGTGGGGGTGCTCGAGAACGTCGAGGTGGGCTACTACCACGACTACCGGATCGCCGACCGCCGGGCCTTCGGTGACGGAGCCGGCATCTGACGCGGCAGCCGCAGAGCGGGAGTGAATCGCATGCACGCGCTCGATCCCACGGCCGCCGGTGACGGCACCGCGCCCCACGACGTGACCGCCGACCGGATCGCGGACATCGCATCGCATTTGCTGAGCGATGCCGCGGCGTCGGCGGCGCGTCCAGGCTCTCCGTTTCATCACGAGGCGGCTTTCACCCCGTCCCCTCTCCCCGAGGGAAAGTCGTTGACGACAGTCGCCGCTCGCGGCGATGCCGTCACGGTTCCCGTCGATGCCGCGGCCGTCGACGTCGGAGCCATCCGCTCGTTCGTGGCCGGGATCCGCGGCCTCGACCACCTGCACCTGCCCCCGGTGCTGTCCCGGTCGCCGACCGCAGCACCGGCGCCCCCAGCCAGCGGCGGCCCCTTCGACGTCGCAGCGGTTCGTCGCGACTTCCCGATCCTGCAGGAGCAGGTGCACGGCAAACCGCTGGCCTGGCTCGACAATGCCGCCACCACCCAGAAGCCGCAATCCGTGATCGACGCGCTGGCGGCCTTCTACGCCCACGACAACTCCAACATCCACCGCGGGGCGCATGCGCTCGCCGCCAGGGCCACCGACGCCTACGAGCGTGCCCGCTGCACCGTCGCCGACTTCCTTGGCGCCTCATCGCCAGACGATGTCGTCTTCGTCCGCGGCTGCACGGAGGGGGTGAATCTCGTGGCCAACATCCTCGCCCCGGGGCTCTCCCGGGGTGACGAGATCGTGCTGCCCGAACTGGAGCACCACGCGAACATCGTCCCGTGGCAGATGGTCGCCGAGCGGACGGGCGCCGTGATCCGCGTCGCACCGATCGACGACCGGGGCGAGGTGATCCTCGATGCCTACGAGCGGCTGCTGGGCCCACGCACGCGAATCGTGGCCATGTCGCACGCGAGCAATAGCCTGGGCACGATTCTGCCCGTCGAGGCGATGACGGCCATGGCCAAGGCCCACGGCGCGCGGGTGCTCGTCGACGGCGCGCAGAGCGTGGCCCACTTCCCCGTGGACGTCAGGCGGATCGGCTGCGACTTCTACGTCTTCTCGGGCCACAAGATTTTCGGCCCCACCGGCATCGGTGCGGTCGTCATGTCACCGGAGGTCCGCGACACGCTGCCGCCGTGGCAGGGGGGCGGCAACATGATCCGCGACGTCACCTTCACCCACACGACGTACGCCGATCCCCCGGCTCGGTTCGAGGCGGGCACACCGAACATCGCCGACGCCATCGGCCTGGCCGCCGCCCTCGACTACGTGACGTCGCTCGGTCGCGAGCGGATCGCGGCCTATGAGCACGCCCTGCTCGCCTACTCCACCGCCAGGCTCACCGCGATCCCCGGCCTCCGGCTTGTGGGCACCGCCCGCGAGAAGGTGGGCGTGCTGTCGTTCGTGATCCCCGGTCACGATCCGTCGAAGATCGGCCGGGCGCTCGACCGCGAGGGGATCGCCGTCCGTGCGGGCCACCATTGCGCCCAGCCGTCACTGCGGCATTTTGGACTCGAAGCCACGGTTCGCCCCTCCCTGGCCTTTTACAACACGACCGCCGAGCTCGACCGTCTGGCGGATGCCTTGGCGGTATACGCCGCCCGGCCGGCTTCTGTCACGCACTGACCGCTTGCGACGTGTCGTCCCGGAGATGATCCG
>CAIXGY010000167.1 GCA_903919035.1 uncultured Planctomycetaceae bacterium | reverse complement strand
TCCCGGACACCGTCAGCACCCCGTGCGAGTTGGCCGTCGAACCGTTCCAGCCCGAGCCCACGTACACCGGAGCCGAACTCGCCACCGTGAACGACCCACCCGAAATCGCAAACGTCCCGGAGCCCGCCGAGCCCACGAAGACCGCCTGATACACGCCCCCTGGAGCCGTCGTGAGCGCGCCAGCGGTCACGTTCAGCGTGGCCGTGCCGGTTTCACCGACGCCGAAGGCGTAGGCGCCGTTAGCGAGTGTGCCCGAGGCGGTCGAGTCGACCACGCCCCCCTGCACCGTGAAGCCGTTGACCAGTGCATGGCCGGTGCCGGTGAGCCTGAGCGTGCCGGGGCCGGTCTTCGACACCTTGTAGACGGTGCTCGAGCCCGTGAGGCTGCCTCCCCAGGTGAGCGTGGCGCCCGACGCGACGTCGATCGCCGTGTTCACCGCTCCGACCGCGATGCCACGGTTGCCCGAGAGCGTGAAGCCGCTCGTCGCCCGCAGCGTGCCGCCGAGCACGATCGCGCCGGGCGTCGGCGTGGCGGGCACGGCCCCGAGGTTCGCATCGGCCGACACGTTCAACGCGCCGGCGGCGATCGTGGTCGCGCCGCCGTAGGTGTTGGCCCCGGACAGCGTCACCACGCCGGCGCCCGCCTTGACGAGCCGGCCCGCACCACTGATCGAGCCGGTGACCGCGAGCGACTGGGCGGCGGCACCGGCCCAGAGCGTGAGATCGTGGCCGCCGTTGGCCACGCCCCCCGACACCACGCCCCCCGTGCCGCTCGTGGTGGCGACGCCGATCGTCGCCGGGCCGGCGAGGGATACCGGCCCCGACACGCTCGAGCCGTTCTCGAGCCGCAGCGCTCCGCGGCTGCCGCCGGCCTCCGCCCACCCCGAGCCCGAGAGCGTGAGGGCCGCGGCCACCGCCTGGCCGCTCGAGAGGCCGAGGGCGAGTTGGCCCCCGTCGTTCACGGTGACGGCCGTGGCGGCCCCGAGCGACGAGGCCGATCCATCCGACTTCAGCCGGGCATTGTCGACGACGACCCGGCCCGTGAACCCGCCGCCGATGCCCGGGGCCGTGACGTCGGCCTGGCCGGCCGCGCCGGTGCCGAAGACCGCGATCGCGGCCGATCCGCTGATCTGATGGGTGAGCGCGAACGCGCCGTCGCGACCGAAGGCGAGCGTGCCTCCGCTGACCGTGGTGAGTCCGGTGTACGAGTTGGAGCCCGCGAGCGCGAGCGTGCCGGGCCCCGCCTTCACCAGACCGCTGACGACGCCACCGGTGCTGCCGGAGTTCGCGATGCCCGCGGCGATCGTGAGCGTGCGGCCGGCCGCGACGTCGAAGGTCGTGGCGGCGTTGGCCGTCGTGCCGTCGCCCACCGCGATCCAGCCGGTGCCGGAGGTGATCGCGGAGTCGGCCGCCCCGCCGGCAGTCACGGTGCCGGAGAGCAGATACGAACCGCGGGAGCCCGACACGACGGCGGCATGGAGGGCGCCGCCGGCCAGCGACAGGTTGCGAAACGTGGTGAACGAGTCGATCTGCAGCGTGCCCCCCTCGATCGTCGTGCGGCCGGAGTATCCCGGGCTCGCCGTGAGCACCTGCCAGCCGGAGCCCGACTTCACGAGGCCGCCCGCGCCGGTGAACGCACCGGTGAACGTGCCCGAGCCGCCCGCCGCGCCGAGGGTGAGCGTGCCCGAGCCGAGCGCGACCGTGCCGGCGCCCGACAGGCCGTCGAACGACTGGCTCTGGCCGGCCAGGTCGAGCACCGCCCCGCTCGCCACGACCGCCCCGCTCGCCGCCGCGATGCGCTGCGGCCCGCCGGCGAGCCGCAGCGTGCCCGAGAGGATCGTGGTGGGGCCGGTGTAGGTGTTCGACCCGGAGAGCACGAGCGTGCCGGCGCCGCTCTTGGTGAGGCCGTGCGCTCCGCCCGTCTCGCCGATCGGTCGCGCGATCGTCAGGAGCCCGCTTCCCTCGTGAACCACCTGCAGGTCGTCGGCCAGCCGGACCGCCCCCACGCCGGACCCGATCGTGACGGCGCCCGTCGCCCCGCGCATCACCCGGATCGAGGTGTCAGGGCCGGCCCAGCCCCGCCAGTCGGTGTCGAGCGTGAGCGTGCGGGCCGTGCCGCCGCCCGTGGTGTCGCCGGCGAGGTGGATGGTGAGCGGACCGTCGGTGTCGGCGTCGAAGGTCAGCGAGCGAACCGTGCGATCGCCGCCGCCGAGGCTGTTGGCGGTGGCCGTCGCGCCCGCCGTGGCGAACGCCGCGTCGAGCGTGGTGCCAAACGCCGGGAGCGTGCCGCTCGACCAGGCCGAGGCCGTGCCCCAGTTGGCTCCCGAGGTCGTCTTCAGTTCGGCGCTGCCCCCGGTCTTCTCCGCCCGGAAGTGGAGGTAGTTCTCCAGCCGCGTGTAGCCGACGGCGTCGAGCGTGTTGCGGTCGGCGGCGCTGGCGGGATCGAGCCCATTGGCGAGTTCCCAATAATCCGGCATGCCGTCGCGGTCGGTGTCGGTGGGGGCCGGCAGCGACGTGAGCGGCACCCAGCCGCCCACGTCGGCCTCGTCGACGACGATGCCGCCCGAGCCATTCTGGACCTCGGCCACGATCCGGGCGTCGATCGCATCGCGAAACCGCGAAGCGCCGGCATCGGCCAGGACGCTCGCGTAGGCCGCCGCCGCCGACTGCGTCGTCACCGGTGCCATCGCCAGCGGACTGGCGAGCCGGAACGAGCCGCCCGTCTGCCCCGTGACCAGGCTCCAGGGGTCGCCCGGCACGCTGCCGTCCATCGAGTTGCCGGCGAAGTAGGCCTGGCAGCCGGTGTTCGTCTGGCGAAAGGCCAGCGCGCCGTCGCTGTCGGGACCGCGCTTGTAGGCGTTGTTGACGAAGTTGTATCGCGAGGTCGCGCCGACGTCGTCGTTGTAGCCCGCCGTGGTGCCGTTCCAGTTGTAGACCACGTTGTTGCGGAAATCGAACAGCAGCCCCTCCGGATCGACGGCGGTCGATTCGATCGCCCCCGGCCGCGGATTGCGGGAGGCGTTGTGGGCGAAGAGGTTGTGGTGGTAGGAGATCTGGCCGCCGCCACCGCTGCGGACCAGCGCCCCCATGCTGTGGGCGGCACTGTCAAGCGCCTCCGTGATGAAGCTCCACTGCACGGTGAAGTCGCCGGCGCCGGTCGCGGAGAGCACCTCGTCGGTGCCCCAACTCGCCGAGACGTGGTCGAGGATCACGTTCCTGCTGGTCTGCGCGCTGTTGCCGATCTGGATCCCGTCGCCGCCGCCGTTGTTGTTGCCGGTGCGGCCGCGGACGTAGCGCATGATCACGTTGTCGGCGCCGACGAGCCACGGGGAGCCCGCCACGCAGATGCCGTCGCCGGGAGCCGTCTCGCCCGCGATCGTGACGTTGCCCTGGGTCGTGTAGAGCGTGCTCTGGAGGTTGATCGTGCCCGAGACCTCGAACACGATCGTGCGGCGGCCGGGGGTCGTCAGGCCGTCCCGCAGGCTGCCCGGGCCGGAATCGTTGAGGTTGGTGACGGCATAGACCGAGCCGCCGCGGCCGCCGGTCGCGAGCCGACCCGCCCCCTCCGCGCCCGGGAACGCGACGAGCTGGGCGTCAGCCCGAACGGCACACACCAGCGCGAGACACAGGCAGACGGTGCGGCAGAGCACGATGCTTCACCCTCGGCCTCTCCGCGACACCCTGACCGCTCCCAGCACGAGCCCGGCCGCGGCCAAAAGGCCGAGCGTGCCCGGCTCGGGCACCACGCCGAGCGTCACGATCTCACCCGTCATCGGTGTCGGCAGGCCGGCGAGCGTCATGAGGCCCGCCGTGGCCGTCGGCAGATACGAGCCCGCGTTGTAGAGCCCCGTGTTGTTGAGCAGCGTGATGTCGGTCAGCGTGGTGCCGTTCGAGTAGTTGAAGTCGCCCTGCACCCACACCGCACCCGTGCTCACCCCGGCGCCGTACTTGCCGCCGTTGTTCACGAGGGTGATGTCCGAGAAGTTCACCTGCCCGTCCAGGTTCGCGTCGCCGTAGGCCGCCCAGGCCACCGTGGCCGACCCCGACGTGAACACGCGATAGCCCACCGCCGGGTTCGCCGAATTCGGCGACGCCTTGCCGCCGGTCGTCACGATGCCGCTCGTGCCCGAGAAGGTGCCCGTGCCGCGGCCAGAGACCAGATCCGCCCGCAGGTCGGAGGCCGTGATGCCCCCGATCGCCACGTTGATCTTGCCCTTGCCGATGTCGAGCTTGCCACCCGTGGCCTGGTCGATCGCCAGGGCCGTCAGGTCCATCGTCAGCCGCGTGTCGGTCGGCAGGCTCACCTGGCCGCTCCCGCTCACCGTGAGGCTCGGCTTGCCCGAGACCGTGCCGCTCGCGATCACGAACTGGCCGATGCCGGCTGTGCCGTTGACCACGATCGTGGCCCCCGTGCCGTCGAGCCGGCTGCCCGAGCCAGAGAGCGTCAGGCTCGGGGCCTGCATCGTCACGCCCGCGTCGATCTTCACCGCCGCCCCGGACTGCACCGTCACCGGGCTATTCGCCACCGCGCCGTTCGATGCGATCTGCAGCGTGCCGGTCTGGATCGTCGTGGCCCCCGTGAAGGAGTTGGCCCCGGAGAGCGCGAGGCTCCC
>CAIXGY010000166.1 GCA_903919035.1 uncultured Planctomycetaceae bacterium | reverse complement strand
GCTTCGCAATCCGTGCTGCGCTCGGCCAGCAACGCCGGCTCGACGGCACGGGCATCCCCGCCGCCTTGCCCCACGGAAGCGAGGAAGGATCGGGTCTGCCCAACCCCTCGAGACGGCGTAGACGGCAAGCGCAGGCATGGATGCCGGAGCGCGGCCGTCTTCGAGCGAGCGAAGTCCAGGATGGACGCAGCAAGCGTCCGTCGAGAGGGTGTGGGCAGGCCCGAGCCGGTTGGGCGCAGAGGCCGACCGCGAACGAGTGCCGAAAGACGCGCGAAGATCACGCGGGATCCGCATCAGCCGCCGAACCACGTGCGGCGGGCGAGGCCGAGCAGTTCGCCGATGCTGCGCCGGGCCTCGGCGAAGTCGGCCTTGCTCGCGCCGCGCTCGCGATCCGTGAACGTGATCGGCACCTCCACGATCCGGCCGCCGGCGCGATGCACCCGCCAGAGGAAATCCTCCTGGAACGCGTAGCCCCGGGCGAACTCGCCCGGCAGCCGGTCGAGGATCTCGAGCCGCACCGCCCGGAAGCCCCCCGATGCGTCGCGAACCGGCACCCAGAGGATCCAGCGGGTGAACCACGACACCAGCCAACTCGCGACGTGCCGCTTCCACGTCCATCCCACCGTGCGGCCTCCCGGAACGCGGCGCGAACCGATGGCGACGTCCGCGGGCCGGCCACCCACCGGCTCGAGGGCGGCCAGCAGCCTCGGCACGTCGGCGGGATCGTGGCTGAAGTCGGCGTCCATGTAGACCGCGACGGCGAAACCCCGCGACCGCGCCAGGCGGAGTCCTTCGAGGATCGCGCTGCCCAGGCCCCGCCGCCCGCGCCGCACGAGCACGTGCACCGCCGGGTCGGCCGCAGCCTTCTCCAGGGCGATGGCCGCGGTGCCGTCGGGCGAGTCGTCGTCGATCACGAGCAGTTGGGCTTCGGGCACGGCGGCCCGCAGGGCGTCGAGCAGCGGGGCGACGTTCTCCCGCTCCTTGTAGGTCGCCGTCTGCACCAACACCCGGCCCGGAGGCCAATCGTCCCGCGATCGGATGTCGTCAGCCATGGTGGTGCGCCAGCCAGCGTTCGGCGTCGAGGGCCGCCATGCAGCCCGTGCCGGCCGCCGAGATCGCCTGTCGATAGTAGTCGTCGGCCACGTCGCCCGCGGCAAACACCCCCTCCACGCTCGTCGCGGTGCGGAAGTGCTGCTTCCAGACGATGTATTTTTTCGGCGTCAGTTCGAGTTGGCCGTCGAGGAACGCCGTGTTGGGCGTGTGGCCGATCGCGAGAAAAACGCCCGAGACCGGCAGCGTGGTCGTGGTGCCACGGGCGGTCGTGCTCTCCAGCCGCACTCCGGTCACCCCGGCCGCATCGTCGCCGAGCACTTCGGCGAGGGCCGTGTCAAAGTGGATCGTGATCTTCGGATTGTCGAGCGCGCGCTGCGCCATGATCTTGCTGGCCCGCAGTTCGCTCCGCCGGTGAACGAGGTGCACCATGCTCGCGAACTTCGAGAGGTAGGTCGCCTCCTCCACGGCCGAATCGCCGCCGCCGACCACCACGAGTGGCTTGTGGCGGAATCGCGGCAGCGCCCCGTCGCAGACGGCACAGGCGCTCACGCCCCGGTTCTTGAAGGCCTCCTCGCTCGGCAGGCCCAGCCAGTTGGCGCTGGCACCCGTGGCCACGATGACGCAGGCCGCCTCCACCTCGCCCCCGGCGGAGGGAAAGAGCCGGAAGGGACGCCGTGAGAAGTCGACCCGCGCGATGTCGTCGGTGACGATCCGCGTGCCGAAGTTCGCGGCCTGCTGCCGCATGAGTTCCATGAGCTCGGGGCCGGTGACTCCATGCCCCTCGTGCGGGGCCATCATCTGACGCCGGTCCTTCGGCAGCGCCGAGTCGAGGAACGCACCGAGGTTGCCGGCCGGGAACCCGGCGTAGTTCTCCACTTCGCTCGTCAGCGCCAGTTGGCCGAGCGGCAGCGTGCCGGCCATCCGGTTCTTTTCGGTGATGGCCCCCTCGAAGACGAGTGGCTGCAGTTGGGCGCGGGCGGCGTAGGTGGCGGCCGACCAGCCGGCCGGGCCGCTGCCGATGATGACGAGTTTCTCCTGCGTGGTGGCCATGTGGGCTCCTGATGACGGTGGTGCGGAGATCGGGCATGATGGGGTAAATCGCCCGCCGCCGAAAGACCCGGCCCCGAAATCCGACCGCCGCGGAGCCCCCCCGTGAGCCTGCTCGCCGTCCTGCTGCCGAGCGCCGCCGTCCTGGCGGTGGCCTACGTCGTCTACGGCCGCATCCTCGCGCGGCTGTTCCGGCTCGACCCGACCGTGCCCACCCCTGCCGTCGAGCTGCGGGACGACGTCGACTACGAGCCGATCCCCCCGCAGCTCCTCCTCGGCCAGCACTTCTCGGCGATCGCGGCCGCCGGCCCGATCGTGGGCCCGATCCTCGCCGGCGTGGCCTTCGGCTGGCTGCCCGCGCTGCTCTGGATCCTGGGCGGGAGCATCCTCGTGGGTGGCGTCCACGATTTTTCCGCCCTCGTGGCCTCGATCCGCCACCGTGCCAGGTCGATCGCCGAGGTGGTCCGCGACCACATGAGCCGCCGCAGCTACGTGCTCTTCCTGGCGTTCGTGTGGATCGCGCTGGTCTACATCGTCGTGGCCTTCACCGACATCACGGCCGCGAGCTTCGTCGGCGTGCAGGCCTTGGAGAACGGCGAGACCGTATCTGGTGGCGGCATCGCCACGTCGAGCCTGCTGTACCTCGTCCTGCCCGTCGTCATGGGGCTCTGCATGAGATATGGGCGGCTGCCGCTGTGGCCCGCCACGGCCGTGTTTCTGCCGCTCGTGGGCCTGGCGATCTGGGGCGGCCAGAGGATTCCCTTCGATCTGGCCGCGCTGCTCGGGGTGGCGCCGCTCACGGCCCAGAAGATCTGGTGCGTCGCCCTGCTCGGCTACTGCCTCGGAGCCGCCATGGTGCCGATGTGGATGCTGCTCCAGCCCCGCGGGCATCTGGGCGGCTGCTTTCTCTACGTGGCCCTCGTGGGGGCCGCGGTCGGACTCGTGGCGGGTGACCGGCTCGTCGCGGGCGACGCCTGCATCCGCTATCCCGCCTTCACCACCTGGCAGGCGGGCAAGGCTGGCGCGCTCGTGCCCATGCTCTTCATCACGATCGCCTGCGGTGCCTGCTCGGGATTTCATTCGCTCATCGCCTCGGGCACGACGAGCAAGCAACTGCGCCGCGAGACCGATGCCCGGCCGATCGGCTACGGCACGATGCTCCTGGAGGCCATGGTGGCCGTGGTGAGCCTGTGCTGCGTGATGGTGCTCGCGGCCGACGACCCGCGGACGAAGCAGCCCCCGAACTTCGTCTACGCGCTCGGTATGGGGCGGTTTCTCGAGATCCTCGGCGTGCCTGCGACCGTGGGCGTGTCGTTCGCGCTGATGGCCTTCACCACGTTCGTCTACGACACGCTCGACGTCTGCACGCGGTTGGGTCGCTACATCGTGCAGGAGTTGACCGGCCTCAAGGGGCGGGTGGGGGGCTGGCTCGGCACCGGCCTGACGGCGGGCGTGCCGCTCGTCTTCCTGCTGCGGCCCAACCTCGACGCGGACGGCAATCCGGTGCCGGCGTGGAAGATGTTCTGGAGCCTGTTCGGAGCGAGCAACCAACTGCTCGCGGCCCTCACGCTCCTGGGTGTCACCGTCTGGCTGTGGCGGACGCGCCGGGAGGCGTGGATATGGCTCGTGACCGGGGTGCCCACGGCCTTTATGTACGCCATGAGCACCTGGGCCTTGGCCGCGATGACGCTGCCGAGGTTCCGCTCGCCGACGGGCGAGTTCGTCGTGCCTCAGGATCCAGTGCCCTGGGCCGGCGTGGTCCTGCTCGGCCTGGCGGCCGTGATGCTCGTGGAGGCGATCCGGGCCGTGGCCGCGCCCCCGTCCGCTCCATCAACGCCACGGGCGATGCCCGCGCTGGGAGCCGCCCGCCCATGAGTCGGCGGCGGTCGGGGATCTCGATCAAGGCCTCCGGCAGGGCGAAGGCCACCGGCATCTCGAAGGCGAATCTGCCCACGAAGGTCTGCGTCACGTGCGGCCGCCCCTTCACCTGGCGGCGCAAATGGGCCGCCTGCTGGGAGCAGGTGCGGTACTGCAGCGATCGCTGCCGCGGGCGGTGAACCTACTCGGCGGCCCCTGCAGCCGCGGCGGCGCCGATGATCTCCTCGATCGGGCGGCCGAGGGCGTCGCGGGCGACGGGGGTGAACCAGCGCGGCGCGATCGTGAGGCCCGCGGCCTTCCAGATCGCCTCGAGCCGGTCGCCGGCCAGCCGAACGATCTTCTCGCGGCCGCGGCCGGCGAGCGTGGACCGGTCGGCGTAGGGCGTGACCGGGCCGTTGAAGCCGGCGTCGTGGGCCGCCCGCAGGATCGCCGCGGAGTCGATCACGCCGGTCTCGCCCGGCATCAGTCGCTGGGCGTGGGTCAGACCGGTGCCAGCCGACTCGCGCGGCGCGTCGGAGAGACGGATCTCGACCAGCCGGCCCTTCGGCACCTTCGCCACGATGTCGGGCGATTCGCCCGTCACGTGGAGCGCCCAGCCGTCGATCACCGCGCCGATCCGCTCGTGGGCCACCGCCACGAGGCCGAGCAGGCCCTCGTAGGTGTGGATGAATTGATTGCTCTTGCCTTCTCGCGCCTCGGCCTCCGGCGTGATCGCCAGGCCGAGGGTGATGCCGCGGGCGGCGAGCAGGTCACCGATCGTGTGGAGCCGCGTGCGGTAGAGCTCGAAGAAATCCTTGAACGTGTGCTCGTCCGAGGCCGGCTCGATCCGTGCCACCGCCCGCGGAGCCTCGGTTCCCTCGGCGAGTTCCAGTCGCCGCGGCAGGGCTTCCAGTTGCTCCGCGAAGGCCTTGTCATCGGCGGCCAGGTTGACCGGCAGGTGGAAGACGCCGCTTTTCAGCCGGGCGCTCACCATCAACCGCCGGGCGTGCGCCACGCCGTACACGTCGGCCTGCTGCTGAAAGTCGAGGATGTCGATGTCCATGGCGTCGAAGCCGAAGGACAAGGCCAGCTCGATGAGCTCGCTGGGGCGACCGGAGAGGGGCAGGCCGACGGTGCTGAGATTGCGGAACATGGCGGAACGAAACTCCTTATTTCGACGGGAATGCGGGCCGCGTAGTATGCCCGACGCACCGGCAATCTCCAAAGCCCCCGGCGGAAGCCGGACAATGCGGTACATTGCCCGCTGTGACCATCGTCGAGGCGATCGTGTTGGGCGTGGTGCAGGGGCTCACGGAGTTCCTGCCGATCTCGAGCACCGCGCACCTGCGGATCGTGCCGGCCCTGCTGGGCTGGGATGATCCGGGAGCGGCCTACTCCGCGGTCATCCAGTGCGGCACGCTCGTGGCGGTGTGCGTCGCGCTGCGGCGCGACATCGGCCGGCTGCTCGCGGGGCTCGCGGCCGGCCTCCGCTCGGGCCGGCCGCTCGCGCATCCCGACGCGCGACTGGCGGTGATGATCGCGGTGGGCACCGTGCCGATCGTGGTCGTGGGGTTCGCGGCCCGGCACCTCATTCGCGGCGAAGCCCGGCGGCTCGAGGTCGTGACGGCCGCCCTGCTCGGTGCGACCGCGCTCATGGCGCTTGCGGAGATCGTCACGGCCCGGCGGGCACGGCGGGGCGACGCGGGCCGCGACGGCCTGGAGGGCGTCCGGTTCTCGGACGGAGTGCTCATGGGGCTCGCGCAGGTGCTCGCCCTCGTGCCGGGCACCTCGCGGAGCGGCGTCACGATCTCGTCGGGCATGCTCGGCGGAATCGATCGCCGGACGGCGGCCCGGCTCTCGTTTCTGCTCTCGTTGCCGGCGGTCGGGGCGGCCGGACTGCTCGAGGCCTGGCAGCAGCGGCGCGAGATCTTCGGCAGCTCGGCCGACACCACCGCCGCCGTGGCCGGCACCCTCGCGGCCGCCGTCGTCGGCTACGTCGCGATCCGCTGGCTCCTGCGAGTGCTGACGAGCCGGACGTTGTGGCCGTTCATCGCCTATCGCGTGGGGTTGGCGGCGATCCTCTGCTGGTGGCTGGCGTCCGGAGCGGGAGTTCTTCCGGCCCCGGCCTGAAACGCGACCCCGTCGACCGTGGACCGTTGAATGTCTCATGGCACCGCTTCCGACCAGTTTCGCGGTGGTTCGGCGTCGGCCCGGGGTCCGCGGGCTGGCGCTCTGCCTGTTCGTCGCGGGCGTGGCCGCGACGCAGGTCCGGGGGAGCATGGCGTCGCCGGCCCCCTGCGACGACGCCACCTTCCTGCGCCGGGCCACGCTCGACCTCGTCGGCCGGCAGCCGACGCCCGCCGAACTCGAGGCGTTTCTCGCCGACGGGGCGGATGGCAAGCGGGCGGCCGCGGTGGAGCGGCTGCTGGCCGACCCCGCGTGGGCCGCGCACTGGGCCCGCTACTTCCGCGACGTGATCCTCTTCCGCCGGATCGATGACCGGGCCCTCGCCATGGCGAAGCCGCTCGAGACGTTCCTGGCGGATCGGCTGCGCGACGGCGTTGGCTGGGACGGGATCGCCCGCGAGATGATCACGGCCACGGGGGCGCCCGCTGATCACGGCGAGACCGCCATCATCATGGCGCAGATGGGCGAGACGTCCGACATCGCCGCCGAGGTGTCGCGGGTGTTCCTCGGCATCCAGATCCAGTGCGCGCAGTGCCACGATCACTTCACGGACCGCTGGAAGCGGGATCAGTTCCATCGCTATGCGGCCTTCTTCCCCCGGCTCGCGATCGCGCCCCGGCAGGGACAGGGCCTCGAGCGGTTCGAGGTCGTGTCGTACGACGCGGAGCCGCGGCGGCCGCGCGGCAAAAATCCCGACAATCCGCGGCGCGGCGACCTCGAGCACGAGATGCCCGACAAGGACGATCCGTCGAAGCCGGGCACCGTCATGCAGCCGGCCTTCTTTCTCACGGCGGCGAGCGTGCCGCTGGGCACGAAAGACCAGGAGCGCCGCGGCGCCGTGGCCCGCGCGATCACGGCCGACGACAACCCGTGGTTCGCGCGAGCCATCGTCAACCGCCTGTGGACGGAACTCGTAGGGGTGGGCTTCTACGCGGGCATCGACGACCTCGGCCCCGACCGCGAGCCGCGCGAGGCCGACCTGCTGGAGCGGCTGAGCCGCGACTTCGTCGCCGCGGATCATGACCTGCGGGCGCTCTGTCGCGCGATCATGGCCACGCCCGCCTATGAAGCACCGAGTCGCTCACGGGCCGCCCGCGACGGTGATCCGGCCATGGCCAGTTGTCCGCAACGACTGCGAGCCGACCAACTTTTCACCCAGATCCTGGCGGCGCTCGATGTCGACGAGGCGGCGGTCGGCGGTGCCGCCGGGCGCCCCCGGTTCGGCGGGCCGCGGGGCGTCTTCACCCAGGTCTTCGGTTATGACCCGAGCCTGCCGCGGGAGGAGATCGTGGGATCGATTCCCCAGGCACTTGCCCTCATGAACGCCGAGCCGCTCGCCCGGGCCTTGGCCGGCAAGCGACGTGGCTCGCCGCTCGGCAGGCTCCTCGCCGACCATCCCGAGGACGGCGCGGCGGCCGACGCGATCTACGTCCGCGTGCTCGCGCGGCACCCGTCCCCGAACGAGTTGCAGACCTGCCTCGACCATGTCGCCGCGGCGGGAGACCGCGCTGCGGGCTTCGAGGACGTGTTCTGGGCCCTGCTCAATTCCGCCGAGTTCATCCACCGTCGCTGAGGTCTGTCGCCATGCTCTCGCGCCGCGAACTGCTGCGTCTGCTGCCCGCCGGCGGGCTCACCGCCGGCGTCCTGGGGTGGGGCGACGTCGTCGCGGCGCGGGCCTCCGAGATCCGCACCCGCGGCAAGGCCTGCATCCTGCTCTGGATGCAGGGCGGCCCTTCGCAATTCGAGACGTTCAGTCCGCTCGAGGGCCACAAACACGGCGGCGACACGAAGGCGATCGCCACGAACGTGGCCGGCATGCGGTTCGCGGAGCACTGGCCCGAGGCGGCCAAGGTGGCCGATCGGCTGGCCGTGATCCGCTCGATGACGAGCAAGGAGGGCAGCCATCCGCGGGCCTCGTATCTGCTCCACACGGGCTATCTGCCCAATCCCAGCGCCCGCCATCCCACGCTCGGTTCGATCGTCGCCAGCCAGATCGCGGCCGCCCGTGGCGGCGAGACCGACGACCTGCCGCCGGTGGTGCGGATCGGTGGCCGAGGCCGTGCCGACTCGGGCGCCGGGTTGCTCGGCATGCAGTGGGATCCGTTCGAGATGCGGGATCCCACACAATCCCCCGCGAACACCTCGCCGCACGTCCCGGCCGATCGCCACGAGCGACGGCTCGATCTCATGGAGCGGCTCGATGCCGGCTTCGCGGCCCACCTGCCGGAGGAGGCCGCCGACCACCGCGATCTCTACCGGCGGGCCACCCGCATGATCATGAGCGCCGACATGCGGGCCTTCGAGCTCGATGCCGAGCCCGAGAGTGTCCGCGCCATGTATGGGGACGGCCCGTTCGCATCGGGTTGCCTGCTCGCCCGCCGTCTGGTGGAACACGGGGTGTCGTTCGTCGAGGTGGTCTCCAACGGCTGGGACACCCACCAGGACAACTTCACGAAGGTGGCCACGCTCGCCGGTGAGGTGGATCGCCCGATGGCGGCGCTCGTCCGCGACCTCGAGAGCCGCGGCCTGCTCGACGACACGCTCGTGATCTGGATGGGTGAGTTCGGGCGGACCCCGCAGGTGAACCCCCGCGGCGGTCGCGACCACTTCCCGCGCAGCTTCAACGCGGTGCTCGCCGGCGGCGGCGTCGGCGGCGGCCGCGTGATCGGCCGCACCGACGCGGCGGGTGTCGAGGTGGCCGATCGGCCCGTGACGGTGCCGGATCTCTTCGCGACGTTCTGTCGGAGCCTGGGCATCGACCCGACCGTGGAAAACATGGCCTCCTCCGGCCGGCCGATCAAACTCGTCGATGGCGGCACGCCGGTGGAGGAGTTGTTCGCGGGATAGGGCTTCGACGGATCCCACGCGATCCTCACCGGTAGAGAGGCGTGTCGTTGGCAGCCCGCGTGCGCCCAACCGGCTCGGGTCTGCCCACACCCTCTCGCGGGACGTTCGCCTTTGCCCTCCGGGCTTCGGCTCTCTGCATGTCCGCTGCGCTCCGGCATCCATGCCTGCGCTTGCTTCCATAGCCCCGCTCGAGGGGCTGGGCAGACCCGATCCTGCCTCG
>CAIXGY010000165.1 GCA_903919035.1 uncultured Planctomycetaceae bacterium | reverse complement strand
TCTACGCGATCGAACTCTCTGACGCCACCGACACGCGCGCCCACGAGGCCGGACACGCAGCCATGCTCGAGGAGGTGGCCGATCTGACCGCGGCCGGCATCGTGCCGCCGAGAAAGTCGCTCGTGGCCGACCTCACCGGCCTGCGGCAACAGATGCGGGCCGATGTCGATGCCGGCACGACGGGGGGCGGTGCCCTCAAGCTCGAGGGCCTCGCGATCGTCGATCCGCGGCACGTGGCGGTCGTGAACGACGACGACTTTGGCGTGCCGCAGGCGGGCGGCCCGGGTCGCGGCACGCGGGTGTGGATCGTCGAGCTCCCCACCGAGCTGGCCACATTCACGAGACCACCGCCGTGACGTGAAGGTGGCGCTCGGGTAGGCTCTCATGGGGTTGCAAGGAGCCTGTCCGGGAGCATCTGCATGTCCGTCACGTCGACCCTCGGGCGCCGCCAGTTTCTCTCGGGCGCTGCCGCGGCAGCCGCGGCGGGCGGCCTCACGCTGCCGGGGCTCGCGGCCGATCGCCGCCGCGCCGACGAACTCGGTCGGGCCCGCACGATCTCCATCTTCCACACGACCGACCTCCACGGTCGCATCCTGCCGACGAGCACCTACGAGGGACTCGACGACGTGGGCGGCCTGGCCCGGTGTGCCACCTGCATCCGCCAGTGGCGGAAGGAGTCGCCCCACTCACTCACTGTGGACGTCGGCGACCTCGTGCAGGGCACGGCGGCCAGCCTGCACCGCGACGGGAAGGTGATGGTCGAGTTGCTCAACCGGCTCGGGTACGATGCCTGGACGCTCGGTAACCACGACTTCGATTGGGGGCCGGAGGCCCTCGAGGCCAACCTTGCCCTCTCCGAGTCGCCGGTCCTGACGGCGAACCTGACCCGCGGCGCCGAAACGCCCGGCGGGTTCGCCGGCGCATGGGGCAGGGTGAAGCCCTGGCTCGTGAAAGAGGTCGGTGGCTTCCGCATCGGCCTCGTGGGCCTGATCACGCCCGGGCTGCCCTACTGGCTCGCCCCCGACACGCTCGGCGGCACGGCCGCGACCGATCCCGTGGCCAGCCTCACGCGGTCGCTGGCCGACATCAGCGGCGAGAAGTGCGACGCGGTGGTCGTGCTCGGCCACATGGGCTGGAAGTTCGAGGACGACTATGCCAATCCCGTGCGGCTCGTGACGCGGACGGCCAACAAGGAGGTCGATGTCTTCCTCGCCGGCCACTCCCACCAGAATCAGCCACTGTGGATGCTCCACGACGTGGTCTGCACCCAGGCCAGCTACCACGGCATCCACTGCGGCCGAGTGGATCTCACCTTCGATCTCGATTCGCGGAAACTCGTCGATCGCAAGGCGTTCACGGTGCTCATGGACGACCGCTTCGCCCTCGATCCGCTCGTCATGGAACTGGCGAAGCCCGACCTCGACGCGGCCGATGCCCAGTTGGCCCGTGAGGTGTGCACCGTGAAGGCCCGCGTCGCCGGCACCGGTCGCAACAGCCCGCTCGCGAAGCTCTTCTGCGAATGTTTTTCCGACGCCCTTGCGAAGCAGGGGATCAAGGTCGATGGCGTCTTCCACGGCACGTTCGAGACCGGCGACCTCCAGCCGGGCAGGCTTACCGTGGCCGACTGCTGGAAGCTCATCCCCTACGAAAACCTGCTCTGCACGGCCGAGGTGACCGGCGGCGACCTCATGGGGATCCTCACCGAGGACGCCGGCGTGAAGCATTCGGATCGCACGTTGTGGCCGTTCGAGGTGATCCGGAACGGGGCCGGGAAGCCCGAGCGGATCCTCCTCGATGGCGAAGAGATCGGCCGCGACCGGCGGTATCGCGTGGCCTTCAACAGCTACGACGCCCAGTCGGGCGGCCGCCGCTTCCTCGAGATGCGCGACATCCTGCGGGCCCCGGCGGCCGGCCAGCGGACGTCGCGGATCGACACCCGCTCAGCCCTCATCGACGGCCTGCTGGATCGCGGCACGATCGGTTGACGGCCTGAAAAACGCCAGTCTCCGGCGATTCGGCAGACGGGCTGCGCGAGGATTTCGTGAGCCAGCCATGATGCGGCGTGGCATCAACTCCTTCGGGTGGTGGTCTGGACCGTGGGATTCGGCTATACCCTGTCCTGAGTGTTGCAAGCACCACGTGGCTGAATTCTGAGGAGCCTCGGGACGGATGACCACTCTCCGTTTCAAGCCGACCGCCCGGCTGCTTCCGCCCGCCACCAAGGCGGGCTTCACGCTCGTCGAGTTGCTCGTCGTGATCGCGATCATCGCGGTTCTGCTGGCGCTCTTGCTGCCGGCCGTGCAGGCGGCGAGAGAGGCTGCCCGCCGGACGAACTGCATGAACAACGTCAAGCAGTTGTCGCTGGCGATCGTCAACTATAGCGATACGAGAAAGAGATTTCCCTGCGGCCTGAATGTGCCGGATGCGTCGGGCGACTCTGCCTACGCGGCGCTCGTGTCCAATCGGCTCACGTCGGCGACGGCTCCCGAACCTGCCAAGTTCACCAACTTTCTCATTGAATCGATGCCTTTCTCGGAATTGAGCGACCTCTACGCAAGGCTCAATCTCGCCGTGGAGAGCACGACGTCCGGTTCCGGAAACATGGCGTCGGCATCGGCGCCGGGGGCAACCGTGATCGCGCAGTTCATCTGCCCATCGGATTTCGTCCCCTCGCGAACGATCACGTGGTCGACGAAGGTCTCGGGCGTCAACAGTTACGTCGGCAACGCCGGAACGCAGCATTGGGATTGGAAAAATCCGAATCCTGGACTGTCGACGGCGAACCGCTGGTTCAATGGCATGTTTCAGCTGAACACCACGATTCGTCCACGCGACATCAGTGATGGATTGTCGAAGACGATTCTCGTCGGTGAGCGATATTCCATGGACGATAAGTTCGTCGACACGGGCGAACTGTCGTGCAAGACGATGCAGGACTGCCGCGGCTGGGCGTGGACCAACAGGCGTTCCGGGTGCGACATCTTCGCCGGGTCGGCCGTGCCGGTGAATTTTGTCATTCCGGTCGCAGGCAACGTCCCGATGACACGGTTGCGACTGAATGCCTTCGGCAGTGGACACGGCGCCGGAGCGGTGTTCGGGATGTGCGACGGTGCAGTGCGATTTCTGACCCTGGAGGGCAGCGATGCGGCAACTCTGGAGTTGTTCTCAAGCCTCACGAATCCCAAAGATGGAAAGTCCGTGAGGGTGCAATGACGGGCCGATCAGGGGTGTATGCGCAACTGCTCCTCGCCGTCACGGCGGCAGTCGGCTGCGAGCGGGCACCGCCTCCACTCGTGCAGGCGGCGGGAGTGGTGATGCTGGAAGGGAACCCGCTGCCCCGATGCACGATCATGCTTTTCCCGACTTTCAAGGGTTTTGGCAGCGATCTGATCGCGGTCGCCACGTCCGATGACGCGGGCCGGTTCACGCTCGAGTGTGGCGTCGGCTCGGGCGCCTGCGCCGGCTCGTATAAGGCCACTGTCACCGAAGCGCCAGTGCCACCCGAGATGATGCGATCGAGGTCCGGCGACAGCGCGTCGAAGATCAGCCAGTTCTACGCGAAGTTGCCAAATCGCCCGATCCCGGGCAAGTTTGGCGACCTCGCCACCACACCGCTCGCAATCGAGATTGTCGAAGGCCGGGAGTCGTACGAGGTCAAACTCGAACGGTGAGGACTGCTCAAGGCCTCCTACCTCGACTGAAGGGACGCGAGTTGTCCCCGCCCGGCGTCATGGCTCAGGGCTTGGCTCTCCACGCAGTGGCGGACGTCGGCGTCCATGGACCATCTTTTCGGCTCAGGATTTGCCCACAGGGAATCCTGCTGTGGGGGCAGAAAAATTCGCACACGTTCCTAACCGTTTTGGGGCATACTCCAGCGGGCGTCGAGGACGATCGTGCAGCCGTTCAGGAGGCGTGCTCATGGGCATCTCACCACTTCGCGGCCGGCAAGTCTCGAGGACTTGTCGCTCTGTGGTTTCTCGCTTGGTTGCCACGGTCGCACTGGCGACGGCGTGGGCCATCGGGTTGGCTGACGGGGTCGCCCGGGCCCAGGCCATCAACCTCACGACCACGGGCACATACACGCAGAGTTTTGACACGCTCATCGCATCTGGCACGGCGACGTGGACAAACAACTCGACGATCGCCGGTTGGTATGCAGGCCGCACCGGCATTGGCAACACGATCGTCGCGAACAATGGAAGTTCGAGCACCGGCAATCTGTATAGTTTCGGCACGGGGACATCGACCGATCGGGCGCTCGGATCGATCGGGTCAAATTCGTCGGGGGATATCGCCTGGGGCGTGCAATTCTTCAACAATGCGGGTGCGTCTTCGACGCCCACGCTTGGAACATTTCAGTACGTCGGCGAGCAGTGGAGGGTCGCAAACCCAACTGCACAGACCGTGACAATGTGGTATCGCGTCTCAGGGACGGCCATGACGAGTCCGGCGCCGGGAACCGACAATACGGGGTGGACACCGTTGTCGAACCTCGACTTCACGTCACCGATTACGACTGGCACAAGCGCCCTCGACGGTAACGCCGCGGCAAATCGCGTCACGCTCTC
>CAIXGY010000164.1 GCA_903919035.1 uncultured Planctomycetaceae bacterium | reverse complement strand
CGACGCCGCCGTGGACGTGCTGCGCACCAAGCTCCAGGCCGGCCTCCTCGGCCAACGCACGCCGCTGGTCCAGGACGTGGGTCGGTTGCTCTCCACACGGCAACGAACCGTGACGCTCGCCGGCCGCGGCCGACTCGTCGTCCCCGAGGGATTCCGCGGCTTTCTGGCAGTCGAGCCGGGCGCGGATCTCGTGGTGGTGGGGGCTGCCGTCTGCGTGGAACTGTGGCAGCCGGCGGCCTGGTCGGCCTACGTGACCAGCGAGATGCCCGATTTTCGCCGCCGCATCGACGAACTGACCGCCTGAGTTCTCTGGCCCTGCCCGGACGGGAAGGACACGTTTTCAACCTGACGGTGTCATCCGCACAGGAAACATAGCCACGGATCGGAACCCCACGGGCACGGATGCTGCCGAGGGACCTTTTCGCCGGGCAGGGCCTTTGTTGTGATTGGTTCGGGGCGGCGACCCGATACGATGCCGTCGCGTCGGCAACGCCCGGCATCCAGTCCGGCGCGATCTCGAGCGGCGGAGTTGATGCGTGGGTTGCGGCCATCACGATCACGGCGGCGGTCACGGCCACGCGGTCGCAACGGGCGATTTCGATCGCGCGGTTGCCCTCGCCGTGGGGCTCAACGCCGCGTTCGTGGCGGTCGAGGCCGCGGCGGGGCTCGGCTCCGGCTCACTCGCGCTGCTCGCCGACGCCGGACACAATGCGGGCGACGTCGCGGGCCTGCTCTTCGCCTGGGGCGCGAACTGGCTCGCCCGTCGCCCTCCGTCGCGGCGCTACACGTGGGGCCTGCGACGGTCCACGATCTATGCGGCGCTCGGCAACGCCATGCTCCTGCTGGCGGCCTGCGGCGCGATCGCCTGGGAGGCGGTCGGTCGACTCGGGCGGCCGACGCCGGTCGGGGGCGCCACCGTGATGATCGTGGCGGCGGTCGGCGTGGTGCTCAATACGCTGACCGCGCTTCTCTTCATGCGGGGTCGACACGATGCCAACGTGCGCGGCGCGTTTCTTCACATGGCCGCCGATGCGGTCGTGTCGGCGGGCGTGGTGGCGGCGGGGGTGGCGATCGCGCTGACCGGCCACACGTGGATCGATCCGGCGGTGAGCCTCGTCGTCGCGGCGGTGATCGTGTGGGGCACGTGGGGACTGTTCCGCGAGGCGCTCGATCTGGCGCTCGACGCGGTGCCCCGGGGCGTCGACCCGGCCGCGATCGAGGCCGCCCTCGCCGGTCTGCCGGACGTCACCGAGGTTCACGACCTCCACGTCTGGGGCGCGAGCACCTCCGAAACCTCGCTCACGGCTCACCTCGTCGTGCCGCTGGATGCGGATCGCGACCGGGTGCTCGTCGCGGCGCATGAACTCCTGCGGTCGCGGTTTCACGTGGACCACGCCACCATTCAACTCGAGGGCCCCGCCGCCGGCGCGTCCTGCCCGCAGCGTCCGGCCGACGTGCTCTGACACGGATTCCCTCGTCCACGATGGTTGGTACGGCTCACGCGTGATTCTTGCGCGTCACCGCGCCCAACCGGCTGGGGCCCGCCCACCCCCTCTCGACGGACGCGCGGGCGGTCGCAGTCAGGAGCGAACCGCGGCCTGCGCGATGCCGGCGAGCATCCGCCGAAACACGATCTCGTGGAGCGGCCAGATGGAGTACCAGTAGGCGAGGCCGCCGAGACCGCGGGGATCGAACACCGCGGTCTGGTGGATCGTGACGTCGCCGTCCCGGGGCACCACCTCGAATTCCAGCCAGCCCCGGCCGGGCATCTTCATCTCCGCCGCGAGCCGCAGCCGCCGCGGGCGGTCGCAAGCCTCGACCCGCCAGCAGTCGAGCACGTCGCCGGTGACGAGCCGGTTCGGATCACGGCGACCCCGCGACATGCCGGGGCCGCCGATCAGTCGATCGAGCCAGCCCCGCAGCTGCCAGAGCCAGTCGCAGGCGTACCAGCCATGGGTGCCACCGATCCGCTCGATGGCGGCAAAGGCCCGCTCCGCCGAAACGGCCACCACGGCGTGGCGATGATCGACGAGTCGGGTGCCCGCCGCCGTGCCACCGTACCGATGCCGCAGGTCGTCGACGTCGGCGACGTCGGCCCAGCGTCGGCCCGCGAACTCCGTGTCCTCGGTCGCCACCGCGTCGCGGACGGCCGCGGCCAGGTTTCTCGGCCGCACGCCGAACTCGCGGAGGGCCGCGTCGCTGCGGACGACCGTGGGATTCTTGAGTCCGTCGATCAATTTGCGTCCCACCTTCGCGTATCGGGGCGTCACGAGTTTCAGCCACAGGCTGGAGAGCCGCGGCGTGAGCACGGGCACCGGAATCATGAGCCGAACCAGCCCACGCTGCCGGGCGTACTCCTGCATGATAGCGCCATACGAGACCCTGTCCGGCCCCCCGATCTCGAAGATCCGTGCCCCCCCGGGCGGCAGATCGGCGGCGGCGGCCAGATACGCAACGACGTCGCCGATCGCGATCGGCTGGGTGGGGGTGGCAAGCCAGGCCGGGCAGATCATGACCGGCAGCCGCTCGACGAGCGTCCGCACCAGATCGAAGGAGAAACTGCCGGCGCCGATCACGATCGAGGCCCGAAACTCCACCACGTCGAGGCCGCTGGCCCGCAGGATCGCGCCGACCTCGTGCCGACTCCGCAGATGGGGCGAGAGTTGGTCGTCGTCGTCGTCACCGAGGCCGCCGAGATAGATGATCCGCCGCACCCCGCCCGCGGTCGCCGCTGCCGCGAACCGTTCGGCGGCCAACCGGTCGGCCCGCTCGAAGTCGACGCCGCTCTCCATCGAGTGGACCATCCAGTAGGCCACGTCGATGCCGGCACAAGCCCGCGTCAGATCGGCCGTCGCGCTGGCGTCGCCAGTCACGATCTCCGTGCGGGAGCCGGCCTTGCCAGCAAGTTTTTCCGGTCGCCGCACGAGGCAGCGGACGTCGTGTCCGCGCCGTTCGAGTTCGGGCAGGAGCACGCCTCCGACGTAGCCCGTCGCGCCGGTGAGGAGGATCCGCATGGGCGGGGCGTCACGGGGGAGGGATCGGACCGCTCCGGACCTACGGCACGTCGACCTGGAAGGCCCGGTCCATTCGCTCGGGGATATCGGCCGGATTCTCCGTCTGCAGGCCGTAGAGAAACCAGCGGGCCCGTTGGTCGGCCGAACCGTGCGTGAAGGCGTCGGGCACGATGTAGCCCTGCGATCGCTTCTGGATCCGGTCGTCACCGATCTGCTGCGCCGCGTTGACGGCCTCGCGGATGTCCTCCTCGTCGAGCACACCGGCGAAGGCCGCCATGCGCCGGGCCCAGACGCCGGCGAGAAAATCGGCCTGCAACTCCATTCGCACCGAGAGCTTGTTGTAGTCGCGCTCCGACAACCGCGCCCGCATCGCCTGCACCTGGTTGGCGATGCCGAGTTGGTTTTGCACGTGATGGCCGATCTCGTGGGCGATGACGTAGGCCTGGGCGAAGTCGCCAGGCGCATTGAACCGCCGCTTGAGTTCCTCGTAGAAGGCAAGGTCGATGTAGACCTTGCGATCGAGTGGACAGTAGAAGGGACCGGCCGCGGCGCTGGCGAAGCCGCAGGCGCTCTTCACCTGGCCGGTGAACAGGACGAGCGTGGGCGGCGCGTAGCGCTTGCCGAACACCTTGGGGAACAGTGGGCCCCACACGTCTTCGGTGTCTGCCAGAACCGTCTTCACGAAGGTGCTCTGTGCGTCGTCGGCCGGCTTGGCACCGCCGCGTGGCTGTTGCTGGGCCTGTGGCCCGGCGAGTTCGGGTGCGACCTGGGCGATCTGCATCGGGTCGACCCCGAGGAACATCATCACGACCATGATGAGCAGCGTCAGCAACCCGCCGCCGACCACCATCTGCTGGCCCACGCTCCGGCGATCCTCGACATTTTGGCTCTGCCGCCGTCCTTCCCAACGCATGGCCGTATCTGCTCCGAGAGGGTGAACCGCCCGTCCTGGGGCGGTCGGAAGAGTCTACGGTATGGTGCCGGCCGCGTGGTGTGCTCGGCGGCAGGACGGGCATCCACCCGTCGGGGCGGCAGGATGCCGGTGGTTCGCGTGACGCGAGCCTGGATGGCGAGCGAGCCCGAGCCGGGTGAACCTCGGCTTCGCCCGCACCGGGCCTCAGCGAACACCGGCAGGATGCCGGTGGTTCGCGTGAATTCAGTCCTCCGGCAGCGGCCGACCCTTCGTTTCGGGCAGGAACGCGAGGGCGACGAGCCCGAGCAGGAAGATCACGCTCATGTAACTGCAGGCGTTGCGGAACGCGGCCAGCTTGGCCTCCGGCGTCGTCGCTCCGGCCTTGAGGGCCGCCTGCAGGGCACCCATGGTGAACGGTCCGGTGGCGGCCAGAAACCGGCCGACGTTGTAGCAAAAGCTCGTGCCCGTGCTCCGCAGGCTGGTGGGAAAAAGCTCCGGCAGGTAGATGGCGAACCCGGCGAACAGCGCCAGCTGACAGCCGCCCATCACCGCGCTCATCCAGATGTCGCCGCGGCCGCTGAACAACTGGAAGTAGGCGATGGTCACCACCAGCGCCGCGATGTACCCGATTGCAAACGCCACCTTGCGGCCCAGGCCCTGGGCAAGCCTGGTGAACAGCAGCATGCCGACGAAGGCGCCGAGGTTCTGCACGATCGAGTTCACCCCGATCCAGTACTGCTGCTTGCCGGCGATTTCGGCCTCCGGCACGCCCTCCTTGACGAGCGACGCCTTGATCACATCGCCGACGAGTTCCGGGCTGAAGAACCCGATCCCCCAGAGACCGATCACGCCGGCCACGCAGAGCACCATCCCGAGCAGCGCCGGCCCCCGCCACCGGGGATCGCCGAGGAGCGACGCGTAGGAGCCGAACTTCACCCCCGCCGCCTTGCCGGCGGCGCGGGCCTGCACCCACTTCTCCGGCTCCCGCAGTCGCATCTGGATGAACACGCACAGAAAGGCGGGAATCGCGCCCACGAGAAACATGTATTTCCAGCCGGTGCCCGCGACGATCGCGCCGCGCGACTCGAGGCTTCCGATGTACATGCTGATCAGGCCGGCGGCCACGTTGCCCACCGCCGACAGCGCCTGGAGCATGCCCAGGGCTCCGGTGCGGGATCGGTCGGGCAGCGTGTCGGCGACGAGCGCCACGGCGAGTCCGAACACGCCACCCACGCCGAGACCCGTGAGGAAGCGGTACGCCGCGAAGTCGATCCACCCCTTCGAGAAGGCCGAGAGTCCGGTGCAGATCGAGTAGATCAGCACGGTGAGCGTGAGCATCTTCGCACGGCCGAACCGATCTCCCAGGGAGCCGAAGATCAGTCCGCCGAGCGCCCACCCCGCGACGAAGATGCTCGTGGCGTAGCCGCCGTAGAGCTTGGGGTCGGTCCCCGCGGGGATGAGCGACTCCATCGCCTTGTTGCGGGCGAGGATGAAGAGTTGCTGGTCGAGGCAGTCGAAGAGCCAGGCGAGCGAGGCCACGACGAACACGAACCAGTGATACGGCGTGAGATCGCGATACCAGGGGGTGGCCCGCGCGACAACGTCCTTCGCCATGCAGCTCGTCCTTTCCGTCGCAGAATGGTTGCGCGGCCGCCTCAGCCGAGATCCGCCTCGATCCGCCGCATGTACGCGATGCTCTCGCGGGCGAGCCGGTCCGGCCCGGGAGCATAGTCGAACACTTCGACGCTCACCCAACCCGCATAGCGGATCTCGTCGAGGGCGGCGAAGATCGGCGCGAAATCAACGGCCCCGAAGCCCGGGCCCTGGAGGTTCGTGTCGTTGGCATGAAAGTGCTCCAGGTGCCGAGCGCTGGCCACGATGATCTCGGGTATGGGGGCATCCTCGGCGGCCATCGCCTTCACGTCGAGGTGGAGGCGGACGTGCGGCGAGCCGATCCGCTCGATCAAACGACAGGTTTCGGCGGCCGAGGTGAGCACGTCGGTCTCGACGGGCGCGAGCGGCTCCAGGGCCACGACCGTGTCGGTGGTCTCGAGCACCGGCACGAGGCGGGTGAACACGTCGACCAGATGATCCTCGGCCTGCCCGGCCGTCACGCCCGGCAGCAGGCTCCGCTGCTTCGGCGAGCCGAACACGAGCACGCGGCCACCGAGATCGTGGCAGAGCCGCACCAGTTCGCCGAGATAGTCGGATGTCCGGGCCCGGACGTCCGGGTCGGGATGGGCCGCGTGAAATCCCTCGGTCTTCGCCAACAACCAGTGCAGCCCCACGCAGTCGAGCCCGGCCCGGGCGATCGTGCGCCGAATGTCGCCGCGGCGTTCGGACGAGATCTCCGAGGCGAGCGGCGCGAGCGTGAAGGGGGCAATCTCGAGCCCCTCGTAGCCGCAGGCCGCGGCCACGTCGCAGGCCTTCGCGAGCGGCCAGTCGCCGAAGGTCTCGTTGCAGATCGCGTAGCGGAAAGGTTGGTTCATGGCGCTCGGGCATCCGGTGCCGCCGCCGGATCGGCAACCCGAGCCGGGCGGCCGGTGCGGGCCGATTTGTAGCAGGCGGTGACGATGGCCACCGCCTTCCGCCCCTCCAGGCCGTCGAGTGCGGGCCGGCGGTTCTCCCGCAGCGCCGCCACGAAGTCGGCGAAGTTCCGGGTGTGGCACCCGTAATTGATGGCCATCGGATCGGCCGCGCCGCCGCTCGTGCCGCTCGCACCGCCGAGCCGCTCGCGGGTGGCCTCGTCGGCGGCCGACTCGGCGCGGAACCGCCAGGTGACGAGCTGCTCCTCGAGGATTTCCGCGGTGCCGTCGCGGCCGCCCACGAGCAGGCGGCGCAGCTGTCCGGGGAACAGGCTGGTCGCGGCGAGCAGTTGGCCGACCGCCCCATTGCGAAACCGCAGGACGGCCACGCAGGTGTCCTCGACCTCGAGCCGCGCCGCATCGTGGGCCCGCACCGCGGTGAGGGCCACCACGCTCTCCACCGGGTTCTCGGCCGGCGCGAGTCCCGGCATGGTGGCGCCGGCGATCCACTGCAGGGCATCGACCCCGTGGATCGACTGGTTCATGAGTGCGCCGCCGCCATCGAGGGCCAGCGTGCCCTGCCAGCGGCCGGGGCCGTAGTAGGCGTCGTCCCGCCACCAGGGGACGTAACTGGCGGCGAGCGCCAGCGGTCCGAAGCGGCCCGCCGCGGCGGCGGCATGCACGGTCGCCACGACGGGGTTGTAGCGCTGCGGAAAAATCGCGCCGAGCGTGACGCCCGCCTTCGCGCAGGCCGCGATCATCCGGTCGATCCGCGGGAGGGCGATCTCGAGGGGCTTCTCGCAGATCACGTGCACGCCGCGGCGGGCCGCCGCGAGGACGGCCGGGAGATGGGCGCCCGACGGCGTGGCGACCGTGACGAAGTCCGGCTTCTCGCGCCGCAGCATGCGGGCGGTGTCGGCGTGCCACGCGCAGCCGAACTCGGCGGCGAAGGCCCGTCCCTTCTCCTCCGTGCGGCAGGTGGCGGCCACGAGCTCGACCCCGGGGACGTCGGCCAACGCCCGCGCGTGGATCCGTCCGATGCCTCCGATCCCGATGATGGCCGCGCGCATGTATGGTGCTCCCGTCGGGCGCGGGTCGCCCCCGACGCCAGACAGTGTGGTCGCGCCCGCCAGCCGTCACAAGCGTCGTCAGCGGCTGCGGTAGAAGCGGTCGAAGAGTCGGTCGGGCACGCGCAGCAGGGGACCGGCGTCGGGCCTGCCGGTGCGGGGCGCACAGGGACCGCCATAGATCGGCCCCCGTGTCGGCTCGCCGCGCAAGCCGATGAGGTCGAAGGGATGCGGCGGCGTGGCCGGATGGCACGGTGGCGGTGGCACGCACGGCGGCAGAACCCGGGGTTCCCCGCATTCATGCAGTGGCTCGAGCGGCGCGAACCAGTCGTGCGGCGAGTCGCTGCGCGGCGGGAGCAGTGAGGCGAGGATCGCCTCGGCATCGGGGCCCGTCGTGGCCGGATCGATCATCGGCGAGCCGGCCAGCGGGTCTGGGGGCAGCGCTGCGGCGACTGCCGGGGCAGCCCGGGCGAGGGCGTCGGCCACGTCGGCGGCATCGGTGACGCCGCTCGCCGCGAGGCACCACGCGGCCGCTGCGACGATCCACGGACCCGTGCAGGTCGGACTGGAGTCGGGCGACGTTCGCAGCGGTATCATGCCTTTCGTTCCTCGACCGATCGAGTCATCGACCGTCTCGCGGCCGCGGCTCCACCCGGGCCCGCTGGAGCGGACGACCCGCCGACAAGCCGGGCGAACTCGGGAAGCAGGGCAAACGTCCGCCGCGGTCGGGGCCGTGGGACCATAGGTTCGGACATGGGCTCGCCGTCATGCACGTCGATGATTCAACCACGTTGCTCGCCGCGCTCGAAAGCGTCGGTGCGCGGATCGTGCTCGTGTCGACCGGCGGCGGCTCGCTCGCGATTCCGACTCTCCTGACCGCTCCGGGGGCCAGCGCCATCGTCGTCGAAGCGCTGGTGCCGTATGCCCGCGAGGCCGTGGATCGCCTGCTCGGCGGACCGCAGGAGGCCTACTGCTCCTCGCGAACGTGCCGGCGGCTGGCCATGGCCGCCTGGCAACGGGCCTGCGACCTCGGCGTCGCGCCCGATCGCGCGACGGGGTTGGCCGTCACGGCGGCGCTCCGCTCCCGCGCGGCCAAGCGGGGCGACCATCGGGTGATCGTGGCCCTGCAGACACTCGCGGCCACGACCTGCGTGGACGTGACGCTCGCCAAGGGCGAAAGGAGTCGCTTGGAGGAGGAGGAGTTGGCCGCCGCCCTCGCCCTCGACGCGCTGGCCGCCGAGTACGGTGCCCCGGACGGCAGGGCGGGCCGCCTGCTCCGGGCCGACGAGAGCCCGCGGCGGCGGCGCACGGACGCGGCGCCGGAGTGGCGCGAGCTGTTTTCGGGAACGCGTCGCGCGGTTCCAGGGTCCGCGGCGTGCGGCACGGAGCCGAAGGCGGGGGCGCTCGTCTTTCCCGGGTCGTTCGATCCGCTGCACGCGGGCCACCGGCTCATGGCGCGGATCGCCGAGGAGGTGGCGGAGCGGCGGGTCGAGTGGGAACTGTCGGTGACGAACGTCGACAAGCCGGCGCTCGACTTCATCGAGATCGGCGGCCGGGCGGCACAGTTCACGGCAGACGCGTCGCTCGAGGATCCGCAACCGCTGTGGCTGACGCGGGCGCCGACGTTTCTGGAGAAGCTCGCGGTCTTCCCCGCAGCGACGTTCGTGATGGGGGCCGACACCTACGTGCGGCTGGCGGATCCGCGGTACTACGGGGGCTCGACCGCGGCGGCGGCGGCCGCGGTCGACACGATCGCCCGCGAGGCCCGCGGACTCATCGTGTTCGGCCGCGTGCGGGACGGCGAGTTCCAGGATGCGGCCCGGCTCGACGTGCCACAGCCGCTGCGCGACGTGACGTATTTCGTCTCCCAGCGGGAGTTTCGGCTCGACATTTCGAGCACCGAACTCCGCCGCGAGGCGGCGACCAAAACCGTGGATTGAGCGACCCCGCCATCCGCATCCCAGACGCGCGCCATTCTGCGGACACGACGGCTGGGCGGCGTTCGACGGTTCATGAACCGCTCAGCGACCGCTTCGCACCCGAGCGGCCAACCCCGCCGCGAGGCGGTCGAGTGTGACGCTGTGATCGTCGCGGCCGAGGTGGACCCGAATCAGGCTCATGGCGGTCGTGTCGGCCAACGCAGACCGCAAGGCTGCGTCGAACTCTCCCTCCGTCCGCACCGCGTAGCCCGTGCCGCCGCCGAGCACCTGCGGCAGCAGTTGATACTGCCACGGGTTGATGTCGTTGAAGGATCCCTCGTGGATGAGCCGCTCGGTGCCGTAGCCCTCGTTGTCGAGCACGATCACCGTGATCGACAAACCGCGACGGACGACGGTGGAAAGCTCCATGCCCGTCATCTGGAAGGCGCCGTCGCCGACGAGGGCCACGACCTTGAGGTCGGGCCGGGCCGTCTTCGCGCCGAGCGCCGCCGGCACCGCGAAGCCCATCGACGTGTAGTAGGCCGGCGCGATGTATTCCGTCTGGCCGCGGATCACCAAGTCGCTCGAGGCGAAGAGCGCGTCACCCACGTCGGCGATGACGATCGTCCGGTCATCGAGCGCCTCGTCGAGCCGGCGCACGAGCCGGGTGGTCGTGATTCGGGCGGCGGGGTCGAGCCTGAACGGCCCGGCGGCCGCGGCGGGGCCGGGGGGCGGCGTCCGCGGTGCGCCGCGGGGCCGGGCGGCCGCCAGCCCACGGATGAAGTCGTCGAGAAGCACGTCGTGAAAGTGATGATGGCTGATCCGCAGCTCCTCGCTGTTGGCGAAGATCGTCCGCTGCGCATCCAACTTCGCCGTGAAGATGCCGAGGTCGATGTCGGTGAGGATCGTGCCCAACAGGATGAGGCAGTCGCTTTCCTCGACGAACTCGGTCACCTCCTGCCGCCCCATCGCCCCTTCGTAGAGGCCCACGTAGAGCGGGTGCACCTCGCTGATCACGCTCTTCGCGAGCATCGTGGCGGCCACCGGGATTCCCGACGCCTCGGCGAGGGCTACCACATCGGCTTGGAGCCCGAAGCGATGGAGTTCGATGCCGGCGATGATGACGGGGCGGCGGGCGGCAGCGATCCGCTCGCCCGCCTCCCGCACGGCCTCGGCGAGGGCGTCGGGGTTGCTCCGTCGCGGCGGAGGGTGGTAGCCGCGGATCTGGTCAGGCACGAGCGACACGATGTCGCGGGGCAGTTCGACGTACACCGGGCCCTTGTGGCGTTGAGCGGTGTCGAGCAGATGGTCGATGTCGCGGAAGGCGGTGGCCGGATCGACGATCTCACGGCTGGCGAGGCAGATCTTGTCGAACACCTCGAGTTGCGTCCGCCACTCGCGGACGCGGTGGTGGAGCCGCGGGTTGTTCGCGCGCTCGGCGATGCCGGGGCTGCCCGAGATGAGGATCACGGGGCTCTTCTCGGCAGAGGCGCCGGCGATCGAGTTGGTGAGCGAGAGCCCCCCCACGCCGTAGGTGACGCACACGGCTCCCATGCCGTTGACGCGGGCGTAGGCGTCGGCGGCGAATCCGGCGCAGTCCTCTCGCGTGCAGTTGACGAGGTCGAGCGGGCTGTGCTCCAGCATCGAGTAAAAGGCGAGCACGTAGTCGCCGGGCAGGCCGAAGACGTGGCGGATTCCGTAGTCGGACAGCCGGCGGATCAGGTACTGGCCGATGGACAGGCCGGTCACGCTATCGGCCCGTTGCACGGCCGGCCGGCCCGCGCGGACGGCGGCCAGGCCGTTGTCGAGGCTCGCGCCGAGCACGATGCTCATGGTCACCTCCCGCGGAGTCGTCGCGCCCGGATTGCGAGCATCGCCCCCCAGAAGCCGAGGAACGCGGCCACGCATCCGGCCACGAGCACTCCCCGCCACACGTTGTGATTGAATCGCCACGCCCCGATGGCGAGCACGCCGCCCCAGACGGCGGCCGCCGCCATGATCCAGGTGATCAGTCGCTTCGCTTCGGGGACGTCGTTCATACCCCTATTGTAGCGCCGCGACGTGTCCCGTATTGCCCCTGAAAATCACCGGAGCGAGGGGTCGGGTGCATCCGCCGTCGAGCTGGCGTCGATGGCCAGCGCAGCCCCGGAGGGCGGAGCGCCGACATCTCCGAGCGAGCGCAGGGCAGGATGCCCGCAGCGAGCGTCCGACCTGAAATCAGAATCAACGGAGCGAGGGGTCGG
>CAIXGY010000163.1 GCA_903919035.1 uncultured Planctomycetaceae bacterium | reverse complement strand
ATCGTGTTCCTGGGCGGCGCCGTGGGCTTCATCGTGATCGCCCTCTTCCTGCCGCTGATCAAGCTCATCAACGACCTGTCGTGAGGCCTCCGATGCCGTCGCCTGTCCGCCACCCCGTCCCTGCCCGCCGCGGCTTCACGCTCGTGGAGTTGTTGGCGGTCGTGGCCATCATCGGCATGATCACGGCGCTCGCCGTGCCCACGATCTTCAGTGCGATCGCGAGCGCGCGGAACGCCAAGACCAAGGCCGAAATCGACATGCTGCACATGGCCTTGATGAACTACCGCAATGAATTCGGGAGTTTTCCGCCGGCGAACATGGGGCCGACCGACCCGACGAAGCAGCAGACGGGGCTCTGGTGGGACAATAAAGTGAACCTGAAGCACCCTGCCTACAAGCATCTCGTGAGGGTCTTTCCGCGTCTTGCAGAGGTTCAGGCTGGAAGCAACTCGCCGTACCGGACCATGGCAAAGATGAGCCCGGCCCAGGCGCTCGTATTTTGGCTTCAGGGGTTCTATGAGAACCCGGAATACCCGCTCACCAATCAAGGGGCCGCGGGCACGCGGCGCAAACTGTTCGACTTCGAGGAATCCCGCCTCTATGCGGCGAGTGAGTACACCGTGGGAACCCCGCAGACGTTCGCGCCGCGGGGCAGTTCCGCAGCCGCGGCCATGTCGCCTTATCCCGTGTATTTCACCGGCCACCCGTCGTGTGGCCTGCCGTATGTGTATTTTGACTCCCGAAGTTACAGCGCCTCCCCGGCGGCGTCTGCCAGCCAGAGTCCGGATGTCGCCTACTCCGCTCAGAGCGTCGGGGGTGACGTCTCCGCGGCCACGCCGTACATCACGTCGACGCCACCTGCGAATCCCACCTGGGGCCAGCAGCACCAGGGAGGCGAAACGTTTCAGCTGATCGCCGCCGGTCGGGACGGGTCTTACGGCACCGTCCAGGCTGCGTTTCCCGGCACCGGCCCGTACACGCCGCGGACCGAGGAGTGGTCCAAGCTCGTCTTTCCGCCCGTCACCGACACGGCGGGTGCCCGTGGCCACGCCGACAACCTCACCAACTTCGCCGACCGCGGGCTTGCCGACGCGATCGAAGCGCTGACGTCCGAATGAACACCGTGATCCCAGCACCCGCCGGTGCGACGATTGCCGGGAGCCGTTTCCGGCCGGGGAGGCGATGCGCCGGCCTGACACTGGTCGAACTTCTCGTGACGCTGACGGTCATGTCCATCCTCGCGTCGCTGACCCTGTCAGGTCTGTTGGTCGCCCGGACCCGGGCCAAGGTGGCCCGCACGGCTACAACCATCCGCAAGATCAGCGAAGTCATCCTCCCGTATTACGAGCAATACGAGACCCGCCGGCCGGCGATAGATCCGGCCCTCACGACCGCCCTGCTGTCAGCGCCGAGTGGTCGGGCCAAGTACGTGGAACTCAAGCAGCTCGCCATCCGGCGGCTGATGACGCTGGAATTGCCGGAACGGATACGCGACGTTGCCGTCGCCGAGTCTCAAGCCAAGGATTTGTTTTGGAGCGGCAGCGTGCAGGGCTCGGCGGTCACGCTGTCGGAGGTGCCACCGGTCGCCCGCCGCTATCAGAGCCTCATCACCGCCGACAGGAGCAAGGTGGGCAACTGGGACGGCGGCGAGCTCCTGCACATGATCGTGACGCGAGGGCCCGCGGCAGACCCCGACGTCATCTCCCACTTCCGTGACGACGAGGTGGGTGATCCCGACCGCGACGGGCTCGTCGAGTTTATCGATGGGTGGGGCCGCGGAATCAATTTCAAGCGCTGGCCGATCGGATTCGTGTCGCCGATGCAGCCCATCGACGGTACGGCCCGCAGCATCGAGTCGCTGCTTTCAAAAAACGGCCACCGCCTCGTGCCGCTGATCT
>CAIXGY010000162.1 GCA_903919035.1 uncultured Planctomycetaceae bacterium | reverse complement strand
GGCACCGCACGTTCGACGTCGACCACCAACGGTGCGACCTCCAGCCTGGCGTCGATCTCGCACCCATCCGGCTTGTTCGATGACACGATCATCGCGACCATCTCGTGCAGGAAATCGGCCAGATCGATTTCCGCGAAACTCGACGTCGAACAGAGACGATCGTGGATGAGCGACATGGCGCGGATTCGCTCTCGACAGTCGAGAAACACCGCTCGCTCACGCTCGCCGTCGAGCTTCGACGCCTGGATGCTGAGCAGGCTCGAGATCACCTGCATGTTGTTCTTGATCCGGTGGTGCACCTCCCTGAGCAGCGTCTCCGACTGAAAGAGGCGACGCTGCTGGGCCTCGAACTCCTTCCGGTCGGCGATGTCGCGAAGGAACGCCCCGTGGACCGTTCCTTCCTTCGTCGGCACCGGCCAGACCACGAGTTCCGCCGGGAAGGACCGCCCACTCGGCAGGGCGACCATCACCTCGCGGGTCATCTCGCCGGTGCCTCGGCCGGAATCCGCACAGTCCAGCAGTCGCGTCTCCTCCCCGGAGGGTGTGGTCAACCGCAGCACCGCGTCGATCGACCGCCCCAGCACCTCTTCCCGGCGCCGCTCGAGCGACAACTCCGCCAGATGATTCCATTCCTTGACGGTCCCGTCCGGCCCCACCTCGATGAAGCACTCGGCAGCCGTCTCGAGGATCAACCGCAGGCGCTGCTCCTTGTCGGCGAGCGTCGCCAATGACGCACGACGCTCGGCTTCGAGGGCTGTCGCCTTGACGAGCGCCGCCGTCGATGACGTCAACGGAGCAAACAGCGACACCAGGTCGTCGTCGTAGCCACCGTCACGATTGGCAAGCCCGATGACGGCCACCAGGGTGCCGCCGTAGAAACACGGCAGCCCCATGAAACAGGTCATGGCCGGATGACCAGGAGGCAGCCCCCCGCGGCGCGAATCGGTCGCCGGATCGTTGGCGATCACCGGCACGGCCTCGGTCATCACGGCGCCGAACAGCGTGCGGAGGTTGCGAAACTCGAAGCCGGTGACCTTCTGAGTTTCGTAGAGGGCTCGCGTCTCGTCGCTCCACGCAATGTCACTCAACGCGTGGGTCTTCAGATAGGGGTGGCCGTCGGCGTCGTGCAACACCTCGCCGACGAAGCCGTAGGCACTGCGAGTGAACTCGAGCATCCGGGCGAGGTGGCGTGCAAACACCTCGCCCGGAGGCACACCGGCGATGAAGTCGGCCTGGCTCGCCGACATGATCGTCGCCATTTCGGCGGCGGCCTTCTCCCGCTCGAGTTGCCGCACGTGCTCCGTCTTGTCGCGGGCCACTGCCAGAAAGCCCGTCGGCTGCCCGGCGGCGTTGCGCCGGGTCGAGATCGTCAGATGCACCGGAACATGGCTGCCGTCCTTCCGCACATAGGTCCACTCCTGGCTGACGATCGACTCACGCTGCACGGGGAGCGCCAAGGCCTCGAACGGCTCGCAGTCGCGTCCCTCCGCCCGCGAGATTCGCTCGACGGCACCGCGGACTTCGGCGGGATCGTGGAGCACGTACACGGGCAAGCGGCCCACCGCTTCGGCAGCGGTGTACCCGAGGAGTCGCTCCGCCGCCGGATTGAAGCTCCGGATGATTCCCTCCAGGTCCGCCGAAATGATCGCCTCGCCGGCCGCTTCGATCATCGATCGACTGAGGTCGCTTTGGTCGTGAAGATCCCGCAGGAGCATCTGTTCGCGGCCCCGAGCATCGACCCCGGCGAGCATTCGGCCGGCGTGGCGGGCCAGCGATCCGAGCACTCGGCGCTGGCCCTCGGTCAGGCACTTCGGCTCCGGCCCCATCACGGCGAGCGTCCCGATCACGGCCGCCCCGGCCACCACCGGCACTCCCGCGCAAAACCGGACCTCATCCCCCCCGGTCACGATGATGCCGGCGGCGACCCGCGGATCGTGCCGCGCGTCGGCCACCTCGAACGCGGCCCCATCGACGGACACCTGCGAGCACAACGAAGGCGCGTCGTGTGGCGCGAATGTGGAACCAGGAGCCCGGGCAGTCCACAGGCGCCGCCCCTGCCGGAGGATCAGAGCGGCCCACGGCACCTGGCAGGTTTCCAGCGCCAGCGAGACCATGTCGGTGATCTCGACGTCGATGTCGACGTCTGCCCCCGGCCCATCAGCCTTCTCCGGCATCGTCACGGGCAGCCCTCGCCCGGTGTCTGCATCGGAAAGCGGCGGGGACTTCATGACTCGTCGCCTCGACGCGGGATCCCGAACTCACGAGGGAGAGGCACGCCCCTGATCGGCCGCGACGTGTTCCGCATGCCAATGCCGGTAGGCGTCTGCCAGGAGTTCCCATTTCACGGCCGGATCGATCTCCGCGAAAGTCACTCCCAACGTCCAGCCCAACGCATGCCGCATCCGGTGCACCACCTTCCCGACGAGCACCGCCCCGGTCGACGTGGCGGGAACGGTGAAGTGAATGTCGATCTGTTCCGACGGCTGCCCGATGTCGTCGGTCGTCTCCAACGAACATCCCTGACGCGACACGTCGGTCATCGTGGCGGCCGACGGCGGCGTCACGACTCCATGCAGGCGGTACGCGCACTTCATCCCGATCGGAAAACGGATGCTGCGGCGATCATCGTGTGTCATGACGAACCTCGGCGGACCTGTCGTGCGGCGGGTAGTACCCGAGTTGTCGTCAAACGCCCCGCCTGCATCATAGCAGTGACGATGGTCCTCCTACGGCAATCCGGCATCCATGGCCTGCGCCGATCAATCCGCCTGCGGCGGAGCCGATCAATCCGCCTGCGGCGGAACGGTGCCCGACTTACGCCGTCTCGAGGGGATGGGCATACCCGACGCCGGTCACGCGCGAGGCTCGCGTGGGTCCGCCTGGCGCCGGCTCCACCG
>CAIXGY010000161.1 GCA_903919035.1 uncultured Planctomycetaceae bacterium | reverse complement strand
TCTCGCTCGGACGTTCGCGACGGGCGTCGTGCCCGTCGCTCACTCGATGCTGCCCGCGCTTCGCAATCCTGCGCTGCGCTCGGCCAGCAACGCCGGCTCGACGGCACGGGCATCCCCGCCGCCTCGCCCCACGGAAGCGCGGAAGGATCGGGTCTGCCCAGCCCCTCGAGACGGCGCAGACGGCGATGCGTGGGTGTTCCTGCAGCGCGTCGATGACCCGACGGCGGGTTTCTGCCTCTCCCACGCCCCGCGGTGCGGCTGCCCTCCCGCGACGCCCATGCCCCGCCTACGATGACGTAGCTCCGATCCCCCGGGAACCGACCCGTGACTTCATCCTCCCCGACGCTGGCCGCCCCGGCCGTGGTCGACAAGAGCGGCGGCCGCGTTCGCGGGATGTTCGCGGAGATCGCGCCCCGCTACGACCTCGTCAACCGTCTGCTCTCCGGCGGGATCGACGTGCTCTGGCGCAGGACCACCGTCCGTCGGGCGCCGCCGCCGCCGCCGGGTGGCGCGATTCTCGACGTCTGCACCGGCACCGGCGACCTCGCCCTGGCCTACGCGCGGGCCGCAGGACCGGGAGTGCGCATCGTGGCGAGCGATTTCTGCCGGCCGATGCTCGACCGCGGCGTCGACAAGTCACGGCGGGCCGGCCTCCCCGTCGAGTGGGTCGAGGCCGATGCCCAGGATCTCCCGTTCCCGGCGGCGTCGTTCGATCTCGTCACGGTCGCCTTCGGCCTGCGGAACATCGCCGACACGAGCCGCGGCCTCGCCGAGATGGCCCGCGTGTGCAGGCCGGGCGGCACGCTCGCGATCCTGGAGTTCTCGCTGCCTCGCAACCGCCTCGTCCGCGGCTTCTATTTGTGGTACTTCCGGCGGGTGCTGCCGGCGGTCGGCAACACGGTGGCCCGCAACGCCTCCGACGCCTACACCTACCTCAATCGCAGCGTCGAGGAATTTCCCTCCGGCGAGTCGCTCGCAGCCCTGATCCGGTCGGCGGGCTTCGACCGAGTCGAACTCGTGCCGCTCACGCTCGGCATCGCCACGCTCTACCTCTGCCGCCGTGGAGCCTGACGCACCGTGCACCCTGATCCCGCGCTCCCGATCGTGCTCGGCTTCACCGGGGCTTCTGGCGCACCCTACGGCGTGCGGCTGCTCGAGGTGCTGCTGGCGGCGGGCCGGGAGGTGCACCTGGCGGTGAGCCCGTCGGGCCAGGCCGTGCTGGCCACCGAAGTCGGCCGCCACGTGGATCTCGACCGCTTCGACGCGACGACGTTTCTCGGCCTGACCCCGCCCACCGCGGGCCGCCTCGTCTACCACCATTACAAGAATCTCATGGCGCCGATCGCCAGCGGCTCGTTCCTGACGGCCGCCATGGTGATCTGCCCGTGCAGCGGCAGCACGCTCGCCGCCGTCGCCCACGCGCAGGGCGAGAACCTCGTCCATCGCGCCGCCGAGGTGCATCTCAAGGAGCGACGGAAACTCGTGGTGGTGCCGCGGGAGACGCCGCTTTCGCTGCCCCAACTCAGGAACATGCAGGCGATTCACGAAGCCGGTGCCGTCGTGTTGCCGGCTGCGCCCGGCTTCTACCACGGCGCGAAGACGATGGCCGACCTCGTCGACTTCGTGGTGGCACGGATTTGCGACCAGCTCGGCGTGACGCACACGCTCGTGCGGCGGTGGGGCACGCCCTCCTGATGGCCGCGACGCTCCGCACCTACCTCGAACTCGTGCGGTTCAGCCACACGATTTTCGCGCTCCCGTTCGCCGCGATGGCCGCGCTCGTGGCAGTGAACCGGGAAGGCGCCGGCGGGATCGTGCCCGCGGAGCCGGCGACCTGGCTCCGCCCAGTGGCCGGCATGCTGCTTTGCATGGTGTCGGCACGAACGGCCGCGATGGCATTCAACCGGCTCGCCGATCGCACGATCGACGCGGCCAATCCGCGGACGGCCTCCCGCCACCTGCCCCGGGGAGACATCTCGGCCGCACGGGTGCTCGGCCTCGTCGTCATCTCGTCGGCGGTGTTCGTGGCGGCCACGCTCCTGTTCCTGCCCAACCGACTGCCGCTCCTGCTGTCGCTTCCCGTGCTGGCCTGGCTGCTCGGGTACAGTTATGCGAAACGATTCACGGCCCTGGCGCACGTCTGGCTCGGGGTCGCGCTCGGCCTGGCGCCGGTCGCCGCCTGGATCGCCCTCCGCGGGCAGACACTGCTCCGCGATCCCGCCGACGGACTGCCCGCGGCCATCCTGGGGCTGGCCGTGACCGCCTGGGTGGCGGGCTTCGACATCATCTACGCCTGCCAAGACGCGGCCTTCGACGCGGCCCACGGGCTCCACAGCGTGCCGGCCCGGATCGGCGTGTCTCGGGCCCTGCGCACCGCGAAGTGGCTCCACGCCGTGACGCTCGCGCTGCTGGCGCTCGTGCCGCTCGTCGTGCCAGAACTGGGCTGGATCTACCTGGGCGCCTGGATCGCCATCGCGGGCCTGCTCGTCTGGGAACACTCGCTCGTCCGGCCCGACGACCTTTCGCGGGTGAACCAGGCGTTTTTCACGGCCAACGCGGCGATCGGCATGGTGCTGCTGGCCGCGATTGCCGCGGATCTGCGGTGGTGACGGGGATGGCGGTTGCCAAATCCCCGGGGCTGCGGTTCCATGAGTAGCCCCATTCCAGAGGTTCGCCATGATCCGCGCCGTCGCGCCATCGCTCGATGTCATCCGCGAGAAGGTCGAGGCCGGCGTGCGCCTCGACGCAGCCGAAGCCGAATCGCTGTGGAGCGAGCGGGTCTCGCTGCACGAACTGGGTGAACTCGCGAACCTGGTGCGGGAGCGCAAGAATGGCAACCGCGCCTTCTACAACATCAACACCCACCTGAATCCGACGAACGTCTGCGTCTACCGCTGCACCTTCTGCGCCTTCCGCGCCGACCTGCGGGAGGCCCGCGGCTACGTGATGAGCGACGACCAGATCCTGGCCCGCGGCCAGGAGGCAGTCGATGCCGGCTCGACCGAGATGCACATCGTCGGCGGGCTCCACCACCAAAAGGACTACGACTGGTATCTGAACGTCGTCCGGCTGCTCCACGCCGCGTTTCCCGCCCTGCACCTCAAGGCCTGGACGCCGGTCGAGATCAACTGGTTCTGCCACCTGACGAAGCGGAGCATCCGCGACATTCTCGTGGAGATGAAGGACGCCGGCCTCGGCAGCCTGCCTGGCGGCGGCGCGGAAATCTTTCATCCCGAGGTCCGCGACAAGATCTGCGAGCACAAGGCCGACACGAAGGAGTGGTTCGAGATCCACCGCACGGCCCATGAACTCGGGCTTCGCAGCAATGCGACGATGCTCTACGGTCATATCGAAAATGCGTTCCACCGGACCGATCACCTCCTGCGGCTTCGCGATCTCCAGGACGAGACCGGGGGCTTCCAAACGTTCATCCCCCTGGCGTTCCATCCCGACAACACGCGGCTGTCCCACATCCCGAAACCCACGGCTGCCATGAGCCTGCGGACGATGGCGATCTCCCGGCTCGTGCTCGACAACTTCGACCACCTCAAGGCCTACTGGATCATGCTCGGGATCGGCACGGCCCAGGCGGCCCTGGCCTACGGCGCCGACGACCTCGACGGCACGGTTCGGCATGAACTCATCTACCACGACGCCGGTGCCACGACCCCGGAGGTGCTGTCCGTCGACGAGATTCGCCGGCTGATCCGGGAGGCGGGCCGCGAGCCGGTTGAACGCGACACGCTGTACCATCGCGTCGAGCGCTCCGGCGGGGTCTGGCGGTCCGCAGAGCGGCTGGCCACTGGCGGGTGAGACGGAAGCACGGGACACTGGTGGCTCCCGCCAGGTGTCCCTGTGGAACAGAGCCCCGACCACCAGCCAGCCCCAGCATCCGTCCGCACGGATCCGCCGCCCTCGGGGGTCGATCGCGACACGCACAGCCGCGCGTTCGACGATTCTTCGTGCGACCTGGGCGGCCTGTCGGCAGCCGCGGGATTGCCTCGGCCACCCGTCGAGCGTGATCCCCTGCCCGGCATGATCGTGGGGGGCGTCCGCCTCGTGCGCCTGCTGGCCGAGGGCGGCATGGGCCGCGTGTACGAGGGCTGGCAGGAGCAGCCTGCGCGACCGGTGGCGGTAAAGGTGCTCCGGCCCGTTTTCGGCGGCGCGGAGGCCCGCCGGCGTTTCCGCCAAGAGGCCGACATCCTCGGCCGGCTCGATCATCCCGGCGTGGCCCGCATCCACGCGGCCGGAACGTGCGACGTGCTCGGCACGTCGCTGCCCTATCTGGTCATGGAACTCGTTCCCGGCGCCCGCTCGATCGTGGCCCACTCCGCCGCAGCCGGCCTCGACCATGCCGCCCGTGTCGCGCTCGTGACGGAAGTCTGCGACGCGGTCGCCGCCGGCCACGCCCGTGGCGTCGTCCATCGCGATCTCAAGCCGGGCAACGTGCTCGTCGACGAAGCCGGCCGGCCGCGGGTCATCGACTTCGGCGTGGCTCGCTGCGTCGAAGCTGGTGCGGATGGAGGCGGACTGACCACGACGGGCCAGTTCCTGGGCACGCTCCGCTACACGAGCCCCGAGCAGCTTCCGTCCGGCGGCGGCCGGGCCGACGCCCGCTCCGACGTCTATGCACTTGGCGTGATCCTCCACGAACTGCTGACGGGACGCCCCCCCTACGATCTCGACGGTCGCAGCCCGGCCGAGGCCGAGCGGATCATCCGCCGACAGGTGCCGCCGTCACTCCGGCGGATCGCACCCGAGGTGCCCCGCTACGTCGAGCGGATCGTGGGCCGTTGCCTGGCCAAGAACCCTGCGGCCCGATTCGCCGACGCCGCCGAACTCGCGGCAGCCCTGCGCGCCGGAGGCGCGTCGACCGGGACGGGATCCCTGCCGAGACGGCTCCTCGTCGCCGCGGGGTGTGGTCTGCCGGCCGCCGTCGGCGTGTGGATGGCCCTGAGGCCGACCGGGCCGGCGGTGCACACGGTGCGGTTCGACCTGCGCGATGCGTCCGGTCGCGAACTCGCGCTGGCTACGGGTGCCCGGGTGTACCGCGAACCGTTCGGGCAGATCGCCTACTGGGCGCCGGAGCGGCCCGGGACATGGGGCGAGGTGATCTACCGGATCGAGAGCCCGTTCCGCGTCGCCGACGCCTCGTTTGCCGAGATCCGCGTCGACGCCTGGAACGAACACGCCGACGCCGTCTTCGATCCGGCCGCAGAGGTGCATCTCGATGTGTCGCCCGACGGCGAGCACTGGACACCACTGGCCAGTTCCACACCGACGAGCCCACCCCGCCGCGACGATCCGGGGGCGACCGCCGCAGTGCGGGGCTCGCGGACGGTGTTCATCCGGGCCCGGCTGTTCGAATCGAGGTCGTACAATCGCAACCGCGTGCACTACGCGCAGTTTCTGCGGAGCCAGCCCGACAACGGGATGATGCCGACACTCGTCCTCCGCCGTCACGCCGACTGACCCGGCTCATTCCGGCCGCTCGCCATCCAGTGCCGCCGCGATCCGACCGCGGGCGCTCTGCCAGCGGGCCTTCACGGTTCGTGTGCTGCAGCCCACGAGGGCGGCGATCGTTCGCTGGTCGGCGCCCAGATACCATGCGAGGTGGACGACCTCGCGCTCCTCGGCGGGCAGCCCGTCGATGGCCGCGTGAAACGCCTCCCAGCGGTCGAATCGTTCCTGCGGAGCACCGGCCTCGTCCACACGGAGCCGGCCCGGCACGTCCGGCATCGCGTTGGTGTCGTGGTTCGCCGCCCAGCTCTCGGGGCCCGTCTGTCGGCGGGCCAGGTCGAGCAATTCCCGACGCACCTGGGTGGTCGCAAGGGCCACGAGTGACCGGGGCGACTCGCCCGCGGCCGCGAGATCGCCGAGCGCGCGATGGAGACGCAGAGAGGCATTTTGGACGACGTCGTCGGTGTCGGCCTCGCGGCGGACGGCTGGAAACCGGCCCAGCATTCGATGGGCGATTGCCCGCAGCCGTTCGCCGCACAGGGCGATGATCTGGTCACGGGCGGCGAGGTCGCCGGCCGCCAGACGAGCGACGCATTCGGCGAGAGCCGGAGAGTCGTTCATGGGGGGACTCGGGGGGTGCCTCCGGGCCTGGATTGTGGGGGATTTCGCGAATCGGCGACGGCTTTTCGAGAATTTTTTCTTCGCCGCTTCCCCTCCCGGGCTCCGCTTTCGCCTTTCTTTGTAGCGGCGCCGTGCCGGTGTCCACAGAGGAGGCAAACTCATGCTCGTCGCGGACGATGTGGCCCCGGTCGAGATCGCGGAGCCACACGAGCTCCTCGGCCTGGCCGCCGGCGAATGCGATCCCGTGCAGATCGTGGAGGCCGCGGCCCGCCGGTTGCGGTTGCTGGACGCGACGAATGGCTCCGAAGCCACCGTCCGTCTGGTGGTCGCCGATTTCATCCGGCGGGCTCGCGACCAGATGCTCAGGGCCACGGCCGGCGAACTCCGCAGGCCCGAGTAATACGGCTCACGCCTGATCCTCGCGCGTCACCGCGCCTGTCCCGGCGCAGGGGATGCCCGTGCCTCGCCCCATGGAAGCGAGGAAGGATCGGGTCTGCCCAGCCCCTCGAGCGGGGCTATGGAAGCAAGCACAGGCATGGATGCCGGAGCGCAGCGGACATGCAGAGAGCCGAAGCCGGGCACCGATCCGCCGCAGGTGGATCGGTCGGGCAAAGGCGAACGTCCCGCGAGAGAGTGTGGGCAGACCCAAGCCGGTTGGGCTCACAGGTCGGCTGCCAACGAGATGCCTCCCTCCGCGCGAGGATCACGTGGAATCCGTGTCAGCCGATCTGGCCGAGGCCCAGGGTCGGGCCCCAACGGTCGAGGATGACCCGCCGCAGATGGGCATGGGCCGGTGCCGCAAGGAGCGGATCTCGGTCGAAGAAGTCGAGCGCGTCCCGACGGGCCTCGGCCACGATCGAGCCATCGCGCAACAGGTCGGCCAGGTAGAGCGGCGGCGCGCCGCTCTGCCGCGTGCCCACGAGATCACCCGGGCCGCGGAGCAGCAGATCCTGCTCCGCCAGCGCGAAGCCATCGGTCGTCGCCACGAAGGCGTCGACCCGCGGATGCGGGAGGTCGGCAGCCGCCGTGACCGCGCCGCAGATTCCCTGCACGCCACCGCGGGCCACGCGGCCGCGCAACTGGTGGAGCTGCGCGAGGCCGAACGACTCGGCGTCGAGGATCGTCATGATCGTCGCCTCGGGCACGTCGATGCCGACTTCGATGACGCTCGTGGCCACGATGACATCGATTCTGCCGGTGCGAAAATCCTCCATCACGGCATCCTTCGCGGCCGGCTTGAGGCGACCGTGCACGAGTCCGATCCGGAAGGCCTCCAGTGGACCGTTGGCGAGCTCCTCGAACGCACTGGAGATGCTCGCGAGCCCCCGGCTCGACTCCTCGACCGCCGGCACGACCACGTAGCCACGCCGCCCCTCCCGGAGTTTCTTGCGGAAAAACTCCCACCAGCGGTCGAGGTCGGCCGCCGCCACGCGGTAGGTGGCCACGGGACGGCGGCCCGGCGGCTGCTCGTCGAGCACCGACACGTCGAGGTCGCCGTAGACCGCGTGGGCGATCGTCCGGGGAATCGGGGTGGCCGTCATGACGAGCGTGTGCGGCTCGGCCTGCCCCTGCTGGAGGATCGCTCGCTGGAGCACGCCGAAGCGGTGCTGCTCGTCGATGACGACGACCGCGAGATGCCTGAACCGCGCCTGCCCGGACACGAGCGCCTGCGTGCCGACGACGATCCCCACCTGACCGGCGGCGATTCGCGCGAGGATCCGCTCCCGTCGCTTCGCCGGCTGGCCGCCGACGAGCAACTGGACCTCCACGCCGCTGCCGGCGAGCATCCTCCCGAGCGTGGCGGCGTGCTGCCGGGCCAGCAACTCCGTGGGGGCCATGAGCGCCGCCTGGTACCGTTCCGGCTTGCCGTCGGGCCCGAGGAGCGGCTGCGGCTCGCCGCCGGCCGCGGCCGGCACCTTCACGGTCGTGCCAACCGTCGCGAGCATGGCGTAGACCGCGATCGCGGTCTTGCCGCTGCCCACGTCCCCCTGGACGAGCCGGTTCATCGGTTCGGGCCGGGCGAGGTCGGCGGCGATCTCGGCGCACACCCGCTTCTGGGCGGCGGTGAACTCGAAGGCAAAGCGGGCCCGGATCCGGCCGTCGAGTCGCGAATCGACCGCGAGCGCCGGTGCCGCATGTCGCTCCCGCTGCCGGCTGCGATGCATGCGCAGCGCGAGTTGCAGCATGAACAGTTCCTGATAGACGAACCGGCGGCGGGCCGCGTCGATCGATTCCCGCGCGCCTGGGCGATGGATGTCGCGGATCGCCCGGCCGATGGGGAGCAAGCCTTTCGCCGCGAGCAACCCGGCGGGAAAGGCCTCGGGCCAGGCGTCGGCGGCGTGGTCGAGGGCCGCCTGCACGGCGAGCCGCACGTGCGACTGCTGCACGCCCTCGGCGAGCGGGTAGACGGCCAGCCAGTCGGAGCCGGCCGCGTCTTCGCCCGCCGCCAGCCAGCGGACATCAGGGTGCGAAAATTCCCACGCCGCCCGCGCCCGCCGCGGTTGCCCGGCGACGACCACCCGCATGCCGGCTGCGAACCGCTTCGCGAGGAACGGCATGTTGAACCACACCGCGCGGACGCGGCCCCCACCCGTGTCGAGGGTCACGGTGAGCATCGCGCGGCCCGCGGCCGTCGTGCGGGAATCGACGGCGGCCACCGTGCCCACGAGCGACGCATGCTCCCCCTCGCGGAGGTCGGCGACGGCATGGGCCCCGGAAAAATCCCGATATTCGCGGGGAAAGTGCAGCAGCGCGTCACGAACGGTGACGAGCCCGAGTTTCGCGAGCCGCTGCGCCCGGGCGGTCCCCACGCCCGGCAGCCGCTCGAGCGGCGTCGTCAGCGCCGGATCGCGGGCGGTCGATGCGGGAGCGTCCATGCCCGAAGTCTAATCCGGCTCGCACTTCGGCCGCAGGCGGCCCGGCTCGCGCCGTCTCGCGGGGATGGGAAGACCCGATCCTTGCTCGCTTCCATGGGGCGAGGCGTGGGGGATGCCCGTGCCGTCGAGCCGGCGTTGCTGGCCGAGCGCAGCACGGATTGCGAAGCGAGGCCAGCATCGAGTGAGCGACGGGCACGAAGCCCGTCGCGAACGTCCGAGCGAGACGGCACGGGCATCCACCACGCCGGGACAGGCGCGTTGATGCATGCGGATCAAGTGCGGCCCACATTACGTGCCCGCGTCCGCCAACTGCGCATGGAGCGCCACGAGCGCGCGGTGACGGTCGCAGCCTGTGGCGAGCATGGCCACCGATGCGGGTCGCGGGCTGAACCGCGTGGCCGTGCCCGAGGCGTGGGCTGCGAGGAAGTCGGGCCACGAGGGGGCTTCGTGGGCGAGCGTTGCGTCTCGGTGCTTCGCGAGCAGGGCCGCGCCACAGGCCGTGCCCTCGACGGCGCCGTCGCGGACCACGACCGGCGTCGCGAACACGTCGGCGAGGAGTTGGCCGAGCGCCGGAGTCTTCACGAGGCCGCCGGTGAGCACGATTTCAGACCGTGGAAAGCCCTGCGCATCGAGGGCGTCGCTGCCGATCCGCAGGTTGAACATCGTGGCCAGGAGCATCGCCTTCGCGGCGTTGCCGGGGGTGGCGTTCGCGGCGGTGAGGCCCACGAGGCAGGCCGAGCCGCCCCGGGAGACACCGAGGCCCGGCTCGTCGTCCATGAAGGGCAGGGCGGCCAGGCCACCGCAGTCGTCCGCGGCCCCGGGCACGAGCGGCATGACCGTGGCGAAGGCGTCGCCGCGGCCAGAGCCATTGACCTTGCCGAACATCTCCACGACGGCGTTCATGGCGGTGGTGCCGTTGCGGAGGAACACCATGTTGATGGGCCGGCCGTCCACCGCGCGGAAGTGATCGATGCCGCGATCCACGCCGCGGAACGGCCGGTCCCCCACGGCGTTGGCACACACGCTCGTGCCGAAGCTCACCGACACCATGCCGGGCGAGCCGATGAGCGAGCCGGCCAGGGCCGCCGGCTGGTCGCCCTCGGCCGGCGCCACCGGGATGCCCTGCGGCAGGCCGAGGAGCGCGGCGCCGCGGGCGTCGAGCGAGCCACCGTCGCCGCCGGCGAGCCGCACCTCGGGAAGGAGATCGCCCAGCGGCGGCACGCGGGGCGCCGCCGGGAGGCGGGCCACCAGCGCGTCGAAATCGGCGACGAGGCGGGCGTCGTAGTCGAAGCCGTCGGCGGCGATGGGAAACATTCCCGACGCGTCGCCGATGCCGAGCGTCCAGCGGCCCGTGAGCAGCCGCGCGAGCCAGCCCGCCGGCGTCGTGATCCGTGCCACCCGGGCCGCGAGTTCCGGCCGGTTGCGGATCGTCCACAGCCAGCGGGCCACGGTGAGTCGCTTGGGGATCTTGGTGCGAAACAGTTCCGTGAGTTCGTGTCCCTCGGGCTCGTTGCGGCCGTCGCACCACAGCCGCGCCGGCCCGAGCGCGGCCCCCGTGCCGTCGACGAGCACCTCGCCATGCATCTGGCCCGCGATCCCGATCGCACGGACCTCCATCTCGACGCCCGCGAGCCTCCTGCGCAGATCGGCCATCGCGGCCGCGAGCGCCGCTTCCCAATCTCCGGGCCGCTGCTCGTAGCACTCCGCGCCGAGGCCCGGCACCATGCCGTAGGCGCCGTCGCCATGGGCGAGCACCCGCATCGCCTCGTCGACGAAGATCACCGTCACGCCCTGCGTGCCGGCATCGATCCCGAGATAGCCCTGTGTCCGTGACATGCGATTTCTCCTCCGCGCCGTGGCCCCATGTCATACCCTCGCCGCCGGGGCGACGTCTGCGGGCGCGGACCAGGGCCTCGGCCCGCGCCCTGGAAACTGCGTCAGCCAGACCACCTCGGCTCCCGCGGGGCTGTAGACTGTGGGCATCGGGCCCCGCCACCCAGCCTGTGGAGCATCATCCCATGTCCGGCATCATCGAGACTCGGCAGATCGTGCCGATCATCGCGGCCGCCATCGTGTTCGGCGCCGGCTTCGGCGCGGGCCGGCTGGCGCAGAGTCCGCGGGTGGAGCGGGTCTTCGCCGCCACCGCCGCCGCCGACGATTCGTTCGCCGCCTGCACGGCCGCGATGAGTGACGGGGTGGAGGGCCTGTTCCTGCTCGACTTCGAGACTGGCGACCTCACCGGCGGCGTGCTCAACCGCGGCACGGCGACATTCGCCACGACCTACCGGTCCAACGTGCTCGAGGATCTCGGTTTCAAGCCCGGCAAGGTGAAGGGACCCAGGTTTCTGCTGACCTCAGGTCTGGCCGATTTCGGCGGCACCGCCGGAAACACCATGGCTGGGTCGGTGCTCTACGTGACCGACGCCCTGACTGGCGTGACCGTGGCCTACGGCATCCCGTGGAACGCCCAGCAGGCCGCGGGCGGAGCGCCGACGACCAGCCAGTTCGTGCCACTGGACAAGGCCACGCCCCGCGGCGGGAAGATGAAGTGAGCGGCCCGAGCGAACGGTTGGATCCCGCCATCACCGTCAACGGCGAGCGGCGAGCCGTGGCGGCAGGCACGTCGGCGCTCGACGTGGTCGCCGAACTCGGCCTTGCCGGCCGCCCGGTGGCCGTCGAGGTGAACGAGCGGGTGGTGCCGCGGCGCGAACTCTCTGCGTGTATGCTGCACGACGGAGACCGCCTGGAGATCGTCACGCTCGTGGGCGGCGGTTGAAGCGGAGCGAACGGATGACACCTGCCACGGCGAAGACTTCGACATCCACGCCAGTCGGCCTACCGGCCGACGACGAACCGTTGCGGGTCGGCGGCGTCGCGCTCACGAGCCGCCTCGTGGTCGGCACGGGCAAGTACGCGACCTACGCCGAGATGGCCCGCTGCCTGGAAGCGTCGGGTGCGGATTGCGTGACGGTGGCCGTCCGTCGCGAGCGGCTCGTGAATGCGGCCGGCGAGAACATCCTCGACCATCTCGATCCAGCCCGATTCACACTCCTGCCGAACACGGCGGGCTGTTTCACGGCGGCCGATGCCGTCCGCGTGGCCCGTCTCGGTCGCGAACTCCTGCGGGATCTGGGGAATCCGGGATCCGAGTGGGTGAAGCTCGAGGTGCTCGGCGACCCAAAGACGCTCTTGCCCGACCCCGTCGGCACGCTCGAGGCCACGGCCGAACTCGTCTCCGACGGCTTCACCGTGCTCGTCTACACGAGCGACGATCCCGTCGTGGCCAAGCGCTTGAAGGATCTCGGGGCGGCGAGCGTGATGCCGGCGGGCAGCCCGATCGGATCGGGGCAGGGCATCCTCAACGCCAACAACCTCCGGATCTGCCTGGAGTATCTCAAGGACGGGGATCCGGGCTACCCCGTCATCGTCGACGCGGGCGTGGGCACGGCCAGCGATGTCGCCGCCGCGATGGAACTCGGCGTGGATGGAGTGCTCTTGAACACGGCCATCGCCCACGCCGCCGATCCTGTGCGGATGGCCCGCGCGATGCGGGCCGCGTGCGTCGCCGGCCGGCAGGCGTTCCTCGCGGGGCGGAGGCCCCGCCGGCTCTACGCCACCGCGTCGAGCCCCGACGAGGGGCGGATTTCGCGGCCCCGATGAGCCTCGCCAAGCGGATCATTCCCTGCCTCGACGTCGACCGCGGCCGGGTCGTGAAGGGCACGCGCTTCCTCGAGCTCGCCGATGCGGGAGACCCGGTGGAGGTGGCGGCCCGCTACGAGGCCGAAGGGGCCGACGAGCTCGTGTTCCTCGACATCACGGCGAGCCATGAGGGGCGTGACATCGTGCTCGACATGGTCCGCCGCGTGGCCGAGGCGATCTACATGCCGTTCACGGTGGGGGGCGGCATCCGCACGCTCGACGATGCGGCGCGGCTCGTGCAGGCGGGCGCCGAGAAGGTGAGCATCAATTCGGCGGCCGTGCGCACGCCGGAACTCGTGACCGCGGTGGCCGACCGGCTCGGCAGTTGCGCCACGGTGGTGAACATCGACCCCAAGCGGGTCGTGCGCGACGGCTACGAGGTCTGGGAGGTGTTCGTGAACGGCGGACGGGTGCCGACGGGCCTCGAGGCCGTCGCCTGGGCCCGCCGCGTCGAGGCGCTGGGGGCCGGCGAGATCGTGCTGACCTGCATGGATCGCGACGGCACCCGCGACGGCTACGACCTCGAGATCACCGCGGCCGTCAGTGGGGCGGTGGGCATTCCCGTGGTGGCCAGCGGCGGTGCCGGCCGGCCGGAACACCTCGCCGATGCGGTCACGCTCGGCGGAGCGGACGCCGCGCTGGCCGCTGGCATCTTCCACTTCGGGGAGTGTACGATTCCTGAGGTGAAGCGACTGTTCGCGGCACGGGGCATTCCGGTGCGACCCCCGGCCCGGTGATTCGTCCCCTTCCGTTTTCCCCGCCCTCCTCCCTCCCGCCATGGCCACGACCGAATCTCCGCCGGAGAACGGTGCGCCGACCGGCGTCCGCGCGTCGCAAGGACCGCGCGGGCCGCTCGAGATCGACCGGCTCTTCGAGGCCCTCGTCAAGCTCAGCGGCAGCGACCTCCACCTGAAGGTCGGGCAGCCGCCGTTCCTGCGGGTGAAGGGCGCGCTCCAGCCGCTCAAGGCGGCGAAGATCGACGACGAGCAGATGCGACGGCTGTGCCTGCCGATGCTCGACGAGCGGCAGCGGAAGATCCTCGAGGTCGACGGCGGCGCCGACTTCGCCCACACCTGCGAGGTCGACGGCACGCGGTGGCGGTTTCGCGTGAACCTTCTTTACCAGCAGGGGTCGCTCGGCCTGGTCGCCCGCCGGGTGAACAACACCATTCCCGACTTCAAGGGGCTGTTTTTGCCCCCGGCGATCGAGCGGCTCTGTCAACTCGACCAGGGCATGGTGCTGCTGGCCGGCGTGACGGGATCGGGCAAGAGCACGACCATCGGATCGATGCTCAACTACATCAACCAGACCTACCGCAAGCACATCCTCACGCTCGAGGATCCGATCGAGTTCGTCTACACCGAGGACAAGTGCCTCATCAACCAGCGCGAAGTCGGCACCGACGTGCGGACCTTCGAGATCGGCATGAAGCACGCCGTCCGCGAGGATCCCGACATCATCGTGGTCGGCGAGATGCGCGACGTGGAGACGTTCAAGACCGCGATCCATGCGGCCGAGACGGGCCACCTGGTGTTCGGCACGATCCACGCGTCCAACGCCCCGAGCACGATCACCCGCATCCTCGACCTGTTTCCGCAGGAGGAGCATGCGGCCATCCGCAGCGCCATCGCCTTCAACATGAAGGGCATCGTGGCCCAGAAGCTGCTCAAGTCGACGCGGCCCGGCGTGAGTCGCGTGCCGGTCGTGGAGCTGATGTTCTTCGACGCGCTCGTGCGGAAGTACGTGCTCGAGGGACTCGACCACCAACTCGCCGACCACATCAAGAAGTCGGCCCGCGACGGGATGCAGGACTTCACGATGAGCCTGCGGAGCCTCGTCGATCAGGAGTTGATCGACCGCAACGACGCCCTCGAGATCGCTCCCAACCGCGAGGCCCTGCAGATGGCGCTCAAGGGCATCGGGGTGACCTGAATCCATGGCGACCAAACCGGCTCCGGCACAGTCTCAGGCGGCGGCCGCGAAGACGGCGGCAAAG
>CAIXGY010000160.1 GCA_903919035.1 uncultured Planctomycetaceae bacterium | reverse complement strand
GTGGTGTAGCGGCAACGGCCCTGCTTCTTGACCACGATCTCCACCACGGCCGAGTGGAGGCTCTCCGTGGAATACATCGGGGCGGTGCAGCCCTCGACGTAGTGCACCTGCGCACCCTCGTCCACGATGATGAGCGTGCGCTCGAACTGCCCCATGCTCTCCGCATTGATGCGGAAATAGGCCTGCAGCGGAAACTCGATGTGCACGCCCTTGGGGACGTAGATGAAGGAGCCCCCTGACCAGACCGCCGAGTTCAACGCCGCGAACTTGTTGTCGGTGGGCGGGATGATCGTGCCGAAATACTGCCGCAGGAGGTCCGAGTGCTCACGGACCGCGGTGTCGGTGTCGGTGAAGATCACGCCCTTCTTGGCGAGATCCTCCTGCAGCGACCCATAGACCACCTCGCTCTCGAACTGGGCCTTCACGCCGGCGAGAAACTTCCGCTCCGCCTCGGGAATGCCGAGCCTGTCGAACGTCTGCTTGATGGCGTCGGGCACTTCTTCCCAGGTCTTCCCCTGCTGCTCGGCGGGCTTGAGGTAGTAGTAGATGTCCTGGAAATCGACGCCGATCCGGCCGCCCCAGTTGGGCATCGGCTTCGACTCGAAGATCTCGAGCGACTTGAGCCGGAAGTCCCGCATCCACGCCGGCTCCCGCTTCATCTCCGAAATCTGGGTCACGATGTCGGCGTCGAGGCCCTTGCGGGCCTTGAACACCGCCGGCGTGTCGGTGCGGAAGTCGTATTTGTTGATCTCGCCCAGCGCGAGCGTCGAGGATTCGTCGAGGCCAGTGGCCATGGTTGCTCTCCGTGTCAGGCGGGCGCCGCCTGCTTCTCTTCGATCATCGCCCGTTCCGCCGCCGCCGCATCGGGGTAGGCGACCCGAATCCGCTCGTAGCCCTTCTTGTGGAGTTCGGCGGCCAGTTCGGGGCCGCCCGACTCGACGATCCGGCCGCCGAGCATGACGTGGGTCTTGAGCGGGATGTTGTGCTCGAGCAGTTGTTCGTGGTGGGTGATGATCAGGATGCCCATCTCGGCACCGCCGATCCGTGCGATGCTTTCGCTCGCCAGCCGCACCGCATCTGCGTCGAGGCCGCTGTCGGTCTCATCGAGGATCGCGAACTTCGGCCGCAGCATCGCCAACTGGAGGATTTCGGCCCGCTTCATCTCACCGCCGGAGAACCCGTCGTTGACGTAGCGGCGGGCGAACTCGGGATCCATCGACAACTCGGCCATCTTGGCCTTCAACTCCGCCCGGAACTCCTTCATCGGCATCAACTCTTCCCCTTCCTTGCGGTCGGGGTTGCGGACGTTGGTCACCGAGTGGCGGAGAAATTCGGCCACCCGCACGCCGGGGATCGACATCGGCCGCTGGAAGGCGAGAAACACGCCCGCCCGGGCCCGCTCGTCGGGTTCCATCCCCAGCAGATCGCGACGCGAGCCGTCGGCGGCCACGAGTTCGATCGTGCCGGCCGTGACCTCGTAGGACGGATGCCCCATGATGGCATAGCCAAGCGTGCTTTTGCCCGAGCCATTCGGCCCCATCAGGGCATGCACCTCGCCACGGCCGATCGTCAGGTCGACCCCCTTGAGGATCTCCTGCCCCTCGACCGCGACGTGCAGCCCGCGAATGACCAGTTGTTCGTGCGACTGTCCGCCCATCGTGATCCGCTCGCTTCCCGCTGTGAGTGCCGTGTCTGGTCTCGTCCGTTCCGAAACCGCCGCATCCGACGGCGTTTAACCGGTGATCTTCTGGTGGTCGAACACGAGATCCCCTTCGCCCGCCGGCGAGACGACGTAGCCCGAGTGGTGCGGCACGGGCAGTTCGTCATCGATCTTGCCCTCGCCCCCCTTGCGCTTCGCGATCCGCTGGCCGAGGATCTTGTCCTGGATCCGCATGAGACCCTCGAGCAGGCTTTCCGGCCGCGGCGGACAGCCGGGCACGTAGACATCGACGGGAACGACGAGATCGACGCCCTTGACGACGTGATAGCCCCACTTGAAGTACGGGCCGCCGCCGGTCGTGCAGGCGCCCATCGCGATCACGTACTTCGGATCGGGCATGAGGTTGTAGAGGCGGCGGACCCGGCTGGCCATTTTGTAGGTGACGGTGCCGGCCACGATCATGAGGTCGGCCTGTCGCGGCGTGGCCCGGAAGGCCCCGGCGCCAAAGCGGTCCATGTCGTAGCGACTGGCCCCCGCGGCCATCATCTCGATCGCGCAGCATGCCAGGCCGAACGTCATCGGCCAGATGCTCGACTGCCTGGCCCAGTTGATGGCCTGCTCGACGGTGGTGAGAACGAGATTCTCCTCGAACCGACCCTCGATCCACGGGGTACAGGCGGCGGCGGACGTCGTGGTGTTGGCGACGGTCATGGGATGGCTCCGGGCGATTGAGCGGCGGCGGGTTTCAGGCGAAAGATCTCGCGGGCTCGGCATTCGATGCCGTCAGGGGATTGTTTGCAAGGGCTGGCCATCGCCGACCGCCGCCATGCCCGCAGGGGCGACGGCAAACCGACAACAGGAACCGCCGTCGAGTCGGCACTCGGAGAGCGCGACGGGACTGCCGACGAGTTCCTCGATCATCGTGCGTTCGGCGGCACAGATGCCGCGATCCTGCTCGGCGAGATCAGGATAGGGACAGACGTAACTGGTGAGCACGGGCAACCCGCCGGACGGCGGCGCCTCGACGCTGCACGCGATCTCACGCCGGCGCAGGATCTCGGCCACCCCGGCAAGCCGGTCGGCCACCGTGCCCCCGGCGACGTCGGCACGGTGCATGGCGGCCAGCGACGAGCCGATGCGCCCCAGCAGGCCGCGGCGAACCTCGAGATCACGAACGCCGCGGATTTCCCGCCACAGGACGAGCGCCAAGTCGCGAAAATTGTCGCCGCCGACCCGTCTTCCCGAGTCAGTGAGGCTGTAGACGTGGGCCGGCCGTCCGCGTCGGCCGCCTTGGGCCTGCCGAGTGACGAACCCGTGTCGCATCAGGCGTTCGAGCCGCTGCCGCACGGCGGTCGCGGTGACTCCCAGAGCCTTGGAAAGGGCCCCGATGCTCAACGCGCCATCGACCCGCAGCAGGTCGACGACTGCAGCATCGCCGGATCGAGGGGGGGGCGAGGTTTCGGAGCGGGGCGTCATGCCACTATCTTAGGAGGCCGGAGATTTTCGACAACCACCGATGTCACAATTCAATTTTCGGCTTATTGGGCCCGCTTGTAGAGTGGCTGCACAGGGGTTGCTCATGGTCGAATCGCCGCCGGTTGCGTCGCCGCCGTTTCGGCCCACGGACAGCCCGTGGTTCTGGGGTCTCGCATTTTCGGCGATGGCGCTTGCGGGTCTGGCAGCGATCGCCCCGAAGTTCGCGACCCGCCAGACCCGTCTGGAGGCCCGGTTCGCGGGCCGCGAGGAGGCGGCTGGCGAGCGGGCGCGGAGGGCCGCGGGGCTGGAACCTTTGGACCTTGCCGAGGCAGCTCGCGAACCGGAGGCCGAACCCCGCCGCGTCGTCGCCCTGTGGCCGCTCGCGCTGGTGGCCGCTGCCGCCGCCGCGGGCTCGGCGTTGATGCTCGCCCGCGAGGCGAGACGGTGTGCTGCGGCGTCGCGTCTGGGGCACGCTACCCGTCCGAGCGCTCGCTCGTGACCCGAGGCTTCCGTCGCAGCGCCCCCAGCCCGAGGACGCCCAGCCCGACACTGACCAACCCGAGGGCAGCAGGCTCGGGAACCGCGAATACCTGGAGCGAGGCCGGAGGGACGCCAGACGCGACCAGACCTGCTGAAAAAAGTTTGCCGGCGTTGAACGCCGCGCCGGACGAGCCCGGCGAAAGCGTGGAGCCGCGGCCGAACGTCACGGAACCCACGACCGTACCGGAACCAGCGATGGCCTGTCCGCCGGGGACCGTGTAGCCGCCAGAGATACCGCTGACGTCAAAACTGCCTCCGCCGGCGAGGCTCACGACTGGCGATCCGGAAATGGCCGCCGAGTTCGTGATCGCCACAACCCCCTGCTGAATTGACGTAGGGCCCGAGAACGCACCGGTCTCGGTCAGCAAGAGCGCGCCCGCGCCTGTCTTGCTCAAGGATGCCGCGTATGCCAGCGACGAATAGCCGGATGAAGCCAGGGTCGCAGAGCCGGAGACAACGTCAATACTGACAGGTGAGCGTGTCGCCACGAGGCTCATCGAGGTCCCCGTGGTGACACGCTGCCATCCAAGGCCGTTATCGAATACCGGCAGGTTCACGGTGCCGAAATCCCCCGTCACCTGGCCGAAGCGAAGAATCTGGAACGTATCTCCCGGGGCGGGCGTGAATGAGTTCGTCAGGACCACGGTCAGAGAGCCGCCAAGCACCAGCCCGCCAGAAACATCGACGGCGTCGTACAAGCCGCTGCCGCTGGAAAGGAGTGTCGCCCGCGCCGGGCCGCCAAGTTCAACGGCCAGCGTGCCGGCCAAACCCACATTGCTGCTGACGGAAACGAGTCCGGGCGAGTTGCCCGGAGCCCAGGTGCCGTTCACCTGCACCGCGCCCGAGATCATGCCGGCCCCCGTGAGCGTGGCGTCGCCCGCGACCGTCACCGCGCCAGCCCCGAAGGCGGATCCTGTCGTGTTGTTGATCCGCACCGTGCCGCTCTGGATGAACGTGCCGCCCGTGTAGGAGTTTGCACCCGTGACCTGGAGTTCACCGCCGCCTTGCTTGATGAGAATGCTGGGCACCGACTCCCGGATGTGGCCACTGATCGTGGTTTGCGCGGTGTTGGTGAAAGTCAGCGTGTTGAAGCCATTCAGGGTGACGGTGCCGCTGATGGCCAGGGCATCGCTGCCGGAGATCAACGTATTGGTGGCGAGCGAGACGGCGTTCGCCACCGTACCGCCACCTTCGGCGGCACGGAGGACACCGCCGTCGAGGACGAGCGTTCCGGAACCGAGTGCCGATGAACCACCGACAGCAAGAACGCCGGCCCTGAGCGAAGTATTGCCGGAATAGGTGCTGCTGCCCGACAGCGTCAAGGTGCCCGCACCGTGCTTCACGACCACTCCCGTGCCGCTGATGATGCCCGCGTAGGCAGAGTCGTCCGAGCGATTGAAGATGAGCGTGCCGCCGTTCGTCAGGTCGGTGGCCAGGCCGCCCGTCGTGCCGCCGGCGCCGATCTGGAGCGTGCCGCCTGCGCCGAGATTGATCGTGCCGGAGGACCCTCGCGAGAGCACGCCGCCCACCGCCACGAGGCCACCGGAGATCGTCAGCGTGCCGGTGCCCGATGAGCCAACCGTGAGATCACCATCGTTCGTCCACGTGCCGCTCGTCACGACGGCGATGCCGTTGCTGCTGACGTCAGAGCCAAGTATCGCGGAAGCGCTGACGACACTTCCCCCGCTCACTTTCAACGCGCCGCTGCCGGACTGGCCCACATACAAGTTGCCCGACCCGTTCACACCGATTGCTATCCCGCCGGCCTGCAGCGTGAGGGGCAGATCCATGACGACGGTGTTGGGGATCTGCGTCGTTCCCGAAAGCGTCAACGTTCCTGCACCCTGCTTCACGACAGCCCCCGTGCCGCTGATGATGCCGGAGTAGGTAGAGGCGTCCGAGCGATTGAAGATGAGCGTGCCGCTGTTGGTCAGGTCGGTGGCCAGACGGCCGGTCGTGCCGCCGGTGCCGATCTGGAGCGTGCCCCGGGCGTTGAGGTTGATGGTGCCGTGCGAACCCCTCGAGAGCACGCCGCCCACCGTCACGAGGCCGCCGGACATCGTCAGCGTGCCGGTGCCCGACGAGCCAACCGTGAGGTCGCCGTTGTTCGTCCACGTGCCACTCGTGACCGTGGCGGTGCCGCTGCTGCGGAAGTCCAAGCCGAGTGTGGTGGATAAGGTGGTGACACTGCCTGCAGTGAGACGCAACGCGGCCTGGTCCTCACTCACTGCGCCGATGATCAGATCCGCATTGCCGTGCCTGATCTCGCCACGGGCAGTGACGGCCAGCACGCCACTCCTGATCGTCGTGCCACCCGTGAAGCTATTGCTGCCCGTCAGCGTCAAGGTGCCCGCCCCCTGCTTCACGACCGCCCCAGTCCCGCTGATGATGCCGGAATAGATCGATGTATCCGAGCGGTTGAAGACGAGCGTGCCGTTGTTGACAAGGCTGCCCGTGCCGCCGAGCAGCACACCGCCCGTACTGCCCGTGCCGATCTGGAGCGTGCCACCGGCGTTGAGGTTGATGGTGCCGAAGGAACCTTTCGACAGCGCGCCGCCCACCGTCACGAGGCCACCCGACATCGTCAGCGTGCCGGTACCCGACGAGCCAACCGTGAGATCACCGGTGTTGGTCCATGTGCCGCTCGTGACAGTGACGGTGCCGACGCTGCCAACGCTGGAGCCGACAATGCCTGACACGTTCGTAACGCTGCCGCCGTTCACGATCAGCGTCCCGGTGCCGCTGCCGCCGACATAGAAGTCGGAACTGTTCGCCCACGTTCCGCTGCTCACCGTCGCGATGCCGATGCTGCCGGCGGTGGAACCGAGATAGCCAATCGAGTTCGCGACGCGGCCACCAGCCACGTTCAGCACGCCAATGCCGCTGCCGCCGACGAGGAGGTCGCTGGCGTTTACCCACGTACCGCTGGAGACTGTCGCGGTGCCGATGCTGCCAGCGTTAAAACCGACATAGCCAATCGAGTTGGTGACGCTACCACCGTTCACGATCAGCGTGCCGGTGCCGCTTCTGCCAACGGATAGGCTGCTGCTGTTCGTCCACGTTCCGCTGCTCACCATCGCGGTGCCGGAACTGCCGACGTCGTAGCCGAGATAGCCAATCGAGTTGGTAACCCTACCGCCGGTGAGGCTCAATGCGGCTTGATCCTCGCTGAATGCCCCAATCGTCAAATCCGCACTGCTGTGCCCTATAACGCCGCCGCTCCCGACCGCCAGCACACCACTCCTGATCGTCGTGCCGCCGGCGTAACTGTTGCCACCCGATAGCGTCAACGTGCCCGCACCCTGCTTCACGACAACTCCTGTGCCACTGATGATGCCCAAGTGGCTCGAGGCATCCGAGCGGTTGAAGACGAGCGTGCCGTTGTTGACAAGGCTGCCAGTGCCGCCAAGCAGCACGCCGCCCGAACTGCCGGTGCCGATCTGGAGCGTGCCGCCGGCGTTGAGGTTGATGGTGCCGTAAGAACCCCTCGAGATCGCGCCGCCCACCGTCACGAGGCCGCCGTACATCGTCAGCGTGCCGGTGCCCGACGAGCCAACCGTGAGGTCGCCGTTGTTCACCCACGTGCCGCTCGAGACCGTGGCGGTGCCGTTGCTGCGGAAGTCAGAACCGAGCGTGGCGGAGAAGGTGGTGATACTGCCGCCGGTGAGACTCAATGCGGCCTGGTCCTGCATCAAGGCCGCAACGACCAGATCCGCATCGCCG
>CAIXGY010000159.1 GCA_903919035.1 uncultured Planctomycetaceae bacterium | reverse complement strand
GCTCACCTGCGGCGGGCAGCGGCGGCGCGACCGAGGCGAGCGCCTCGGAGGCTGCAGGGTCGATGAGGTCGAGCGCGACGCATGCGCAGTCTCCAGTCGCCGGCTGCCCCGGCCGGCGCACCCAGACTCTCAGGCGGTCGCCCGCCTCCAGACTCGCGACGTCCACAGCGACGAGATCGGTCCGTGGCGGCCTGCCACCACCCGTTCGGGCCGCTGGGGCTGCCTTCTCGGGAGATGCGTCAATCGGGACGGGCGCCTCGTCGTCGGGCACGTCGGTGGCCTCGATCACCCGCAGGCCGCGGGTCGCGAGCCAACCCAGGTCGCCGGTGAGCATGAAGCCGCCGGCAATGAGGCCGAGGGCCACGCAGGTTCCGAGGAGGTTGTGCATGCGGTGAGGCTCCGATCGGGACCCGGCCCGGGCGACCGACACGCAATCATGCCCCACTCGGGCGGCACCGCCACGGCCGGCACGGGCGAGATTCACTGCACCGCCTGTCCGGCGGAGAGCGGCGTGCGGATCCTGCCGGTCGCGCGGCCCCCCGTCACAGCGCGTCGAGCGCCGCGAGCACCTGCTCCGCATGACCGTCGGGCTTCACAGATCGGAAGACCCGTGCCACCTTCCCGGCCGCGTCGATGACGAACGTGCTGCGCACGATGCCCAGGCTCTTCCGGCCGTAGAGGGTCTTTTCGCGCCACGCGCCATACCGTTCCGCGATCGCATGGTCGGGGTCGCACAACAGCGTGAACGGCAGCGTATGTTTCGCGCGAAAGGCCGCATGGCTCTCCGGATCGTCGCGACTGACACCGAGCACGACCGCGCCGTGTCGGGCGAGTTGCGTCATGGCGTCGCGAAAGCCACAGGCCTCGCGGGTGCAGCCGGGGGTATCGTCCTTGGGGTAGAAATAGAGGACGACCGGCTTGCCGCGGAGGCTCGACAGCTTCAGTTTCGTGCCGTCGTGGGACGGGAGCGTGAAGTCCGGGGCCTGTGCACCTTCCGCGATCCAGTCGGCCATGGGTTGGCTCCGCGCGTGCGAGTCGAGACGTATGTCGAACGAAGAGTCTACATCGTGGCGGCCGAGGCACGGGGTTGCCCGTGCCGTCTCACTCGGACGTTCGCTGCGGCCCTCCAGGCCTCCGCCCACTCGATGCCGCCTGCGCTCCGCCATCCATGGCTGCGCTTGTCGGCAACGCCGGCTCGACGGCACGGACAACCCCTCGCTGCATCATCGCGATCGCGTCGTCTCAACTTTCCTTGATGCGGCACGTGCCACGATCGCATGCGCGCCGAAGCACCTATGACATCCGTGCACAGCGTCCTCGTCTCGCTCCTCACTCCGCCCGGCCGGGGGGCGCTCGCGGTCGTCGGGGTGTCGGGAACGGATGCGGCGGCGATCGTCGATCGGGCGTTCGCGCCGCGGGGGGCGCGGCCGGTTGCGGGTCGGGATGATGGAGCGATCGCGTTCGGATCATGGCGGGCGACGGGGGAAGAGCTCGTCGTCGTGCGCCGGCGGGCGAACCTGGTCGAGGTTCACTGTCATGGTGGCCTGGCCGCTGCGGCGGCCGTGATCACGAGCCTCGTGGCGCTCGGGGCGGAGGAGGTGGCGTGGCCGCGGTGGTTGGCAGCGGCGGGTGAGTCGCAGACCGTGGTCGAGGCGCACGAGGCACTCGCCGTGGCCGGCGGGCCGAAGGCGGCGCGGATCCTCGCGCGGCAGGCGGCTGGGGCGCTCGATGCCGAGATGGAACGGATCGAGCGCTGGCGCGAGGCCGGAGATCATGCGGCCGCCGACGCCGCGGCCAGGCGGCTTCTCCGGGCCGCGCGGGTGGGCCTGCGACTGACCCGCCCGTGGCGTGTCGTGCTCACGGGGCCCGTCAACGCCGGCAAGAGCAGCCTCGTCAACGCGCTCGCGGGCTATTCGCGGAGCATCGTGTCACCCGAGCCGGGCACCACGCGGGATCTCGTGGAGGTGCGTCTCGTTCTCGGTGGCTGGGAGGTCGATCTCTTCGACACCGCCGGGTTGCGGCGCGGGGGCGCTGCCGCCGGACTGATCGAGCAGGCTGGGATCGGCCGAGCCGTGGCGGCGACTGAGGATGCGGATCTCGTGCTGCAGATCGTCCCTGCGGATGCGACTCCGCCGAGCGTCGCCACGGACGATGCGCTGCTCGTGCTGTCAAAGACCGACCTGGCGCCCATCGGACACACATGGCCCGCCGATGCCGTCCTCACCTCGGCAGCCACGGGGGCGGGCATCGCCGACCTCGCGGCGGTGATCGTCGCGAGACTGGTGCCGGAGGAGCGCACCGCCCCCGATCTTCTCACCGGCCCCGTGCCATTCACGCAGCGGCACGTGGACATGCTCGCAGGGCATCCCGTGCAATCGAAGCCGGCGCATGCGGCTCATACGGATTCCACGTGATCCTCGCGCGGAGGGCGGCATCTCGTCGACGTCCGGCCTGTACGCCCAACCGGCCCGGGTCTGCCCACACCCTCTCGCGGGACGTTCGCCTCCGCCCGACCAATCCACCTGCGGCGGATCGGTGCCCGGCTTCGGCTCTCTGCATGTCCGCTGCGCTCCGGCATCCATGCCTGCGCTTGCGTCCAGAGCCCCGATCG
>CAIXGY010000158.1 GCA_903919035.1 uncultured Planctomycetaceae bacterium | reverse complement strand
GATTGCGAAGCGAGGCCAGCATCGAGTGAGCGACGGGCACGACGCCCGTCGCGAACGTCCGAGCGAGACGGCACGGGCATCCCCGACGCCGGGACAGGCGCGGTGACGCGCGAGGATCAAGTGTGAGCCGTATTACACCTTGCGGCTGCGCAGGTCAGCCAGCGCTGCATGGCCCTTGGCGAGTTTGTCCTCGAGTTCCGCGAGCTGGGCCCGTTCCTTCGCCACGACCGCCTCGGGGGCGCGGGCGGCGAACGTCTGGTCAGCAAGCTTCCGGCGTTTCGCCTCGATGAACCCGACCGTCTTCTCCTGCTCCTTCTCGAGCCGCTTGATCTCCGCCGCCACGTCGACGAGGCCGGCGAGGTCCACGAACACGTCGCAGCCCGCGGCGGTCGCCATCGCGGCCGAAGGCGGGCCGGAGGCGTCGGGACCCACGGCCGAGAGGTCTGCCACGGCCATGGAAGCGAGCGCGGGATGCATCGGCTCGAGCAGGGCCGCCGTCTCCCGCGTCGCGCGGATCGCCACGGTCACCCGCGTCTTCGGGGGCACGCTCTGCCGGGCGCGAATCTCGCGGATCGCACCCAGCACGGCGAGAAACGTGCCGAACCGGGCCTCGGTCGTGGCGTCGACCCAGTCGGCTGGAGGCGTCGGCCACGCGGCCACCATGATCGAGTCGGCCAGGCCACCCGCGTCCCACGGCATCCGGCGGCCGCCCGCCGCGGCCCGCAGGTGCTGCCAGATCTCCTCGGTCACGAACGGCATGACCGGGTGCAGCAGTCGCAGGATCGTGTCGAGACCGAGGAGCAGCATGCCGCGAGCCCGGTCGCGATGCGTTGGATCGGCCAGCCGGGCCTTGCAGAGTTCCAGGTACGCCGAGCAGAACTCGTCCCACGCAAACGCATAGAGCACGCGGGCCGCCTCGGCGAAGCGGTATTCGTCGATCGCCCGCGTCGCCTCTTGGGATACGCTCGCGAGTCGGCTGGCGAGCCAGCGATCCTCGAGCGACGCCGCGTTGATGTCGGTCACATCGAGCGGACCGGCGGTGAAGCCCTCGAGGTTCATGAGCACGAACCGCGTGGCGTTCCAGAGCTTGTTTGAGAAGTTGCGGCCTGACTCGAACTTCTCGCTCACGGCGGCGCCGCGGGCCAGGGCCAGGTCGGCCTCGGCGGAAGCCCACTGGGTGCGGAACGGCTTCGCGCACTTCGGGCAGTCGATCCGTGGCCTGGTGCGGTTCTGCACGGTCTGCTCGACGAGGGCGCCGCAGGCGGGGCACTGAAAGTCGACGGGCATCCGGACGTCCTGGGTCTCGGTGGCCATTCCGGCCAGCGCGAAGCGGAGGGCGTCAGCCCCGAGTGACTCGATCACGTCGACGGGATCCACCCCGTTCCCCTTGCTCTTGCTCATCGTCTCGCCGTAGCGGTCAAGGATCTTGGGGTGGATGTAGACCTCGTGGAAGGGAATCTCCCCGGTGTCGAACACGCCCATGATCACCATCCGCGCCACCCAGAGCGTGAGGATGTCGCGGCTCGTGACGAGCGTGTTCGTCGGATAGAAGGCCGCGAGTTCGCGGGTGTCGGCGGGCCAGCCGAGCGTGGAATGGGGCCAGAGCGCCGAGGAGAACCAGGTGTCGAGCACGTCCGGATCCCGCACGAGGGGCTGGCCGGCAACCGTCTCCACCGGCAGCGTCTCGGTGATCGAGCAGACAAACCATCCGCCGGCGTCGTCGGGACTCCAGGCCACCGTGCCCTGGGCGCCGAAGGCGCTCGCAAGGTCGGCCTCGGTCACTCCCGCGACGTGCCAGATCGGGATCCGGTGCCCCCACCACAGCTGCCGGCTCACCGGCCAGTCGCGCTTCTCGGAGAGCCAATCGAGGTAGCTCTTCGCGTAGCGCTCGGGCACGATCCGCACCCGGCCCTGCGTGACCGCGTCGAGCGCGGGCTGGGCCAGTTCGTCCATGCGGATGAACCATTGGTCGGCGAGATACGGCTCGATGGGCGTCTTCGACCGGTCGGAATGGGCGAGGTCGATCAGCCGGTCCTCGACCTGCTCGAGCAGCCCCGCCGAGTCGAGGTCGGCCACGACCTGCGTGCGGGCCGCGCGGATCGTGAGGCCCGCGTAGGGCCCCGCCTCGGCATTGAGCGTGCCGTCGGGATTGAGCACGTTGATCATCGGCAGCGACCGTCGCCGACCGACCTCGTAGTCGTTGGGGTCATGGGCCGGCGTGATCTTCACGCAGCCGGAGCCCATGTCGGGCTTCGCCCACTCGTCGGCGACGAGCGGGATCGCACGACCGAGCAGCGGGAGGCGCACGTGCCGGCCCGCACGCGCCATCGCCGTGAGCATCTCCAGCTGCGGCAGCAGATCCCGCCGGCGGGCGACCAGACCATCCAATTCCGTGTCGATCGCGGACTGCTCCTTCGCGGCGGCTGTCGCCCGCTTCTCGCTGAGCGCCCGCTCGGCGGCGTCGAGTGCGGCGGCGGGATCGGGATGCACGGCGACGGCCGTGTCGCCCAGCAGCGTCTCCGGTCGCGTGGTGGCGACGGTCACGCTCACCGGCTCGCCCGGGGCGGGATCGATGACGTCGTAGCGGATGTGCCAGAAGTGGCCCTTCACCTCCTCGTGAAACACCTCGTCGTCACTGACGGCCGTCTGCAGGAACGTGTCCCAATTGACGAGCCGCTTGCCCCGCCGCACCAGCCCCTTCGTGAACAGCCGGAAGAAGGCCGCGCGAACTGCGGCGGCGCACCGGTCGTCGAGCGTGAAGCGGGTGCGTTCCCAGTCGCAACTCGCCCCCAGATCGCGAAGTTGCCCGAGGATTCGCCTCTCGTACTGCTCCTTCCACGACCAGATCCGGCCCACGAGCGCCTCGCGGCCCAGATCGTGCCGCGACAGCTTCTCCTCCTCGAGCAGCCGCCGCTCGACGACCGCCTGCGTGGCGATGCCGGCGTGGTCGGT
>CAIXGY010000157.1 GCA_903919035.1 uncultured Planctomycetaceae bacterium | reverse complement strand
CGGCGGCCTTCTTCGGAATGTGGAACCTCGGCCGTGGACGGCAGGGGCCGGTGACGCCGGGGGGCCAGGGCTTCGACACGGTCGTGTTTCCGGAGTCGCTCGGCTTCGCGAAGGACGCCTACCACGACGACCGCGGCGACTACCTCTCCGACCGGCTGACGGACGCGGTGCTCGACTTCATCGAGAAGCACCGCAGTGGCCCGTTCTTCGCCTACCTCGCCGACCACGCGGTGCATGCGCCGTTCGACCCCGAGCCCGACCTGCTCGCGAAGTACGAGCGGAAGGCTGCCGCGGCCGGCGACCGACGGAACGACCCGGCGTATGCCGCCACGATCGAGGCCGTGGATCGCAACGTGGGGCGGATCGTCGCCGCGCTCGAGCGGCTCGGGATCGCCGACGACACGCTCGTGATCTTCACGTCCGACAACGGCGGCACGCCGCAGTTCACGGCGCCGCTGCGGGGCAGCAAGGGTGAACTCTACGAAGGGGGCATCCGCGTGCCGCTGGTCATCGCCGGTCCCGGCGTGGCACGGCCCGGCACGACCTGCGACGCGCCCGTCGCGTCGATCGACTTCTATCCGACGCTCCTGGAACTCGCGGGCGCCCCGCAACCGCGTGGCCGGCAGCTCGACGGCGCGAGCCTCGTTCCCGCGCTCGCCGGCAGGCCGGCCACGGCGCGACCGCTCTTCTGGCACTTCCCCTGCTACGTGGGCCGGGCCGCGCCATCGAGCGCGGTTCGCGACGGAACGCTCAAGCTCGTGGAGTTCTTCGAGGACGGCGGCCACGTCGAACTCTACGACCTGGCGGCCGATCCCTCCGAGGAGCGCGACCTCGCGCGGCAGCGGCCCGCGGAGGCGACGCGGCTCGCGGCGGTGCTTCACGACTGGCAGCGGGAGACGGGCGCCGCGATCCCTCGGGAGCCCAATCCCGCCTATGATCCCGGCGCTGAACGACCCCGCGGGCGACAGGGCGGTGACGGCGGGCCCGGGGGTGGTGGCGGAGGTGGCCGCGGTGGTCGGCGGGGCGGTGTCCGCCAGACGGATCGTCCGCAGAAGAAGTGACCGGCGGCCAGCCATCGGCCGGGACGTCGGGGTTCAGCCGGTCACCTCCTGGAACTGATACCGGCGGATGCCCCGCGGAGCCACGGCGTTGAGCGCCAGCGTGTTCACGCCCGGGCCACCAAAGAGCCAGATCGCCAAGGCCCGCGTGGACATCACGGCGAGGTCGTCGTTTCCGGTGCCGAGCGCCACCGTCAGCGTGCCGCCGATCCTGGAGCCCGCCACCAGCACCGGATCATCACCGGCGCCGCTCGCGATCGTGACGCTGCCGCCCACGACGGGACCCCCCAGTTGGATCCGGTCGGCTCCCGCACCGCTGACGATCTGCACGCCGTGGTGGACGTCGAGGTCGCCCACGAGCACGAAATCATCACCGGATCCGCTGGTGACGGCGATCGAGCCGACGGCGGCCCGGACGAGGCTCGTTCTGTGCGCGAAATAGACGTCGTTGCCGTGGTCGCCGAGCGACAGGCTGACGGCACCGCGGACGACGCTGCTCGAGAATTGAAAGCCGCAGCCACCGGGGCTCGTCATGGCGAGGCCCCTGCGAACCTTCGCGAACACCATCTCGACCGAGTTCAAGCCCTGGCCGAGCGCAGCCCCGATCGATCCGCCCACGGCTACCGCGTACATGCCGATGCCGTCGGCATGTGCTCCGCCCGTGATCGACAGGCTGCCGCCGACGTGGGAGTCGGACAACGGACCATTGAGCTCTCTCACGTTCCAGCCCACGCCGAAGAGGTTGCCGTGGGAGAACTGCGTCCCGGTCGCGGGGCCGAGGTTCACCGCGACCGACCCACCGACGTCGCCGACGATCAGGACCGTGTCGTCGCCGGCGCCGGCCGCGAGCGTGATGGATCCGGGAAGCGAAAAGGTCGTGATGCCACCCGCGACCGCGTCGATCGCCTCCTGCGGGACGACGGGGCGTGCCGAGCCGGATCCCGCGACGTATTGCCGGAGCCTGGCGACGCCGTAGGAGGTGTTGCTGAATGCGACGACGTCGTCACCGCCGGCGAACGTGGCCACGATGCCGCGGACCGGCGCGGTCGTCACGAACGGGGTTGCGGAACCATTGATCGTCGTGTCGTTTCCGAGGATCGCGAGCCTCCCGCCGGCGACGGTGGCGACATTGATCTCATTCGCCCGCGCGTCACCCGTCAGGAGCAGCGTCGTGCCGACGAGGCGGGCGACCACGTCGCCGGCCGCGACCACGCGAGGTTCCAGCGGCTCCATGTCGATCGGGGCTCGCCTGCGGCGTGTGTCTCCGGCGGCGGCGGTTCGGCGTGAAGGCATGGTCCTGTTCCAGGAGGGAATCGCGTCGGCGGTGCGGCGGCGATGGGGTCATACGGATTCCACGTGATCCTCGCGCGGAGGGAGGCATCTCGGTGGCAGCATCGAGTGAGCGACGGGCACGACGCCCGTCGCGAATGTCCGAGCGAGACGGCACGGGCAGCCCCGACGCCGGGACAGGCGCGGTGACGCGCGAGGATCACGTGTGAGCCGTATCACATGTCGGTCGCCAGTTCGGGCTGCAGTCGCTCCGGCTTTTCATCCTTGACCTCCGTGAGCGTGGCCTCGGTGAGCAGGAGCGTGCCGGCCACGCTCACGGCGTTTTCGAGCGCCGTGCGGACGACCTTCGTGGGATCCACGATGCCGGCCTCGACGAGGTCGCAGGTGACCCCGCGGGCCGCGTCGAAGCCGTGCGCGCCCGTGCCCCGCTTGAGGTCGCCCACCACCACGCCGCCGTCGGCGGCGGAATTCTCCGCGATCGTCCGGGCGGGCACCTCCAGCGCCTGCCGCAGAATCCGCAGTCCGGTCCGCTCGTCTCCCTCGGCGCGGGATTCCTCGTCCTCGACCGCCGCGGTGGCGCGGACGAGCGTGAGCCCACCGCCGGGCACGATCCCCTCGGCGATCGCCGCCCGCGTGGCGCTGATCGCGTCGTCGAGAGCCTCCTTGCGGCTCTTGAGTTCGGCCTCGGTCGGCGCACCCACGCGGATGATGGCCACGCCGCCGGCCAGTTTGGCGAGTCGCTCCTCGAGTTTCTCGCGGTCGTAGTCCCCCTTCGCCTCCTTGATCTGCCGGCGGATATCACCGCAGCGGGCGGCGATGGCCGCCCGATCTCCCTTGCCGCCGATGATCGTGGTCGTGTCGCGATCCACGGTCACCTTCGCCGCGGAGCCGAGGTCGGCCGAGGTCACGGCCTCGAGCGTGATGCCGAGGTCAGCCGCGATGAACTTGCCACCCGTGAGGATCGCCATGTCCTGCATGAGATCCTTGCGACGGTCGCCGTAGCCGGGCGCCTTCACGGCGACGCACT
>CAIXGY010000156.1 GCA_903919035.1 uncultured Planctomycetaceae bacterium | reverse complement strand
TACGGGGCGGGGGCTTCGACGGGCGCGGTGTGGTCGCAGGGCGACTTCAACTACTCGAACGGCGTGAACTTCACCGACATCAACCTGCTCAACACGGCCGCGCTGTACGGTTCGGGTTCGTACCTGCCGACGACGCCGTCGTCGGTACCGTCGTCGGCGACCGCGATCTCGGCCGATATCTGGGCTGCCTACGCGATTGAGACCCGGAACCAACAGACCAAAAAGCGTTGACGCGCTCGCGTCGCGACGCGGGCTGTGAACCTGCCCGCCCTTGGGTCTACCCACGCCGGAATCTGGGCAGGAATATCGACCGGCCGCTCGAGCTCGAACGGCGTTCGGTGCCCTGAAGAAGCAAGCGGACGCGCTCGCGTGTCATGGTGATTCCAGATGCCCGTGGACCGCGGGGATTCGCCAGGCAATCCCCCCGGAGGGGGTGGTGTCTCGGGCTGGCCGGCCAGTTCGGCGGTCGCCTTTCTGCGGCCGAAATACGCATGTCGAAATTTTTTGCGTTCGGTTTTCGGTCCGATTCCGCCTTTCTTAGTGAGTGCGAATCGTGCGCCGTGAGAGGCGGGCACGTCATCCGCCGCGCCGGCTATGGTGCCGGGAAACCAGCTTCGCGAAGGAGGATTGGGTCATGCCAAGCATGTTTCCCGGCCGTCATCGGCTCCGCATGTTCCGTGCCGAGGATCGTCTACTCATCGACCGAAGACGCTCGCGTGCAAGGGCCGCTTGCTTGTGCCATGCGGAGCGCCTCGAGCGGAGGCAGATGTTCGCGGGCGAGCAGCTCGTCGGCCTCGGCTTCGTGCGGGTCGGCCATATCGGCAATTCCGCCGACCCCGCGTCCGGCGACGGCTTCGATGCGTCGCTCAACAACCTCTACGGTGCGGTCGCGCACGAATACCAGATCGGTACGCACGAGGTGACCATCGGGCACTACGCCGCGTTTCTCAATGCCGTGGCCAAAGCGGATCCGTACCAGTTGTACAACCCCGCCATGGCGAGCGACGGCCGGAGTTCCGGCATCGCTCGTTCCGGCACGTCGGGAAATTACTCGTACGCGGTGATCGGGCCGGTCGGCGACACTGGCCGCGGCAGCCAGACCGCGGCAAACCGACCGATCACATACGTGAGTTGGTTCGATGCCGCTCGATTCGCGAATTGGATGCACAACGGGCAACCCGTTGGCATGCAGGGGCCAGGCACCACCGAAACAGGCGCCTATTCGCTCGACGGCGTCGTCGATGGAGTGGCTTTCTCACGTGCCGCCGATGCTTCGTTCTTCATTCCCACGGAGGACGAATGGTACAAGGCGGCCTACTACGATCCGGCGAAGTCGGGCTATTGGGACTACGCGACGAGGTCGGACTATCTGTCGGACAATGCGCCGCTGACGCACACAACGGGCCCGTCGCTCTACCCCAGAGCCAACGTGTGGTGGACCTCCACGGGCTACGCGACGACGGGTGCGGCCGACCATTCCGCGACCCAGAACGTGCTCACGGACGTCGGCAGTTACGGGCTGTATCCGAGTGCCTACGGCACGTACGACCAGACCGGCAACGTCTACGAATGGACCGACGTCCCGGCCGGTTTTTTTTCCGAAGGCCGTGCGATCCGCGGCGGCTCGTGGGCGGGCGCCGTGTTCGACCGCCCGACCACGGATGCCAAGGATCGAAGTTTCTCCGCAACGGCTTCGGAGACGTCATACATCGGATTCCGGATCGCCGCCGCAATCCCCGCGGCGATCGTCTCGACGAGCCCTGCCGGCGTGGCCGCCGCGGCGAAGACGTGGTCCACCGATCGGATCGACCTCACGTTCAACCTGCCCGTATCCAAGGCAGCGGCACTGAATACTGCGGCGTACGTGCTCGACAAGATCGTCAGCGGCTCTTCCGGGGGCACGAGTGCCGTTCCGCAGACCGTCGTCCCGTCGGTCCTCGAGGAGACTGCGGCCGGCGTCACGAAGGTCAGGCTCACGGCGACGGGAGGCGCACTGGCGTCGGGCAACTACAGGCTCTCCGTCGCGGGAGCCGGGACCGCGGCGATCCGCACCCCCGACGGCGTGCCCCTCGATGGTGATGCTGACGGGCTTCCGGGAGGCAGTTGGTCGCGGTCTTTCTCCATCGATGCCGCTGCCGCCATCGACGTGACGGCACCCACCGTCACCGTGGCCACGGTGACGACGGACGACACCAAGCCCACGCTTTCCGGCACGGTCAACGATCCCGTGGCGACCGTGCTCGTCGCGCTCGGTGGGCACACGTATGCGGCGATCAACGCCGGGAACGGCACGTGGGCTCTTCCCGCGACGGCGATCGTCGACCCGCTCCTGGCCGGCGTCTACGACGTGGTCGCGACTGCGACGGACGCATTCGGTAACGCAGCCGCCGACTCCACCGCCGGTGAACTCACGATTCGTGAGCCGGAAGGCGACACGCTCGCGTCGGCATACCCAGCCTCCTTCGTCGCCAACGTCTTCGAGCGTCGGGCGCTCATCGGCGACGGGCTGGCCGGGAAGGCGGACGTCGACTTCTTCAAGGTACGGCTTCTCGCCAACACCGTGCTGTCGGCGGAGGTGTACGCGGGCCGCGAACCGCCGGCCTCCAGGCTCAATGCGTATCTCCGGATGTTTGACGCGACCGGTAAGCAACTCGCCTTCGACGACAACTCCGCCGGTTCGGGCGATCCCCGCATCTCCGGCTACGCCATCACGGCCACCGGCGACTACTTCCTCGCCGTCTCGGACGACGGCAACAAGGCCGGTATATATGTCCATCCCAACGACGTCGGGAAGTATCGACTCGTGGTGACCGTCACCCCCGACGGCACGCCGCCCACGGCGACCTTCGGGTCGGTGGCGAGCCCCACACCGCTGGGCATCGACGCGGTCGCGATCACGTTCAGCGAGAACGTTTCCGGCCTCGACGCCGCGGACTTCACGCTGAAGCGGAATGGCAGTCCCGTGTCGTTGGCAGGAGCTTCGGTGACCGGCAGTGGCAGGTGGTATTCGCTCGCCAACCTGGCGAACGCGACGGGCCCAATCGGTGACTACGTGCTGACCCTGCGGTCTTCGGGCACCGGGATCGTGGACGAGTCCGGAAATGCCCTCTCGGCCGGCGCTGCCGTGTCTTGGACCGTCTCCCAGGTCGCCTCTGCGCCACGGGACGTCAGGGCGTACGTGACGGGCACAAGTGCGTACGTCTCGTGGATGACTCCGGCCGCGGATGGCGGGGCCCCGATATCCTCGTATACGTTGCAGCATCGGCGAGTCGGGGATGCGGCGTGGACGTCCACGCACGTTTCCACTGCCACCGGCGCGCGGATCGACGGTCTGGAGACCCATGCAACCTACGAGGTTCGCGTCGCTGCCGTGAATGCGTATGGGACGGGAGCGTTCTCGCAGCGAAATGTGCTCGTGCTGCGCTGGGCCGGAGTCGAGACGCCCGGAAACGCTGCGGACGGCCGCACCAACCGCGGCGCGGTCGCCTACCGGTATTCGATCGGCACCTTCGAGGTGACCATCGCCCAGTATGCGACTTTCCTCAACGCTGTTGCCAAGAGCGACAGCCTCGGCCTGTTCGATCCATCGATGGAGACCAATCTCAACGTCGCGGGCATACGCAGGACGGGAACGGTGGGAAGCTACTCGTACGACGTGATCGCCAACGATGGCGACAGCGGATCCCGGCCGGTCACGTACGTCTCGTGGGATGAGGCGTGTCGCTTCGCCAACTGGCTTCACAACGGGCAGCCAGCGGCGGACGCCGGCACGGTCGACACCACCGAAGCCGGGGCGTATTCCCGTTCCGGCTCGGCGTGGATCCTGCAGGCTGGTGCCCGCTACCGCCTGCCCACGATCGATGAGTGGTACAAGGCGGCGTATCACAGCCCGAATGCCGCGACGGGATATTTCTCCTATGCAACGCAGAGCGACACCAAGCCCGGCAACGTTGTGGATGCCACGGCAAACCGGGCCAACTACAGGAATCGCTATTCCTACTCGTTTTGGGGCAGCATTCGCTGGGTCACCGAATACAGCACCACCCAAGCCGGCTACAGCGATACGGCCAACTACCTCACGGCCGTCGGCGCGTTTGCTGGTAGCCCGAGTTACTACGGTACGTTTGACCAAGACGGCAACGTGAGCGAATTGCTGGAAAACCAGAACGCTGGCGGCGACTGGGACAGCGAGTCGGTCGGCTATTCAGCGTCGAGTTACAGCATGAACAACCCGTACACCGGGTTTCGGCTTGCCGCTCCCGCGGCGGTCGCCCCGTTGCCCCCCAATGGCGTCAGCGCTGATCCCGGGGTGCGGCGTGTCACCCTGTCGTGGACCGCCCCGGCGGCTACCCATGGTTCCCTCATCTACGACTATGTCGTGGAGTATCGAAATGTCTCGCAGGGCTCCAGCCAATGGGTGCCCGTGGCCCGTGCTTCCAGTTCCGCGACCACCGCCGTCATCGACGGGCTCACCGAGAAACAGTCCTACGTCTTCCGCGTCCGGGCGGTGTCACTGGCGGGCGAGAGCCCCGTGTCCGATGCGACGCCCGCGGTCATGATCCGCTCGCCGCTCGCCCCGACGGCGGTCACCTTGTCGGGCACCACCGTGGCGGAAAACAAGCCCGTCGGGTTCAGCGTGGGCACGCTGACCACCGCTGATCCGAATGACACCAACGGCTTCACCTACAGCCTCGTCGCCGGAGCCGGCGACGCCGACAACGGCTCGTTCACGATCGATGGCAACGGCCTCCTCGTGAATGCTCCTTTGAACTACGAGGCACGATCCTCCTACACGATCCGCGTGCGGGCGACCGATCCGGGAAACGAGTTCATCGAAGCGCCGTTCACCATTCTGGTGACCGACGTGAACGAAGCGCCAGCCATCATGGCATCGGGCGTGGTGGACAAGCTTCGGGCGACATCGAGTTCCGCGCTCACGCAGGTCGCCACCATCACGGTCGTCGATGACGCGCTCGGCACGAACGTGGTGTCGCTCGCGGGGCCGGATGCAGCCAGTTTCCAGTTTTCCGGAGGGGCACTGTACCTCAAGGCGGGCGAGCGGCTCTCCGCGAGCACGAGGCCAACCCTGTCCGTCACCGTGGTGGTCACCGACGCGTCGCTACCCGATGCACCCGCCACGAAAAGCCTCACGTTCACGGTCACCGGAAATGGTCGCCCCACCTTGGATACCACGGTGCCAATCGGGCTGCGGATCGATTCGGCCAACGAGGGCGTCGTGCCATCTCCGGGACGTACGGCCGGTTCCTTGCTCGTGTCCACACTGGTCGCGGCAGGCCTCGCGCCGAACAACTTCAGCGATCCGGACGGCGACCTGCCCGGCGTTGCGATCACCGGCGCGAGGCTCGGCGGTGGCAGGCTCTGGTTCAGCACCAACGACGGCGGCAACTGGACGGAGATCGGCAGCGTGTCGGACACGTCTGCCACCGTGCTGCATGCCGACGCCGGGACCCGACTGTTCTTCGCGCCCGCCGCCGGCTTCCGGGGCACGTTGGCGGATCTCCTGACGATTCGCGCCTGGGACCGTGCCGGCGACCATGCCAACGGCGCGACGGGCGTCAATGCGCTCGCCATGCGGATGGACGCATTCGATCGCCGCGTCGGTCAACTTGCGATCGGCTCGTCGCGGGGGCTCGTCCTCTCCCGAGATGGTCGGTATGGATTCGTGGCCGCCTATTCCGCAGGGCTGACGATCGTGGATCTGGCGAATCCCGCCGCTCCGGTCAGCGTGGGCACGTACGACACGGCCGGTTCCGCGCTGGGCGTCACCCTTTCGGCCGATGGCCGGTACGCCTACGTCGCGGACGATAGCGCCGGCCTGCACGTGATCGACGTCGGTGATCCGACGAAGCCCGTCCGGATCGGCGGCTTCGACACCAGTGGCTACGCCGTCAGCGTCGTGCTCTCGCCGGACGGCCGATATGCGTACGTTGCGGATTGGAATTCCGGTCTGCAGGTGATCGACGTCGGCAATCCGCAGGCCCCCACCCGCGTCGGTGGATTCGACACGAGTGATTATGCCGGGGAGATCGTGCTCTCGGCCGACGGCCGATTCGCATACGTGGCCGATTCCTACGCCGGACTGCAGATCATCGATGTCTCCGCTCCCGCGAATCCCACGCGTGTGAGCGGTGTCGACACCGCTGGCCGCGCCTGGGACGTGGCCTTGTCTGCCGACGGCCGTCACGTCTTCGTCGCGGACGACTCGAACGGCCTCCAGACAATCGACGTGTCCGTTCCCACGGCACCGCTGCTGGCGGGCGGCCTGCCGATGAATGGCGCCGCATTTGGAATCACGATGTCCGGTGACGGCCGCTGGGCATATGTCACCGACTCCTCGGCGAGCGGCCTGCGAATTGTCGACGTGAGTGCTCCCGCGTCACCCAAACTCATCGACTCCCTGTTTGCCGCCACATCTACGAGTTGCGTTGTCCCGTCCGCGGACGGCCGCCATGCGTACGTGACCACTTCTTCAGGGATCGTCGTCTTCGACACCTCCCTGCCGGCAAGCCCAGCATCGATCGGCAGCTATGACACGAGCGGGTCCGCAAGAGGAGTCACTCTCTCCGCCGATGGCCGATACGCATTCGTCGCCGACGGAACCGCCGGTCTTCAGGTGATCGACGTGGGTACCCCGGCGAACCCCGTGCCCGTCGGCGGGTACGACACCAGCGGGTTCGGACGTGGAGTGACAATCTCGTCCGATGGTCGTTTCGTGTTCCTCGCCGATGGCAATGCAGGAGTGGCTGTTGTCGACGTCCAGAACCGCGCCGCCCCGAACCTGACCAGCAGCCTCCGAACGTCGAACTATCAGGTGCAGACGGGGACGGGCAGTTACTGGAACGGCCGGCAATATGTCACGTACCCGATCTATTCGACCTACTTCGGCTCGACCACGGACGTGGCGGTCTCAGCCGACGGCCGCTACGCCTACGTTGCTGACTACGATGGCGGGCTCGAGGTCTGGAATGTCAGCAACCCGGCCAGTCCCACGTATCTGAGTCAGATATGGCCTTCAGGTACGTCGCGAGGCTCCTATTCTCCCTACGGCAACATCACCGCGGTGGCTGTGTCTTCCGACGTGCGTTATGCCTACGCCGGCAGCGACGATGGCACGTTGTATGTCATTGATGTGTCCAACCCCACGACCGGGCTCACGAAGGTCGGCCAGAGCGGCTCTGGCGGCTACCTTTCAGACATCGCGATTTCCGCCGATGGACGCTTCGCCTACGCCAGTGAAGGCGTTGGCGGTCAACTTAAGATCTGGAACGTGACGAATCCCGCGAGTCCGGTTTTCGTGGGCAGCGCCGCGCTGGGCAGCGAAGGCGCGTGGAGTGTGCAGCTTTCGTCAGATGGCCGATTCGCGCACGTGGCCGGCGGATCCGCCGGGCTCGTCGTGCTCGACGTCAGCACTCCAGCCTCACCCACGGTCGTCGGTCGATACTACGACGGGCTCCGCGTTTCCGGATTGGCAGTCTCCGCCGATGGCCGCTTCGCCTACCTCGGGGCCAACGCCAACGGCCTGCAGGTGGTCGATATGTGGGGTCCCCGCGCCTCATTTTCCGAGCGAAGCGCGGTGGTGTCGGCCGCCGTGGTCACGAACACGGCGCCGTCCGGCCTGACGCTGAATTCCATGACGGTCGTCGAGAACGCCCCGGCCGCCACCATCGTCGGTGGTTTCACGACGACGGATGCAGACGCGGGCGACGCATTCACCTACACCCTCGTCGCCGGCTCGGGTGACGCCGACAACGCGGCATTCGAGATCAGGAACGCTTCGCTCGTGACGAGGGCGAGCTTCGACCACGAGACGAAAGCCACCTACTCGATCAGGGTGCGTTCGACGGACTCCGGCGGGTTGGGGATCGAAAGAGCATTCACCGTCAACGTCGCGGACGTCAACGAGGCGCCCGTGCAGGTGACGCTTGCGAACGTCGTCACGAGCCTGCCGGAAAACACCGCCACGGATGCACGGCTCAAGGTCGCCGACATCGTGGTGACCGACGACGCACTGGGCACCAACACGCTTTCACTCACCGGTGCGGATGCGGCCGATTTCGAGGTCGTCGGTGCAGCGCTGTACCTCAAGTCGGGGTCCACGGTCGATTACGAGTCCAGGAGCAGCTATTCGCTGACGGTGCAGGTGGCCGATGCGTCGTTCGGCGGCACGACGCCCCTGTCCGTGGGCCACGTGCTCCTCGTCGCCGACGTCAACGAGTCGCCGATCGCGGTCATTCTTTCGAACACCACCACTCGCCTTCCGGAGAACGTCTCGACCGCCTCGAGAATCAAACTGGTCGATATCGTGGTCGTCGACGATGCGCTCGGCACGAACGCGGTCACGCTCACCGGCACCGACACGGCCGCCTTCGAGATCGACGGGTCGAGCCTTTATCTCAAGGCCGGTGCTCGACTGAACTACAAGTTGCAGTCCAGTCTCACAACGACGGTCAGGTCGACGGATTCGACGGCCACGGGCGGCGGTCTCGCGGAGGCTGCATTCACGCTGTATGTCGAACGCACACTGTTCCCGACCCTTGCGGTGCAGGGGTCGCCGGCGGCCTTGACTGCAACGCTGGGTTCTCCTTCACAGCCCACGACCATGCTCGTGGCCGGGTCCGGGCTCGATGGCTCCATTCTGGCGACCGCGCCCGCCGGCTTCGAGGTGTCGAGCGACGGCACCACCTTCGGCCCCACCGCCACGTTCACGCCGTTCGCCGGGGCCGTCTCCGGCACGCTCTCGATGCGGCTGTCTGCTGCGAGTGCGGCCGGCAGTTACACGGGCAACGTCGTGTTCACCTCCACGGGAGCGAGTGACGTGTCGGTCGCCGTTGCCAGGAGCACCGTCAGCGATGAAGTCGTGTTCGACATCGCCTCCGGCCAGACCGTGACCCACTCGGTAAACCACTCGGGCGTGATCAAGCTCGTGAAGCGGGGCCTGGGCACGCTCGTGCTGAATGTCGCCGGCGGCCACACCGGCGCGACGACGGTGGAGGCGGGCACGCTCGTCGTGGCCCACGGCCAGGCCCTGGCCTCGAGCGCCGTCCGCGTGAACTCGGGGGCCACGCTCAAGGTGAATGCCGGTGTCACCATGCAGTCCCCGTCGCTCACCCTTGCCGGCGGCACGCTCGACGGCACGGGGGCCACGCTGCTGGTGAACGCCGCAACGGGCATCGGCACGTTCGCGATCACGTCGGGTGTCGTGACGGGCTCGCCGCGGCTCACGGTCAGCGGCAACGGACTGGTGACGCTGCCGACCGACCGCCGGCAGACGGTGGCGCTCACGGCCCTCACGGTGGACCAGGCCACGGGCGGCAAACT
>CAIXGY010000155.1 GCA_903919035.1 uncultured Planctomycetaceae bacterium | reverse complement strand
GCGTCGCACCTCCGGCACCCATGAAGCGCATCCTCATCCAACTCGACTGTGATCCGCAGCCGAGCACGTTCGACGCGGTGGTGGCTGTCGACGGTGGCGCCGATGTGCTGCTGCGGCACGGGGGCGTGACTCCCGCGACCGTCGTGCCCCTGGTGCACGGCGCCATGTTCACCCGCGGCGGGCCGGATCTCGCGCGGACCGCGATTTTCGTCGGTGGTTCCGACGTTGCCGCGGCGGAGGCCGTGGCCGCCACGGTGCGCGAGACGTTTTTCGGCCCCGTTCGGGTGGGCGTGCTGTTGGATCCATCGGGGGCGAACACGACGGCTGCCGCGGCCGTGCTCTGTGCGGAACGGCATCTGTCACTCGCGTCGGGCGATGCGCCACGCCGACGGGCCATCGTGCTCGGTGGCACCGGACCTGTTGGCCGGCGCGTGGCCCGGTTGCTGGCGCGGCGGGGCGCGACGGTGCACCTGGCGTCGCGTTCGCTGGCCAAGGCCGGCGAGGCGGCGGAGCGGATCCGTGCCGAGGTGGCCGGGGCCGACGTCGAACCGCTCGAGTGGCCCGGCGCCGCGGTGGGCGGCACACCCGCCGCGCGCGTGCTCGCCACGGCCGAGGTGGTGGTCGCGGCGGGGGCGGCGGGCGCAACGCTCCTCGACGCCACCGGCCGCAGCCTGGCGGCCGCGGCCGAGGTGCTCGTGGATCTGAATGCCGTACCACCGGCGGGCATCGCCGGCATCGCGGCGAGCGACAAGGGGACGCGTGCCGGTACGGTCGTCGTCTACGGCGCCCTCGGTGTCGGCGGACTCAAGATGAAGATCCATCGGGCGGCGATCGGCCGGATCTTCGAATCCCCCGCCGCGTTCCTCGATGCCGAGGAGTTGCTCGCGATCGGTCAGCCGCTTGCGTGAGCGACGGGCACGACGGCCGTCGCGAACGTCCGAGCGAGACGGCACGGGCAGCCCCGACGCCGGGACAGGCGCGGTGAGACGAGCAAAAGTGGAGTAAAACCCGTTTCAGGAAGGTCGTTTCTGGCGGGCGGCGGCCTGCAGCCGACGTGCGGTGACCGCGTCGATGATCCCAGGGGCCAACCGGGCGGCGAGCGCGAAGCCGCGGGCCCGCCAGCCGGGCAGGATGTCCCGCGAGCGGCGCTCCAGCCCCGACGCGATGGCCTCCGCGGCCGCAGCCGCCGGCATCTGCACGCCCCGTGACCATGCGGGCCGTTCGCCGGCGACGAGGCCGCTCCAGAATTCCGACTCGGTCGGGCCGAGGCTCACCAGCGCGACGTCGATGTCGTCGGCGGCGAGTTCAACACGCAGGCTCCCGGCGAACGACGCGAGCGCCGCCTTCGCGGCGCAGTATTCAGCATGCAGCGGAAGCGGGTGGAGGCCGAGAATCGAGCCCACGAACACCACCGCCGGGTCGACGCCGCATCGCAGCAGCGGCAGGCAGAGCCGCACGAGCTCCACCGGCGCGCGGAAGTCGAGGTCGAACACGCGATCGAGCGTGGCCGGTGTGGCGTCGGCGAAGGGGCCGATCGCGCCGCAGCCCGCCGCCGCGACCAGGATGTCGAGCCCGCCGAGTCGCTCGGCGGCGACATCGACGAGATGCCGGCGGAACCCGGGTTCGGTGACGTCGCCGGCCTCCCAGAGAATCGGCGCCGCTGCGGCAGCCTCCGCGGACAAGGCTGCCAGCCGGTCGCCGCGCCGTGCCGTCGCGAGCACCCGCCCTCCCCGCGCCGCGAGCACGCGGGCCACAGCCGCGCCGACGCCCGACGACGCGCCGGTCACCAGCACCCGCAGGCCCGCCAGCCGGCGGCGGCCGCGCCGGCCGGCATGAGGCGTCAGCGGTTGTGGCGCGGCCGACATGGGCGAAGACTCACGACGGTGCCGCCGACGTTCTGCCGGGCGTGTGGGGGCGAACCTCCGCGTCTGCCTCGGAGATGCGCCCGAGCAGCGCGGCCGGGATGCGGCAGTGGATCGTGACCCGGTCGGCGGCGAAGTGCCGCGACAGCACCTCGCCATGGCGGCCGAGCCAGGCGAGCAGCCGGCCGTTGCCGGGATCCGTGAGCACGTCGACGTCGCGGAATCCACGCCCGAGACAGTCGCTGACCGCGCGGGCGAGCGCCGGCAGGCCGCGGCCGGTGCGTGCCGAGATTGCCAGTGCCTGTGGATACCGGGACAGGACCGCGTCGCGGGCGGCCCGGTCGGGCAGGGCGTCGATCTTGTTGAGCGCCAACAAGGTGTCCTTCTCGTCGATGCCGAGTTCCTCGAGCACGCTGCGGACCGCGGCGATCTGTGCGTCGACCAGCGGGCTCGACGCATCGGCAACGTGAAGGAGCAGGTCGGCCTGTCGCGTTTCCTCGAGGGTCGCCTTGAAACTCGCGATCAGGCGGTGCGGCAGGTCGCGGATGAAGCCGACGGTGTCGGAGAGGAGCACCGGGCCCCAGCCCGGAAGGCGCCAACGCCGGGTGCGGGTGTCGAGCGTCGCGAAGAGTTTGTCCTCCGCGAGTTCGGCCGATCCAGTCAGCTCGTTCAAGAGCGTGCTCTTGCCGGCATTCGTGTAGCCGACGAGCGACACGGTCATGTGATCATGCCGTGCCGCCACCTGCCGCTCGCGCCGGGCGTGGATCTCGTCGATCTCGCGACGCAGATCCCGGATCCGCTTCTCGACGAGCCGGCGGTCGACCTCGAGCTGCTTCTCGCCCGGGCCGCGCATGCCGATGCCCATCTTGAGCCGCGACAGATGGGTCCACATGCGTTTCAGCCGCGGGAGCGAGTATTCGAGTTGGGCGAGCTCGACGGCCAGGCGGGCCTCGTGGGTCCGGGCCCGGGCGGCGAAGATGTCGAGGATCACCTCCGAACGGTCGAGCACCTTCACGCCGAGCTCGCGCTCGAGGTTCCGGGTCTGCGCCGGAGAAAGGTCATTGTCGAAGATCACGACGTCGGCTTCGTGGTGGGCCACGAGGCCGGCCAACTCGCGAACCTTGCCGGAGCCGAGATAGGTGGTTTGATCGGGGCGTTGGCGACGCTGCGTGAGTTCCGCCGTCACCCGAACGCCGGCGGTGGCGGCGAGGCCGGCCAGTTCCGCCAGCGGCTCGTCCGCGTCGGCGGGCTCGTCGAGCAACACGCCCACGAGCACCGCCCGCTCGCTCCGCACGCCCGTCGTCCGGCCGCGATCCTTCACTCGTCGTCCTCCGCGTCGCGCCCCACACCGGCGCCGGCCAGTCCGCGGCAACTCTCCCACCGCCGGGTGTCGAGCAGACCGTCGGCCACGGCGTCCTTCACGGCACAATCGACTTCATGGGCGTGCGTGCAGTCGGGAAAGCGGCAGAGGTTCGCCAGCGGCCGCAGGTCGCGAAAGGCGGCCGGCGCCTCTGCCGGCACCATCCGCCAGAGCGCGAACTGGCGCACGCCCGGCGTGTCGACGAACCACCCGTCGAAGCGATGACGCAGCAGCCGCGCGGTGGTCGTCGTATGGCGCCCCTTTTCGTTCTCGCGGCTCACCGCCGCGACGGGCAGGGCCAGAGCCGGATCGAGCGCGTTGAGCAGCGACGACTTGCCCACGCCACTTTGGCCCACCACCGCCGTCACCCGACCGGGCAGCTCGGCGGCCAGCCTCGCGATGCCCATGCCGGTCGTCGTCGAGCAGAGAATGACTGGGTATCCCATCCGGGCGTAGACGCCGGCGCAGGGCACGAGCGTCGCCGGATCGACGAGGTCGGTCTTGTTGAGGCACACGACCGGCCTGATGCCCGAGGACTCGGCGGCCACGATGAGCCGGTCGATGAGGGCCGGCTTGAGATCGGGTTGGGCCACGCTGCCCACGATGATGAGCTGGTCGACGTTGGCCACGATCACGTGGCGGCGGCCGCGGCTGTCGCGGGAGAGGGACGTGCGACGTGGCTCGACCGACTGGATCACCCCGTCGGCCACGCGAACCCAGTCGCCGGCAGCCACCGGATGCCGCTGGTCGGTGGCCAGGGTGCGAAGCAGCCGGCGGAGCGTGCACTTCACCACGCCGCCGTCGGGACCGACCACGAAGGTCTCCAGTCCATGCACGTTCAGCACCTGACCACGCCACCCGACGGAGCCATCGATGGGCTCGACGGAAAGGCCGTCGATGGCGCCGACCGGCGCCGCCGCTGCGCGGACGGTTCGTTTTCGCGTCAGGTCGCCCTTGCCCGAGATCCTCTCGTGGGCGACGTGTTCGTCGGCATGATCCGGTTCGCCGGCGACCGTGCGGGTGAGGTCGCCGCCGCGCCGGCGGGTGGAACGGTTCTTGCGGAACTCGATCCGGAGCTTGCGCGGCTTCGTCATGCCCCTATCGTATCAGCCACGCGTCACCTGAATCGGCGGGCTTCAGGTCTTCGGCTTTCGTTGCTTGTCCGCACCGCCATGGGCATCGGGAAGTCGCCGGGATTCGAGCCCGGCCGTCTCCAGCAGGGAGCGGCTGAACAGGCTCGTCGGAACGGCCGGCTCGGATGGCTTGGACACGGCTCCGAGGCGGGAGGGGTCGTAGACGATCTCGAAGTGATGTTTGGCGACCGTCAGTTTGTCGCCGGGCTCCAGCCGCTGCTCCGACACCCGCGTGCCGTTGACCTTCGTGCCGTTGCTGCTGCCCAGATCCTTCACCACCCAGTAGCCATCGACGACGTTGAGTTCGCAGTGGCGACCGGAGACATTGGGAAACCGCAGGACGATGTCGGAACTCTCGCGGCGCCCCACGACGAGCGCAGGGCCGAGCAGGGGAATCGGATCACCCCCCCCGACCGGCAACAATTCCCCAAATTGGCTCGTGACCATGCCTCACTCTCCGCGACCGCCCTGCCTCGAGGAAAACTACTGATGGGATACGGGGCGGTCAATTCGACAGTTCGGTTTCGGAAGAACGGTCGTGCGTGCGGTAGTATTGGCTGTCGGCAGGTTCGGAGTGGATTGGGCGACCGCCGGCCACGCATGCGTGGCGGGAGGAAAGTCCGGGCTCCACAGGGCTCGATGGTGGGTAACTCCCACCGGCCGCGAGGCCAGGGACAGTGCCACAGAGAACAGACCGCCGGCGAGGCTCGTCCTCGCAGGTAAGGGTGAAACGGTGAGGTAAGAGCTCACCAGCAGGCCGGGTGACCGGTCTGGCTCGGCAAACCCCATCGGGAGCAAGGCCAAGCAGGAGGAAATCCGGTCGTTCGCGGCCGGAGCGGGGCGGCCCGTCCCGTTCGACCTCCGGGTAGGTCGCTGGAGGCGGCGGGCAACCGTCGTCCTAGAGAAATGGTCGTCGCCCGCCGCTCGGCGGGCACAGAACCCGGCTTACAGATCCGCTCCGAGCCTGCCTTTTCACCGGAGCCCGGACCGCGGATGCCTACTTCGCCCGCCCGCCGGTCCGCTTGGGGCGCGACGGCGATTCGGCCGCATCGGCCCGGGCGGTGCCCCCGGCGGGCGCCAGCGCCTGCAGCAATTTGGCGATGCACAGCGTGTTGATGCTCACCCGCCGCTCAGCCGCCTCGGCCTTGAGGGCCTCGTGCAGGGATCGCGGCATGCGGACGGTGACGACGCGATTGCTTTCCCGGTCGGCAGGCTGATCGCGCTCCCGCGACCGAAGATCGTCGAGCAGTTCACGGATGCGAGCGTAGTGCGGCGTGCACTCGAACTCGGCCCGCGCATTCCCCGAGCCGAAGGTGCGGGCCACGATGCCGTCCACCCCCAGGACCTCGCGAAAGAAGACCACCCACTCCGGATGCATGGCGTGGAGTCGCTGTGCGGTATGGAGCACGGCGGTCGCAGCATGCTGGAGAGGCGCGGGCGAGCGGGAGGACTTGGCGGTGGCGGTCGGCATGATGGGCCTGCTCGAGTTCGGGCGGGGAGGACACGGCTGGACGGCCGCGGCGAGTCTCATCGGAGAGCCTCGATTTCCGGGCCACGCAGAACCATGTCGAGCCAGTCAAGCGCGTGCTTGAAGTGCCTGCGAGACAAAGACTTACGTCAACGCGACGGCATGCGGCTCGTTTTTGGGCAGCGCTGCACGAATGTCAGGCAGTCGGCCTCCTGCGCAGAAACCAGGCAGCGGCCGGGTTTCGCATTTGCCAACTGTCCGGGTCGTGGCGGGCCCTGGGGCCGGGCCGAATCACCCGGAAAACGACCGTTCGATCACGTCGGGCTCGCACCGGCCAAAACGGTGTGTCCGCCCGGTCTCGATGCTCACGAGATCGACCCGGGCCGGAGCGAAGATGGCTGGGTCGATGGCGTAGAAGTCGCGGCCGGCCTTCTCGAATACCCGCAGGAACGGCTCGCCGTGGGCCGGTGAGGCCTCGCTGACCACACGCGGGCCGATTGCCGCGAGGTCCGCCTCCGGGCCGTCGACCGCGAGGGTCACGTACCCGCCGTACAGAATCGCGTCGTTCGTGCGGCCGATGGCCCGCAAATCGTCGTCCGGCGGCACCGGTGGCAAGGGCGCGCTCCCGCGACCGCTGCGAATTCTGGTCACGTCGAAGCCCAGGTCGTGGAGTTTGTGGAGCGCGGTTTCGAGGGCTCGCGCCGTGACCTGGAGCGCACCGGCGGGGCTGGCCGTCCGGGCGACGAGCAGAGTCAGGTTCCCAGGATCGACGCCGGCGTCGGCGGCGAGTTGGACGCACACCGGGGCGGGAGGCAGTCGCGAGGCCTCGAGCAGGCCGACGGCCACAGCCGGGCGCTCCCGCATCCCAATCGTGTCGAACAGCCGCTCGCGGCCGATCGCGGCCCGCATCGGGCCACTGGCCATGGCGAAAAAGTCGTCCGCTTCCACCTTCCAGCCGGCGTACTGCGACGCCAGGCATGCGGCCACGGGCTCGGCCGTCGATTCGGTGACGACGGGCCAACGGCACGCCGGCCAGACCTCGTCGAGCGGTCCGGGATCGTCCGCGGGAACCAGGGTCACGTCGCCCAGCCTCGCCATCGCGGCCTGCGCCACGAGGAGGCCGGCCTCGTGGCTGCCGGCCGCCCTGACGCCGCAGTCGATCACGCGCACGCCGCCGACCGTCTCGACGCGAACACCGAGTGCTGCCGCACGGGCGACGATCTCGTCGCCGATCGCGTGGGCTGCGTCATTCAGGGTCATGCACTACCTCCAAAACCCGAGGCATAATGACCGACGGTCGCGCCGGTCACAATGCGACGGTCCCGGCACCGCCGTTTTCCGACTCTCCGACTCCCTGACGCCCCATGCCCAGCCTGACGGTCGAGAACTACGTCAAGACGATCTGCCAGATCACCTCGGGGCAGGAGGGCCGTCCGGCCACCACCGGCCAGATCGCCGCCGCGCTCGGCGTCTCACCCGGCACGGTGACGAGCATGCTCAAGACGCTCGACGCGGCACGGCTGGCCACCCACCGGCCATACGAGGGCGTGGCGTTGACGCGGGCGGGCCGCGTGCTCGCCCTGAGGATGATCCGTCGTCATCGGCTCATCGAACTGTTTCTCATGCGAACGCTCGGCATGAGCTGGGACGCCGTGCACGACGAGGCGGAGCACATGGAACATGCGATGAGCGACCTGCTCATTGATCGGATCGACGAGTTCCTCGGCCGTCCGGACGTCGATCCTCACGGCGACCCGATCCCACGCGGCGATGCCCAGGTCTTCGTCTCGGACGGACCGACACGCTCGCTGGCGGAGTGTGCGCCCGGCGACCGCTTCCGTCTGGCCCGCGTGGTGGACCAGTCACCGGCCTTCCTCCGCTACCTGACGGCCAGCGGCCTGCCGCTGGGCGCGACGGGTTCCGTGGAACGCAATCCCGAGGGCGCCGGCGTGATGCGGGTCGCGATCGGGGATCGTCGGCTGGCGCTGGCCATCGATGCGGCCGGTAAGCTGCTCGTCGCCGATGCGTGACGTCAGTCGGCGAGTTCACAGACGGCCGATTGTCCGAGGCATTCGTCGACCTCGATCCGCAGCGCCGCCGGCGTGGCGAGTCCGTGGGCAGCCAGTCGGTCACGCAGTTCGCCGCCGATCCACCGGGCGATCCATTCGGCCGTCGTGTTGGCGACCGGCAAGAGGACGCATTCCTCGGCGGGGAAGACCCAGCGCCGGTCGCGAAACGTGACGGTCGTCTCGGGCCGGCCGCCGGGGCCGGCCGCGGTCGTGACGACGAGGAAGCGGTTCTTTGTGGGCAGGAGCATCCGGTGATCGAGCCGCGTCACGATCTCCGCGAGCGCATCGCGGAGGGCGATGAAGTCGATCACCATGCCGTGCGGGCCCGGCGGTCCCTCGACGTCGACTCCGACCGTCCAATTGTGGCCGTGAACCGCCTCGCAGAGATCGTCGGCGAGGGTGATGAAATGGCCCGCGCAGAAGACATGCACGGCCTTGCGCAAGCGGACGGTGTAGCGGTCGGGGTTCATGGCGTCTGGAGGGAGGCGAAGATCCGGCGCCGCGTCGGGTCGCGGAGCAGAATATAGAGCGCCGCGGCGACGAGATCGGCCGTGGTGCCGGGATTGACGCGGACTGGCTGTCGCAGGGATCGGTCGAATGCGGCCGCGGCATCCCGCCAGCGACCCCCGGCGGCGAGAACCGCGGCGGCCCGAGCCGACACGCCGGCCGCGACATCCGGCCCGTGCCGGCGACCGATGAGGGAGTCGGGTTCCCGCGCGAGTTCCCGGACGAACGCCCGCACGATCCCCGCGGCGATGTCGGACTCCCCGGTGATCTCGGCGGCGAGATCCGTGACCAGTCCCGAAAGGAGTCGGCCATAGCCGTCGATCCAGAGCGCGGCGATCCGATCGCGGGGCGCCGCGAGCCGCATGGCGTCGAGGATGTCGGCGGGCGGCGGGCCGGCGATGTCGTGGCGGTCGGTCGTGCCGAGACCGCCGGGCCGCGCACGACCGATCGCCGCCCAGATGTCGGCGGCGTCGGCCGGCCCGAGGCCCGCGAGCACCCCGGCGACGGCGTCCGGAAGGGGTTGCCCCGTGCCGGGCACGGCCGCCAACGGAGCGATCGCAAGCACCATGCCGAGGTTCGCGTTGGATCGGGTGACGGATCGGGCGGCCTCCACGGCCTCGCGGATCGTGCGCCCGAGCGCCACGCCGGCCGCCCGCTCCATCACCGGCGCGATCGCCAGCGCAGCGTCGACCAGGTCGTCGTGGACGAGATCGGGAAACCCCGCGGCCGGATGGACGTTGCCGGGCTTGGGGGCCGTGGCCTCGAGGATGCAGGCCGCCGCCGCGCTCCATCCGCGGCCCCAGGGCGGGCACGACGGCGGAATGCGGTCGAGAGCGGCGCGGACGATTGAAGCGAACGACGCGGCCATGCGCTGCGAGGCAACAGGTGCGGACGGTGACGATCGTGAGGGTCGCGTGAGCGGCGCGGTGACCGCAGCGCCGTGCCCCCCGAGGGTACACTTTCTTCACGCGGTCCGGCATGCGGGCGGCGAGACGAGGCGCGTGGCATGGTGACCGGAACCGACGGCGTGGTGGAGAGCACGATCGGCACCGAGTGCTTCATCAACCGCGAGTTGAGTTGGCTCGAGTTCAACCTCCGGGTGCTCGAAGAGGCCGAGAATCCCGAGAATCCGCTGCTCGAACGCCTGAAGTTCTTGGCGATCGTCAGCTCGAACCTCGACGAGTTTTTCATGGTGCGGGTGTCGGGCCTCCGGGAGCAGGCGTTCGGCGAGAGCGCTCCGCAGGACTACGCTCCCGACGGCATGACGCCGCTCGAGCAGCTCAAGGCGATCGCGGCCCGCACGCAGGAACTCGTAGCCCGGCAGTATCGCTGCCTGCGCGAAGGTCTCGGCCCGGCGCTCGAGGCGGAGGGCTTCCGCCTGCTCCGCTATGAGACGCTGGAGGGCCCGCAGCGAGAGCAGGTGGACCGCTTCTTTCGCGAGCGGGCCCTGCCGATTCTCACACCGATGGCCGTCGATCCGGCGCATCCGTCGCCGCGGTACCACAACCGGGGCCTCTATCTGGGCGTGATGCTCCATCGCCGCGAGGGCATCGGCCCCAAGAAGATGTTCGCCGTGGTGCAGGTGCCCCAGGTGCTGCCCCGGATCGTCATGCTCGACGGGGGCGAGCCGGGACGCATGTCGTTCGTGCTGCTCGAAGACATCGTGGCCGCCCGGCTCCCGGAACTGTTCGGGGGCTTCGACGTCGACTCGTGGACCACGTTCCGCATCACCCGCGACAGCGACCTCGAACTGCTCGAGCAGGAGTCGGACGACATGCTCAAGCTCATCGAGGATCGGCTCAAGGCCCGGCAGCGGGGGCAGGCGGTGCGTCTGGAGATCGCCGCCGAGGCCGATGAGGCCATCACCCGCACCATCATCGAGGACGAGGGGCTCCAGGGGGCGGAGGGGCAGGTCGATCGCTACGGCGAGGTGTATCGCATCGCCGGGCCGCTCGATCTCACCGCGCTGTGGGAACTCCATCGCCTGCCGGGTTACGAGCGGCTGCACGACAAGCCCTTCGTGCCTCGGCCGCCCCGCGGCCTCGAGCGGCGGGGTGGCGACATCTTTTCGGCGATCGCACAACGCGACGTGCTCCTGCATCACCCCTTCGAGTCGTTCGACCCGGTCGTGGAGTTCGTGACCAGCGCCGCGAGCGACCCGCGGGTGCTGGCCATCAAGCAGACGCTGTACCGCACGAGCGGGGACTCACCGATCCCGCGGGCCCTCATCGCGGCCGCCGAGTCCGGCAAACACGTGACGGCGCTCGTCGAACTCAAGGCGCGATTCGACGAGGCGAACAACGTGAGCTGGGCCCGGCAGATGGAGCGGGCGGGCGTGCACGTCGTGTTCGGGTTCCTCGACCTCAAGACGCATTGCAAGGTGTCGCTCGTGGTCCGGCAGGAGGGCCAGGGCCTGCGGCGCTACGTGCACCTCGGCACCGGCAACTACAACCCCGCGACGGCGCTGCAATACACCGACCTGGGACTGTTCACCGCCGACGAGGCGGTCGCCGAGGACGCGTCGGCGCTCTTCAACCTGCTGACCGGTTACTCGCAGGGGCGGGAGTGGAAGCGGCTCATCGTGGCTCCGGAACACCTGCACCGCCGGACGATCGAGCTCATCGACCAGCAGGCGCGGCGGGCGGAGGCTGGGCTGCCGGCTCGCATCTTCGCGAAGCTCAACTCCCTGGTCGACCATCGCGTGATCGAGGCCCTCTACCGGGCCAGTCGCGCGGGCGTGCCGATCGACGTGGTGTCGCGCGGCGTCTGCTGCCTGCGGCCGGGCGTGCCGGGATTGAGTGACACGATCCGCGTGCGGAGCGTGGTCGATCGATTTCTGGAGCACAGTCGGATCTACGTGTTCGGCCCCGACGACGACGCGCAGGTCTTCATCTCGAGCGCCGACTGGATGCCGCGGAACTTCTTCCGGCGGGTGGAGGTGATGGTGCCCATCCTGGCACCGGAACTCTCCGCCCGGATTCTGCGGGAGATCGTCCCGGTGTATCTCGCCGACAACACCCGGGCCCGCGAGCTTCGGGCCGACGGGAGTTTTCATCCCGTGACGCGCGGCGCGGACGAGCCGGCCAGGCGCGCCCAGTTGGAGTGCCTCGAACAGCGGGCGACGGTGGATTCGACGACCGCCGTGCAGGGTTCCTGACGCCGGTCGGACGCTGGTAGAATCGTCGCACTCGAGGAGCCTACCCGCCGATGGCCGACGACCACTACGACACGCTCGGCGTGCCGCGCACGGCCTCGGCCGAGGACATCCGGAAGGCCTACCGCGAGCTCGCGCTCAAGTACCACCCTGACCGCAATCCCGACGACAAGGCGGCGCAGGAGAAGTTCAAGAAGATTCAGGCCGCGTTCGACGTGCTGAACGACGCGAGCAAGCGCGAGATGTACGATCGCTACGGCAGCGCGTTCGAGGGTGTGGGAGGCGGCGGACCGCGGGGCGGCTGGGGCGGCGGGCCGTTTCCCGGAGGCTTCCCGCCGGGCGGCGGCGGCTTTCCGGGCGGGGCCGAGATCGACCTCGAGAGCCTGTTCGGCGGCGCGGGGGGCTTCGGTAACATCTTCGGTGGTGGTGGCGGAGGCACCCGTGCGGGCCGAGGCCGGCGGCGTCCGGCGCAGGCTTCCGGCGAGGACGTGACCGGCCGCATCACGATCCCGTTCAGGCTCGCGATCGACGGCGGCAAGACCGACTTCCAGGTCGACCGGGGGGGTGTCCAGGAGACGATCGAAGTCAAGATTCCGATGGGTCTGCCTGATGGCGCCCGCATGAGGCTCCGCGGGCAGGGACTGCCCGGCAGCGGCGGCGGACCGGCGGGAGATCTGCTCCTGGAGGTGCGGGTCGAGCCGCATCCCGTCTTCCGTCGCGACGGCGACACCCTCGAAGTGACCTTGCCGGTGACGCTGGCCGAGGCGCTCGCCGGAGCGAAGGTCGACGTGCCCACTCCGTGGGGCACGATCACGCTCAAGATTCCGCCGCGGACGTCGAGCGGCCGCAAGATGCGGGCCGCGGGCATGGGCGTGCGGCACGCGAACGGGTCGAAGGGAGACCTCATCGCCGAAGTGCAGATCGTGCTGCCCGAGGTGACCGATGCCGCCGCGGAGGCGAAACTGCTCGAGGCCGCACAGGCCGTCGCCGGAGGAGCGGCCCCGCGGGCGGCGTTGCGATGGTGAGCGTGCCTGAGCGGCGATTCCCGCGGGCAGCCCGACTCCTGCGGCCGGCGGAATTCGCTCGGGTCTACGCGCGGAAGCGGAGCGCGGCCGCGGGGCCGATCGTGGTGTATGCGGCGCCCGGTCCGGATCGCGACGGCAGGCCGAGGCTGGGGCTCTCCGTGTCGCGCCGCATCGGCGGGGCGGTCGTGCGGAATCGGTGGAAACGGGTGCTGCGTGAGGCGTTTCGGGCGGCGCGCGGCGAACTGCCGGCCGCGACCGACTTCATCGTGGTGGTGCGGTCGGGCCTCGCGCCCGCGGGCGCGGCCCCCGCGCGGGCCCTGCGGGAGTCGCTCGTGTCGCTCGCCCGGCGGATCGTGAGCCGGCCCGGCTACGCGGCGGATGCCGCCGGTGACGGAACGGTCAGCCGATGACGGGGGAGTTTCACGTCTCGCCTGCCCCTCCGGCGGCTACCGGCCACGCGCCTGGAGAGGGGGCCGGACGACGGGCGTCGCGGGGCGAGCAGGGCTCGTCCCAGCCCGTTCCATCGCCGGGGCGCAGCGGCATCGGCGCGTGGATGGCCCGCTTCATCGACCGTGCCGTGTCGGCCGTGCTGATCGCCGGCGTGGTCGCCTACAAGGTCACGCTGAGTCCCCTGCTCGGTCGGCACTGCCGATTTCAGCCCACGTGCAGTTCGTATTTCCGCGCGGCGGTGGAAAAACACGGCGCGCTGCGCGGGAGTCTGCGGGGTCTTGCACGCATCTGCCGTTGCCACCCGTGGCACCAGGGCGGCTTCGATCCACCCTGACGACGTGTCATGCGTGATCCTCGGGCGTCACCGCGCCTGACCGGCTCGGG
>CAIXGY010000154.1 GCA_903919035.1 uncultured Planctomycetaceae bacterium | reverse complement strand
GGTCCCCGCCGGCGGGGACCGCGTTCCCCGTCGGGTGCGGCGGCGAACCTTCGGCGACGTGGTCGTGCAGGCCCTGCTGCCGCTGACCGCGGTCTGCCTGCTCGGCTTCGCAGGTTGGTATGTGTGGACGACCCGGCCGGTCACCGGTGAACCGGCGCCGCCCATCGCCCCGGCCCGCAGTCCCTTCGCGGCCGCGCTTGCGGCGGCCGGCGTGGTCGAGGCCCGGACCGAGAACATCGCGGTGGGGTCGGCCACGGCCGGCGTGGTCGTGGAGGTGTTCGTCACGGTGGACGACGAGGTGCAGCCCGGCGACCCGCTCTTCCGGCTGGACGACCGCGATCTGCGGGCCGACCTCTCAGTGACGCGGGCCACCGTCGCGGTGGCGAAAAGCGACCTCATCCGCCTCCAGGCCGAACCGCGGAAGGAGAAGATCCCGGTCCAGACGGCCGCGGTCGCCGAGGCCCGGGCGGCGGTCGCCCGGGAGCGAGACGCGCTCGCCCGCGCCGAGGAGACGTTCGCCCGCAAGGTGACGACCGAGCAGGACGTGATCGCGCGGCGGGAGACGCTGGCGTCCGCCCAGGCGGTGCTCGATCGGCAGCAGGCCGATCTCGCCCTGCTCGAGGCGGGATCCTGGGAGTATGAACGTGACGTGGCGGCCGCCGAGGTCCGCCGTGCGGAGGCCGCGGTCGAGAAGATCGAGGTCGAACTCGACCGCCTCGTCGTCCGGTCGCTCGTCGCGGGCCGCGTGCTCAAGGTCGACGTGCGTCCCGGCGAGTTCGTCGGCACACCGCCGGGCCAGCCCCTCGTGATCCTGGGGCAGATCGACACGTTGCACGTCCGCGTCGACGTCGACGAGTTCGACATTCCGCGGTTCAAGGCGGGCGCCCCCGCCGTGGCGGTGCCCCGCGGCGACCTGCAGCAGCGGTATCCACTGGAATTCGTCCGCGTCGAGCCGTTCGTGGTGCCCAAGAAGTCGCTCACGGGCGAGACGACCGAACGGGTCGACACCCGAGTGCTGCAGGTGATCTACGAGTTGAATCCGGCCGGGCTGCCGCCACTGTTCGTCGGCCAGCAGGTCGAGGTGTACGTGGATGCCGGCTCGCCACCGCGTGTTCCGGGCGACTGATGCACGTCGCCCCCGCTCGCCACGACTACCTCCGGATCGGTGCAGGTATCCGGCGCGACAGGGGCACCCGATGGCGGCGTCGCCCATCTTGCCTCTTCCCCCGGGAGAGGCTGGCTCCGCGCCAGGTGAGTGCGGAAATACCGCGGTAAAACAGGCTTGTCGCGGCGTCGAACGGCTGGGACAGTCCGCGGCACCCATGTCCCTCGCTCTCTGCCTTCGTGCCGAGGTTGCGACCGCGCCACCGCGCCGGCGCCGGCGCGGCATGGCGCTGTGCCTGCTGATTGGCGTGGTGGTGGCCGGTCGCGGCCGTCCGGGCATGGCCGTCGATCATGCCCGCGAAGAGGAGGCTTCCGAGGGGGTTTTCATCCCGGCCACCGATCAGCCCGAACTCTGGCGGCGCAGCGTCGCGAAGGCCTCCCACGACTGGCCGTTGATTCGCGTCGAGGAACCGGACTTCTTCGGCGATCCTCCCCGGCCGGGGCTGCTTGAATCGGCCTGGGTTGAGCCCGCCGCGGCGGGTTCCGGCACGTGGCCGCCGCGCCGCGAGCGGTTGGTCGTGCAGCTGGTGCCCGCGCCGCGGGGAGCCTGGGTGGACGCCACCGTCGAGACGCAGGCACTTGCAGGCACGGCACCTCTGGGGGCCGGCGTGGCGCTGGCCGGCTGGTCTCCGCCGGCGGATGCCGACGACGTGACCGTGCAGTTCGCAGCCGCCGTGTCGCCCGCCCTCGATCCCGTCGTGCCGCTGCCGCCACTCGATCGCGAGACGTTCGCCCTGCCGGCAACGGCCGAGCCACCGTGGGCCGACAGCCGGTTTCCCCGGGCTGCCCGCGCGGGATTCAAGGTGCTCGAGGACTACCGCAACTTCTACTCGTGTGAAGGGCTCGTCTGTCTGTCGGCCGCATTCGGCGCGGGAGCCCTGATGGCCAACACGGGTTTCGACACGACGATGCAGGGCGCTTGGATGCGGGGTGTCGAGCCCACGTCGCTCGGCACCTTTTTTTCGGACTGCAAGGTGATGGGAGAGGGAAAGTACGCACTGCCGATCTTCGGAGCTGCCGCGGCCACGGGGCTCGTCTTCGAAGGCACCCTCGCGGGCGACGTCGTCGGGGAGTGGGGCTCCCGGTCGTTGCGGATGTTCGTCGTCGGCGCGCCGCCGCTCTACGTCATGCAGTTGGTCACGGGCGCCTCTCGGCCCAATCAGGAGATCGGGAGTCAGTGGCACGCGTTCGCCGACAACAACGGCGTCAGCGGCCATGCGTTCGTGGGCGCGGTTCCGTTTTTGGCCGCCGCCGACATGGTGGAGAGCCCCCTGCTCAAGGGCACGCTCTACGTTTGCTCCACCTTCGTCGGCTTTTCACGAATGACCGACAACGCTCATTTTCCGTCCCAGGTGTTTCTGGGATGGTATCTCGCGTGGGCCAGTTCCAGGGCTGTGAGCCTCACTGAAACCCGCTTCGCCGGCATGGAACTACGAGTCGTACCCTTGCCGATCGCCGACCTTGGCGGCGCCGCAATCGAGAGTCGCTGGTAAGCGGCCGACGGCCGTCGGCCGCCGCTTCAGCGGCGTGAAGCGCGGGGCTTCGGCTGCACGCCGACCGCCGGACCAATCATCGGGCTGATGGCCGGACGACCGGAAGAAATCTCGTCGAGCAGCGGATCGACGAGGAGCGGCACAGCGGCGCGCGAGCGGCTGAACGCTTCGGTGTCGATCGCGGAAGCCTGAGCCTTTCGCTCCACGGGCGTGGCCGTTCTGGCCGAAGAGACCGGGGCACGGTCGAACCGGGTCGAGCGAGCGAAGGACGTGGTCGAGCGGTTGGCAGGAGCCACGGGCACGTCGAGCGCCGGAAGATCCGCCGTCGCTGCCAGACCTCCATTCAAGGCGAGCGAGGCCGAGAAGCCTTCACCCCGTGCTCCCGGGCAGGTGACGATGAGGAGCACCACGAAGCCGAACAGCAAGCCGGCCGGTGAAAACAAAGCCCGCACGAAGGCCCGACGAAGCGGTGACGGACTGGGAAGAGGCGACATGGTTCAACTCCTGGAAAAATGCTGGGGACAAATGACGGATGTGACGAGGTGGATGACGAGTGTGGGGCTGCGGACTACCCGAACAGCAGGACCGCGATGGAGACGGCGGCGGCACCGATCCCGACGGGGAGGGTGACGAAGGCCCTGGCGGGGCCGGAGGTCGCGAGGATCTTGGAGCGCTCCTCGGCGGGCAGGCCGAGCAGCTCTTCGAGATCGCGGAGGGTG
>CAIXGY010000153.1 GCA_903919035.1 uncultured Planctomycetaceae bacterium | reverse complement strand
GCTGGTCCGTCCGTAGGTGCCCCGCCGATTGACCACGTGCCCGATTGGGTCGCTGACGCCGTCTTCTACCAGATCTTTCCCGAGCGGTTCGCCAACGGGGATCCCGCCAGCGATCCGACGCGGGAGTCGCTCGAGGACGACGTGCCGGCCACGTGGGCCATCTCCCCGTGGACCGGCGACTGGTACGCGCGGGCCGCCTGGGAACTGGAACTCGGCGACGACTTCTTCGCCCACGGCGTGTTCCACCGCCGCTACGGCGGCGACATCCGGGGCATCATCGACCGGCTCGGCTATCTGCAGGACCTCGGCATCAACGCCCTCTACCTCAATCCCGTCTTCCACGCCCGCTCGCTGCACAAGTACGACGGCAGTTCCTTCCACCACGTCGATCCTCATTTCGGCCCCGATCCGGTCGGCGACCTCGCGATCATGGAGACGGAGACGAGTGACCCGAGGACGTGGCGGTGGACCGCCGCCGACCGACTGTTTCTCGACCTGCTCCGGGAGGCTCATGCCCGCGGCATCCGCGTGGTGATCGATGGCGTGTTCAACCACACGGGTCGCGACTTCTTCGCCTTCAGAAACCTCCGGGACAACCAGCAGGAATCGCCGTACACGGACTGGTACACGGTCGAGACCTGGGACGACGCGGCCACGCCTCGGAATGAATTCCGCTACAAGGCGTGGTGGGGCGTGGAGACCTTGCCCGAATTCGCCGACACCCCGGATGGCGAGGACCTGCATCCGGGACCGAAGGCCTACATCCTCGACATCACCCGCCGCTGGATGGATCCGGATGGCGACGGCGATCCCCGCGACGGGATCGACGGCTGGCGGCTTGACGTTGCCCGGGAGGTGCCGGCGAAGTTCTGGCGGGACTGGCACGCCACCGTGCTGGCCATCAATCCTGCGGCCTACACGGTGGCCGAGGAGTGGGACGCGGCCAGCACCTTCCTGGCCGACGGCGCGTTCGACGCCACCATGAACTATTTCGGCTTCGCCTTTCCCGTGAAGGGCTTTCTGATCGACGGCACGCTGTCGGCGACAGCAGCGGCGCGGCAACTCGAGGAGCGTCTCGAGGATCACCCACCGGCGGTCCGCTACGGACTGCTCAACCTCGTCGACTCCCACGACACCGACCGGGTCGCGTCCATGATCGTGAACGCCGGCCGGCGGCCGTATGAGCAGCCGGATCGGTTCGACTACGACATTTCCGTGTCACCGCGCGGCGTTCCCGACTACGACGTGCGCAAGCCGTCCGACGCCGAACGGCGGATCCAGCGGATGGTGGCGATCATGCAGATGACCTACGTCGGAGCTCCCATGATCTACTACGGCACCGAGGCGGGCATGTGGGGAGCCGACGATCCCTGCGACCGGATGCCCATGGTCTGGCCCGACATGCAGTATGACCCCCAGCAGGCTCATCCTTTGGGCAGGCCGCGGACGGCGGATGCCGTGACGTTCGACCAGCGTCTCTTCGACTTTTACCGCGCCGCCGTGCACTTCCGGCTCCAGAGCCGGGCGCTGCGGCGGGGCTCGATCGAGTTCCTACCGGCCGACGACGCCGGCGATTTCCTGGCCTTCCGCCGTGCCGCCGGCGACGAGATCCTGCTCGTCGGCTTCAACCGCGGCGATGCCGCCTATCGCTGGCAGATTCCGGCCGGGGACAAGGAACGCTACGGCCTCGTCTTCACGGCGTCTGGCGAGTCCGACGCGGTGGGCGTCCAAGCCGCCGCGGAGGGCACGCTCGTGGAGATCCCGCCTCGCGAGGCGGTCGTCCTGCGGCTCCTCACCAGCCCCTGACTGGCGCCATGCAGATGCTTTCGGCACGTTGGCTTGCGTTCGCGGCGGTCGCCCTGGCGGTGGGCTGCAGCTCCCGCGATGATCGACTCACGATCACGATCTGGCATCAGTCGCGGCCGGCCGAGCGAGAACTGCTCGCCGAGGAGATCGCCCGCTACGAGGCCGAGCATCCCGGCGTGAGGATCCGGGCTCTCTACAAGGAAACGGAGGAACTCCGCAGCGGGTTTCAGGCGGCGGCGCTCGCCGGCGCCGGACCGGAACTCGTCTACGGCCCGTCTGACGTGCTCGACACGTTCCACACGATGGGCATCATCCGCGACCTCGGCCCCTGGGTGCCCGAGGCGGAGCGGGATGACTTCGTGACCGGCGCCCTGACCTTCCTGCCCGCCCGCGATGACCGCTCGCGGCGCGACCTGGTGCAGGTGGGCGACCGGTTCGGCAACCACCTGGCGCTCGTCTACAACCGCCGCCTCGTGCCCGAGCCGCCGCGGACCACGGCGGAGCTCGTGGCCATCGCCCGCGACTGCACCGTCGACGGCGACGGCGACGGCCGCAGCGATCAATACGGCCTCGTCTGGAACTTCACCGAGCCATTCTTCGCGGTGCCGTTCCTCACCGGGTTCGGCGGTTGGGTATTCCGGGAGCCGGAGTCGACGCCCCCAACGCCAGGCCTCGACAGCCCGGCGATGGCGGCCGCCCTGGGCTTCATCCGCGACCTGCGGGAGGTGCATCGCGTGGCCCCGGCGAACTGCGACTACGAACTGGCCGACTCCCTCTTCAAGACGGGCCGGGCCGCGATGATCATCAACGGCGACTGGAGCTGGTCCGACTATCTCGCCATTCCGGAGATCGACGCCGCCGTCGCCGTGCTGCCCGTCGTCGACGAGACATCCGCCCCGATGCGGCCGATGGTCGCCCCGAAGGGCTATTCGCTCAACGCCAATGCCACCGGTCCCGCTGCCGATGTCGCGATGGACTTCGTGCGGCACGTCACCGGCGACGAGGCGCAACGCCGCCTCGTGAACCGACTCCGGATGCTTCCGGCGCGCAGATCGGCCTGGGAAGACCCCGTCTTCGCGGCGGATCCGACTCTGGCGGCCTCGCGGGCCCAGCTCGAAAACGGCCGGCTGATGCCGGTGGCCACGGAGTTGCGCGCCGTCTGGGACGGCATGCGGCCGAGTTACCAGGCCCTGCTCGGCGGCGGCCTCGCGCCAGACGCGGCGGCGGCCCGCATGCAGACCGACGCCGAACGGTTCATCGACGCGATGCATCGCCAACTCGAACCCGGCATCGCGGTGCCGATCCTGCAGGCCCTCGGGGCTCTCTTCCTGGCGGCCCTCCTCGTGTGGCAGTGGCCGACATTTCTCGCGCTCCTTCGCGACCTGCGGCCGAACCGCACCGCGTATGGCTTCGCCGCGCCGGCGGTCGTGCTCGTCTTCGCGGTGATCGTGTTTCCATTCTTCTCGAACCTCGTGCTCTCGCTGTCCGACATGTCGCTGACGCGGTTCCGCAACTGGCGGGTGGTGGGCCTGCAGAATTACGCCGAGGTGCTCTCCGACCCGCGGCTCTGGGGCCTGACGGGTGTGTTCATGAAGACTCTCGTGTGGACGGCGGTGAACGTCGCCTGCCACGTGTCGATCGGCGTCCTGCTCGCCGTCGCCCTCAACGGCCCCGTGCGGTGCAAGGCCCTCTACCGCCTGCTGCTCATCATCCCGTGGGCGGTGCCGGCCTATATCACGGCGCTCACCTGGCGGGGCATGTTCGACTACGAATACGGCGCGGTGAACCTGCTGCTCGGCCGGTGGCTCGGCCTGGCGCCCGTCAACTGGCTCGGCGAACCACTGCGAGCCTTCGAGGCCTGCATCCTCACGAACGTCTGGCTCGGCTATCCCTTCATGATGGTCATCGCGCTCGGCGGCATGCAGGGCATCCCGCAGGAACTCTACGAGGCGGCCCGGATCGACCGGGCCTCGCGATGGCAGCAGTTCCGCCACATCACGCTGCCGCTGCTCAAGCCGGTGCTCCTGCCGGCGATCACGCTCGGCGCGATCTGGACGTTCAACAACCTCAACGTGGTGTGGCTCGTGTCGAACGGCGGTGAGCCGCAGGACTCGACGCACATCCTCGTGTCCTACGTCTACAAGTCGGTGTTCAACCTCTACCGCTACGGCTACGGTGCGGCGCTGTCGACGGTCATGTTCCTCATCCTGCTCGCCTTCTCGCTCGTGTTCCTGCAGCGGTCACAGGCGACCGAGAGCGTCTACCGCTAGGAGCCGTGCCATGAAGGAGCCCCGTTCGATCACGCTGGTGCGACATGCGGTGCTGCTCGTGTTCGTGGCCGTGTCGCTCTATCCCGTGCTCAACGTCGTCTCCATCTCGCTGCGGCCCGGCAACCGGCTGCGGTCGACCGATCTGGCCATCATCCCCGCCGACTGGACGGTCGCCAGCTACGTTCAATTGTTCACCGAGCAGCCGTTCCTCACCTGGCTCTGGAATTCGCTCGTTGTTTCCGGGCTCGTCACGCTCACCGGCGTGGCCCTGGCCTCGACCGCCGGGTATGCGTTCAGCCGGTTCCGCTTCATCGGCCGCAAGGCCACCATGCTCGCCATCCTCACCACGCAGATGTTTCCGGCCACGATGCTCCTCCTGCCGCTGTACATCCTCATCGCCCGGCTCGGGCTCGTGAACACCTGGCTGGGGCTGATGATCTTCTACACGGCCACAGCCCTCCCCTTCTGCGTGTGGCAGATGAAGGGCTTCTACGACACGATCCCGCCGTCGCTCGAGGAGGCCGCGCGAATCGACGGCTGCTCCCGGGCCGGCGCCTTCCGCCACGTCGTGCTGCCGCTGGCGACGCCCGGGCTCGTGATCACGGCCCTGTTCAGCTTCATGACGGCGTGGAGCGAATACATCGTTGCGGCGCAGGTCATGCAGGACGAGGCGATGTTCACGCTGCCGCTGGGCATCAAGAGCTTTCAGGCCAGCCTCTCCTCACAGTGGGGGCTCTATGCGGCCGCGTCGATCCTCGTGAGCATCCCCGTGGTGGCCGTGTTCCTGGCGTTGAGCCGCTACCTCGTCAACGGCCTGACGCTCGGCTCGGTGAAGGAGTAGGCTCGCCCCATGGCATCGGTCACGCTCCGGGCGCTCGAGAAACGCTACCCCGACGGCTATCACGCCGTCCGCGGCGTGTCGCTCGACATCGCGGACGGTGAATTCCTGGTGCTCGTCGGCCCGTCGGGGTGCGGCAAGTCGACAACGCTGCGGATGGTCGCGGGACTCGAGGAGATCAGCGGGGGCACGATCCGGATCGGCGACCGCGTCGTCAACGACGTGGCTCCCGGCGATCGTGACATCGCGATGGTGTTCCAAAACTACGCCCTCTATCCCCACCTCACCGTGCGGGAGAACATGGCTTTCGGCCTGACGATGCGGCGGATGCCCCGGCCGGAGATCGACCGTCGAGTGGCCGCAGCCGCCGAGTCGCTCTCGATCTCCCATCTGCTCACCCGCCGACCGCGCGAGTTGTCAGGCGGTCAGCGGCAGCGGGTCGCTCTCGGTCGGGCGATCGTCCGCGAGCCGCAGGTGTTCCTGTTCGACGAACCGCTGTCGAACCTCGATGCCAAGTTGCGGGTGCAGATGCGGGCCGAGATCGCCGCGCTCCACCGGCAACTGGCGGCCACCGTGATCTACGTGACGCACGATCAGGTGGAGGCGATGACGCTGGGACAGCGGATCGCGCTCATGAACCACGGCGTCGTGCAGCAGGTCGACGCGCCACTGGCCATCTACCACCGCCCCGCGAACCGCTTCGTGGCATCGTTCATCGGCAGTCCCACGATGAACTTCTTTTCCGGTACGGTGTCCGATAACGCGTTCCAGGTGACATCCGGCGGTCCGCGGCTGCCATTGAACACCGCCGCCATGCCCGCCGGGCCGGCCGTCCTCGGGATCCGCCCCGAGGATTTCGTGGCTTCAATGCAGGGCGACTGCGTGCCGTTCGCGACGGTCACGCTGGACATGGCCGAGCACCTCGGTCACGAAACGCTCGCCCACTTCACGCTGCCCGGAGGCGGACCGGCGATCGCCCGGCTGCCCGGGGATGCGGCAGCCCAGGTCGGCCATCGCGTCGATCTCGCGGTTCGTCGGCAGGCCCTGCACGTGTTCGCAGCCGATGAAGACGGCCGCCGTCTCAACTGATGGGCCGTCCGGCGACTTCACCGTGGCCTGTCAGTCACGAGCCTCGGCGGTGAGCCGCAGGTCGTCGAGCGCCAGGGTTCCAGTGGAGCCGTTCAGACCGACCTGCACGATCGCTTCGGTCGCCTCCGGCGGTACGGCCAGCCGTCCGCTGACGGTCGTCCAGGTCGGCGCGTCGGCATGCCAGGGACCGAGCACGCACGATCCGAGATAGGCGCGTCGCGCGTCGAAAAAATGCAGCATCAGGCCGGCCGCCTCCTGCGGGCGGGTGCCGGGCCCCGTGTTCGTGAGTCGCATCCGCAGCGACACGTCGACGGCATTGATCGAACGGCCGTCGATGGCCATGCCCTGGAGCATGTGGGCCGAGCGGCCCGGCTCGGCGTTGTCGAACTCCAGAAACCGACGTCCCACCGGGGCGTCCTCCTCGACGATGCGGCTGCGACGCTGATAATGCCAGCCGTCGGCCTTGCCCGCCTCGACGGTCGCCAGTTCGAACCCACCGTTCACGAGCTCGGGCCGCCGGGGATCCGGCTGCACCGTCCGCGCCGATGCCGCAGCCCCCGTCATGGGCACGAACAGCGTCGGCACCAGGGCGGTATCGACCAGCCGGCCGCCGCGCTTCTCGAACAGGTGCAACACCTGCTGATACTGCTCGCCGAGCGGCACGATCAGCCGCCCCCCCTCGGCGAGTTGATCGACCAGCGGTTGCGGGATCCGCTCGGGTGAACAGGTGACGATGATCTTGTCGAACGGCGCATGCTCGGGCCAACCAAGGGAGCCGTCGCCGATCCGGGCGTGAACCCGATCGTATCCGAGCCGACGGAGCGTGGCGGCGGCCATCTCGCCGAGCGGCGCCACGATCTCGATGGTGTAGACCTCGGCTCCGAGCTCCGCGAGCACGGCCGCCTGGTACCCGCTGCCAGTGCCGATTTCAAGGATCGTGTCCGTGGGCCGCGGATCGAGCGCCTGCGTCATGGAGGCGACCACGAAGGGCGGGGAAATGGTCTGCGCGTGGCCGATGTCGAGCGCCTGGTCGAAGTAGGCCGCGTTGACGTGTTCGGGCTTCACGAAGAGGTGTCGCGGCACCCTCCCCAGGGCCGCGAGCACCCGCTCGTCGGTGATCCCCTCGCGGGCGAGGTGCTCGTCGACCATCTGCCGGCGGCTGGCAGCATGGGCATCGGACTCCTCGGCCACCAGGGCCGCGGGCGACACCGCCCCGGCCAGGAGCACCGCGATATGAACGGCCCGGCGATGCACCTGCACTGTCGATCTCCCCCTGGGAAGTCTCGCGGTGAAGACCGGCCGGCGTTTCCCGGCGGGCCTGCTCCGTGATACCATGTTTCCATCGCCCACCGAGGACACGTTCCGATGCCGGATTCCCCGAGTCAGAGTCATTGTCGCCGCGTCGCCAGACTGGCGGGTCTGATCCTGTTCGCCGCCTCGGCCGCCTCGGCCGCCTCGGCCGCGGATCCGTCGCCTCGCGCGGCGGACGAGTCCCAGATTCGTTCCGCCGCCCAGGCCTATCTCGACGCCCTCGGTCGCGGCGACGGCAAGGCGTGCGCGGCCCTGTGGACGCCGGACGGCGACATCGTCGACGACCTCGGGGCGGTCCTGCCGGGCCGCGACACCGTGGCCTTGACGGCCCCCGCACCGGCCGGGGCGCCGCGTCCCGACGTGCGGATCAGCGACACGAAGATCCGGTTTCTCACCGCCGACGTGGCGATCGAGGACGGCACGATCGAGGTCGGCCCCGCGGGCTCGGCCATCGCCGGCCGGTTCACCGCCACCTGGGTGCGGCACGACGGCAGTTGGAAACTCGCGGCACTTCGCGAGGCGCGGGCTGCCGAGCCGGCCGGCCCGGCGAGCCTCGAGCAGCTCGGCTGGATGGTCGGAGAATGGGAGATCGAGCGGAAGCCGCCTGCCAGCGACGCGCCGTTGGCCCCTGACGCCGCCGACCGACCCGCCCTGCGGCTGTCCGTGAAGTGGAACGCCACGAAGACCTTTCTGGAACGGGATCTGGCCATGGGCCCAGCCGACACGGCGAGCCCAACGATGCTGATCTCGCAGCGGATTGGCTGGGAGCCGCTGTCGCGATCCATCCGGTCGTGGGCCTTCGGCTCGGACGGCAGCCACGCCGAGGGCACCTGGCACCGGGATGGCGGCTCGTGGATCGCCCACGTCACCACGGTTCGGCCCGACGGCAGTCAGACCGGTGCGATCAACATCTACACCTACGACGGCAAGGACCGGTGCATCTGGCGTTCGATCCCCACTCACGTGGGTGCGGATCACACGCAGCCGATGTCGGCCACGCTCGTGCGGAAGTCGGGGAGCGCGTCTCGATGAAACTCTCGTCCACCACCCTCGTGCCCCTGTGCCTCGCCGCTCTCGCGGTGGCGGCTGCCGGCGCCGGCCGGACGACCGCCGACCAGCCGGCCGCACCCGCGGCGACCGCCGCTCCGGCCGGCGACACCGCCGCCGAGGATCTCGTCCGGAAGGCGGAAATCATGAACAGCACCCGTTGGCGGCGGGCGATCTTCGAACTGGGCGAGTGGCTGTCGTCGCAGCAGATCTACACGGCCGACCAGGTTCACGCCATCAAGGCCGATTTCAACAGGCGGGTGGCTGGCATGTCGTCGTACGACCTCGAGTATCTCCTCGACGACCTCGACGCCAAGTTCAAGGTCATGGATTCGCCCGAGGCTCGCGACGCGCGGGCCTGGGTCGGCCAATATCTTGCGGCCATGTCCGACCAAAAGCGGGCCCAGACGCTCAAGGACGTGCCCGACGTCGTCCGAATGAGCGCCGCGCAGCTCGAGCAGGAGATCGGCAAGATCGAGGCCGAACGCAACCGGCTGCAACAGCGGCAGGCCGCCTTCGACCAGAGCCGGGCGCAGCAGGTGCAGCTCGCGGAGGACTCCCGGAAAGAGACCGCCGCCGCGTCGGCAGCCGCCATGGCCCAGGCGCGGGCTTCGTTCTCGCCCTACCGCAGTCAGGGCACCGGCGAGACTCCGTTCGCCAATGCTCGCGTCGGTGCCGACATGGAGTTCATGGGCTGGGGTTTCGGATTCTTCTGACCGCGACCGGCTCGACGGTCGGCGTCCCGCGGATGGCCTCCGCACGACGGTGGATCAGCCGACCTTCGCGAACGTGAATCCGTCCTGCACGAAGTCGATGCGCACGCGGCTGCCCTCCGGAAAATTTCCGGCGAGCAGCTCACGAGCCAGCTCGTTCTGGAGCTGCTGCTGGATCACCCGCTTGAGCGGTCGTGCGCCGTAGATCGGGTCGTAGCCCAGCCGGGCGATCTCCTCGAGCGCGGCAGCGGTGCACTCCAGGCCGATGCCGGCCTTGCCTGCCTGCGTGACGAGCCGCTGGACCTGGATGTCGACGATGCGGCGGATGTGCTTCTGGTCGAGTGGGTGGAACACGATCGTCTCGTCGATGCGGTTGAGAAACTCCGGCAAAAACCTCGCCTGGAGGGCGTCCTTCACCGCATCGCGAACCTCCTGCTCGCCACCCCCCTCCTTCGTGATCTCCTGGATCGCCTGGCTGCCCACGTTGCTCGTCATGACCACGATCGTGTTCGTGAAATCAACCGTGTGTCCGAGGCTGTCGGTGAGCCGTCCGTCATCGAGCACCTGGAGCAGCACGTTGAACACGTCGCGATGGGCCTTCTCCATCTCATCCAGTAACACCACGGAGTAGGGGCGCCGGCGGACGGCTTCCGTGAGCAATCCACCTTCCTCATAGCCGACGTAGCCCGGCGGCGCGCCGATCAGTCGGGCCACGGTGTGCTTCTCCATGAATTCGCTCATGTCGATCCGCACCATGGCGTTTTCGTCGTCGAAAAGCACCTCCGCGAGCGCCTTGCACAGTTCCGTCTTGCCCACGCCCGTCGGCCCCAGGAAGATGAATGAGCCGATCGGCCGGTGTGGATCCTGCAGGCCCGCACGGCTGCGCCGGACGGCGTCACTGACCGCCTCCACCGCCTCGTCCTGCCCCACGACCCGCTGGTGGAGCCGCTCCTCGAGCACGAGCAACTTGGCCCGCTCGGTTTCGACGAGCCGCGTCACGGGAATGCCCGTCCAGGCGCTCACGACCTCGGCGATCTCCTCGGGGCCGACCTCCCGCCGCAGGAGCCGCTTGCCGCCGCCCTTCGCCGCGTCCTTGCCGTCCCGTTCCGAGCCCTCCTGCTCGAGCCGCTGTTGCAGGGCCTTCCGCTTCACGTCGAGCTCGTAGAGCCGCTGGTAGATCTCCTCCCCCACGGGCTGACCCGAGGCCTGCTGCTCCTTGATCCGCACCCCGACCTGGTCGAAGGCGAGTTGGGCCTCGTCGAGCTGCTTTCGTAGTTCCTGAGCGCTGCCCACGCCGAGCTTTTCCGCCTCCCACTGCTTCCGGAGGTCGGCGAGTTTTCGCCGCAGATCGGCCGACTCCTTCTCGATGTCGGCGAGCCGCTCCTTGGCGTGTTCTTCGGTCTCCTCGGCCAGTTGCCGGGCGGCGAGTTCGAGTTGCACGAGCCGTCGCTGCACCTCGTCGATCTCGCTCGGCACGCTCTGGAGTTCCATCGCGATCCGGCTCGTCGCCTCGTCCATGAGGTCGATCGCCTTGTCGGGAAGGAAGCGGTCGGCGATGTAGCGATTGGAGAGCTCGGCCGCGGCCACGAGAGCCGAGTCCTTGATCTTCACTCCCTTGTGGTGCGCCTCGTAGCGGGGCTTGAGGCCCCGTAGGATGGCGATCGGGTCCTCGACGCTCGGCTCGCCGACCATGACCGGCTGAAACCGCCGCTCCAGCGCGGCGTCCTTCTCGATGTGCTTGCGGTATTCGTCGAGCGTCGTCGCCCCGATACACCGCAACTCGCCGCGGGCCAATGCCGGCTTGAGCAGGTTCGCCGCATCGGAGCCCCCCTCGGCCGCCCCGGCCCCGATGACGGTGTGCAGTTCGTCGATGAACAGGATCACCGAGCCCGCCGCGGCCTCCACCTCTCGGAGGATCGCCTTGAGCCGATCCTCGAATTCGCCGCGATACTTCGTGCCGGCGATGAGGGCTCCCAGGTCGAGGGCGACGACGCGGCGGTTCTTGAGCGTCTCGGGCACGTCGGCCTGCACGATCCGCAGGGCCAAGCCCTCGGCGATGGCCGTCTTGCCCACGCCCGGCTCGCCGATGAGCACGGGATTGTTCTTCGTGCGCCGCGACAGCACCTGGATCACGCGGCGGATCTCGGCGTCACGGCCGATGACGGGATCAAGCTTGCCCTGGCCGGCACGCTTCGTGAGATCGATTCCATACTTGTCCAGCGCCTGGAATTTCTCTTCCGGGCTCTGGTCGGTCACCCGCGACTGGCCGCGGACGGCCTGCAGCCCCGCGAGCAGCTCCTGCTCGCCGACGGCCGCGAGCTTGAGGACATCCCTGGCCTTCGACGGCACCTTGGCCAGCGCGAGCAGCAGGTGATCGGTCGAAACGAACTCGTCCTTCATGGCCAGCGACTCGGCGGTCGCCGCCTCGAAAACCTTCATGACCTCCTGGTCGGGCTGCGGCTGCGCGCCCCCCTGGACCTTCGGCAGATGCGAGAGCTCCGCCTCGACGATCCGCTGCAGGTGGCCGCGATCGGTTCCGATCTTCTCCAGCACCGGCTGCACGATCCCCTCGCGCTCACCGAGCAACGCGTGGAGCAGATGGACCGGAGTGATCTGCGGGTTGCCGCGATCCGCCGCCAGCTCCATGGCCCGCTGCACCGCCTCCTGCGCCTTGATCGTGAACTTGTCGAATCGGAATGCCATCGCCTTCCTCCTTCCGTACCCTCATCACTCATTGATACGAATGCACATCAGGCTCGCGTCCACGAACCATGGAAGGCCAACCCACGAGGGGTCGCCCGTGCCATCGAGCCGGCGTTGGTGGCAAGCGCAGCCCGGAGGGCGAAGCGCCGGCACCTCCGAGTGAGCGGAGGGCATGGATGCCCGCAGCGAACGTCCGGGCGAGGTGGCACGGGCGACCCCGATCCCCGCCGACGCCCGAACGTCATCCGTGCATCCGCATCACCCCTTCACCTCGAACTCCGCATCGATCGTGTCGTCGGGGCCCTTCCCGCCCGTGCCGGCCGAGGCCTGCTCGGCAGCCCCTCCGGCCCGTTGCTGCGCGGTGGCCTCGTAGAGCACCTTCGAGAGCGCGTGGGCGGCCTGCTCGAGCGCGCCGTGGGCAGACGTGATGGCGTCCACGTCGTCACCCTTCGCCGTCTCGCGAGCCTTGGCGACCGCCGCCTCGAGCGGCGCCTTGTCGGCCGCCGACAGCTTCGACTCGTTCTCCTTGATGAGCTTCTCGGTCTGGAAGCAGAGCGTCTCGGCCTTGTTGCGGGCCTCCGCGAGCCGGAGCTTCCGCTTGTCGTCCTCCGCGTGGCTCTCCGCGTCCTTTCGCATCCGCTCGATCTCCGACTCGTTGAGCCCGCTCGACTGCTCGATGCGGACGGTCTGCTCCTTGTTGGAGCCGAGATCCTTCGCGCTCACCGACAAGATGCCATTGGCATCGATGTCGAACTTCACCTCGATCTGCGGGGTGCCCCGCGGCGAAGGCGGAATGCCCTCGAGGTTGAACTGGCCGAGCAGTCGGTTGTCGCGGGCCATGGGCCGCTCGCCCTGAAATACGCTCACCGTCACCGCCGTCTGGTTGTCGGCCGCGGTGCTGAAGACCTGCTTCCGCTCGGTCGGCACCGTCGTGTTCCGCTCCACGAGCTTCGTGAAGATGCCGCCTTCCGTCTCGATGCCGAGCGACAGCGGGGTGACGTCGAGCAGCAGAACCTCCTGGACGTCGCCGCCGAGCACGCCCCCCTGGATCGCGGCCCCGAGTGCCACCACCTCGTCGGGATTCACGCCCTTGTGGGGCTCCTTGCTGAAGATCTTCTTGACGAGGTCCTGCACCTTCGGGATGCGGGTCGAGCCGCCGACGAGCACCACCTCGTCGATGTCCTTGGGGTCGAGCTTTGCGTCCTTGAGGGCCTGGAGCACCGGGCCGCGGCAGCGTTCGATGAGCGGATCGCTCATCTTCTCGAACTCGGCCCGCGTGATCGTGACCTGCAGGTGCTTCGGCCCGGAGGCGTCGGCCGTGATGAACGGCAGGTTGATGTCGGTGCTCTGGGCGGTGGAGAGCTCTTTCTTGGCCTTCTCGCATGCCTCCTGCAGGCGTTGCATGGCCATCGGGTCGCGTCGGAGATCGATGCCCTGCTCCCGCTGAAACTGGTCGGCGACGTGGTTGATGAGCGTCTGGTCGAAGTCGTCGCCGCCGAGATGCGTGTCGCCATTGGTGCTCACCACCTGGAACACGCCGTCTTTCGACACGTCGAGCACGGACACGTCGAACGTGCCGCCGCCGAGGTCGAACACGACGATCTTCTCGTCCTTCTTCTTCTCGAGACCGTAGGCCAGGGCGGCGGCGGTCGGCTCGTTGACGATCCGCATCACCTCCAGGCCCGCGATCTGCCCGGCGTCCTTGGTCGCCTGCCGCTGGGCGTCGTTGAAGTAAGCCGGGACCGTGATGACCGCCTTGTTGACCTTGTGGCCGAGGTAGCTCTCCGCCGCCTCCTTGAGCGACCGCAGCACCTTCGCCGAGATCTCCGGCGGCGTGAACTCCTTGTCGCCCGCCTTGACCTTGACGTAGTCCTGCGGGCCGCCCACGACCTCGTAGGGCACGATCTTCTCCTCGGAGGCCACCTCGTTGTGGCGTCGGCCCATGAATCGTTTGATCGAATAGATCGTCCGCTTGGGATTCGTGACCGCCTGCCGGCGGGCGATGTCACCGACGAGCGTCTCACCCTTGTCGTTGAACGCCACCACGCTCGGCGTCAGGCGATTGCCCTCCTTGTTCGCGATCACCTTGGGCTCCTTGCCCTCCATCACCGCCACCACGGAATTCGTGGTGCCCAGGTCGATGCCGATGATCTTTTCGCCCTGCTTCGTCGCCATGATCGGTGTTCCTCGGGTGCCGCCAGAATTGTCCGTCGCTCTGGCCGGGGCGGAAAAATGCAAAGACCGTGCCAGCCGGCAAAACCCCGCTACCGCAGGGCCACGGTGCCGTATTTACGGCGGACTTCTTCGGAGTACAGTTGGCAGAAACATCCGGCCAGGATGCGGAGGCTGCTTTCGCGGCTGCCATTTTGGCCGCCGGGGCGGAGGCCATGGCCACATCGTCGACGTCGCGTTCTCCGGACGGCGATCGCCCCCGCGGACTCGCCGCGCTGCGGTCCCAGATCGATGCCATCGACCGCGATCTCGTGGGCCTCATGAATCGACGCGCGGAGGTGGCCCGCGAGATCGGCCACCTCAAGCAATCGACCGGCCAACAGACCTACGATCCGGCGCGGGAAGAACTCGTCCTCGGCCGCGTGACGGCGTCCAACGCCGGCCCCTTGTCGGACGACTGCCTCAAGGCAGTTTGGCGGGAACTGATTTCGGGCTCGAGAGCCATCGAGCAGCACCTTCGGGTGGCCCACCTCGGCCCGGCCTGGACCTACAGCCACCTCGCCGCCCTGCACCGCTTTGGCAACTCCGTCGACTTCGTGCCCGTCGCGAGCATCTCGGCCGCCTTCGAGGAGGTGAACGCGGGACACTCGCACTTCGGCGTCGTGCCGCTCGAGAACTCGACCGATGGCCGAATCGCCGACACCCTCGACAACCTCTCCCGGCTGCCGGTCAAGATCTGCGCGGAGGTGCCGCTGCGGATCCATCACAACCTGCTGGCGGCCTGCGACCGCTCGGCGATTCGCGAGGTCTACAGTCGGCCGCAGGCCCTGTCGCAGTGCCGCAACTGGCTCGCCCGCCACCTGCCGGCCGCGCGGCTCGTGGAGGTCACGAGCACCGCCGTCGCCGCCGAGACGGCCGCCAAGACACCCCACGCGGCCGCGATCGCCAGCCGCCAAGCGGGCGTGCACTACGGCCTCGACGTGCTCGCCGAGAACATCGAGGACGTCGCGGGCAACACCACCCGATTCGCCGTCATCGGCCACGCCGATGCAGGGCGAACCGGAAGGGACAAGACGGCGCTCATGTTCGAGATCGAACACAAGCCGGGCGGCCTGGCCGACGCCCTGGCGATCCCCAAGCGTCAGAAGCTGAATCTCACCTGGATCGAATCGTTCCCCTTGGCCGGCGAGGAACGGGGCTACGTTTTTTTCGTCGAGCTCGAGGGCCACCGGGCCGACCTGCGGGTTCGTCGCGCGATCGCCTCGCTGGAAAAGCGGTGCAAGCGAGTCGTGATCCTGGGCAGTTACGCCCTGGCGACACCCGTCGGGTGAACGTCGCCCACCTCCGCGAGCCTGTTCGGATCCACGTTGTCCCCCGCAGCGTCCGCACTCCTCTCGGATGAGTCGCCCGGCGAACGCGGCGGCCTTCGGGGCTCGTGAACGCCGCGGGGCCGCTGCCCAGCCGGCGCTCGGATGGCCGGCACCGGCACGGAAAACCCTGGTTTTCGCTTTGAAAGCGGGGGGCATCCCGCCTCGTCGGTCGTGGCCCGCCCATTCCTTGACGGAGCTGGGGTTCCGCGGCCAAATCTGAACTAGGCTTGGAGGACGGTCGGCGACTCCGACAGCGACCCGCCCGAACCGGATCGACCCGAGGCGAGCCTGGAACCGTATGGAGTCACGACAGGGCCCCGTCCAGGCGACTTTCACAGAGGATTGTGCATGGCACGGGACCCCCGCAGGAAGCGCCGGCGGCAGATCACACACGGCGACATCGGGCGACGAAACGCGGTCTGTGGACAGCCCGAGGCCCTCGAGCCGCGCCACCTGCTTGCCGTCACCCCGCTGCTGACGTCCGAGGAGCGTCTGGCGGTCGCGGATCTCGCCGGGCTGCCGGAGCAGATCGCCCACCCTGCCACCAATCGTTCACTCGTCGTCATCGACGCTTCGGCGTCGGCAGATGGCCAGCTCGCGGGGTCGTTCTCCGACGCCGCCGCCACGCTCGTCGTGGGCAGCGGTGACGACGTCTTCGCCCGGGTCGGCGACGCCCTCGCGTCGCTCGGCGGTGCGTCTGCGATTCATCTCGTGACGCACGGCGCGCCCGGCCGCTTCACGCTCGGCGACGCGGTCTTCGCGGCCGACACCGTGGATGACCTCGGGCCGGCCCTCCTCGCCTGGAATCGGGCCATGGGGCCGGGCGCCGACCTCTATCTCTGGGGCTGCGACATCGCCGGCAGCGATGGCGCCGCGCTGGTCGACTCACTCCACGCGCTCTCCGGCTTCGACGTGGCGGCCTCGATCGACGTCACCGGCCCGGCGGCCCTGGGCGGTGATTTCGACCTCGAATACTCGACGGGCGAGGTGGCCGCGCCGGTGCTCGTGACCGGCGTGGACGTGCTCTGGGACACGACCCTCGCCGCTCCGGTCGCCTACGACTTCACGAGCACGAAGGTCAAAACCGCCGTCAACGCGGCCTTCGACCGGCTCGAAACCGCCATCGCGCCGGCCATCAGGACGGCGCTTGCGAACAGCACCGACGTCGCCGGAACCGACGTCCTTGCCCAGCGTTCGATCGCCGACCTGTGGGGCGGCACCGGCTCCATCAGCCCGGACGACGTGGCGACGTTGCTCGCGCTGAAGACCGACGTGGCGACCTATCTCGCGCCGCCCGTCGGCAGCCCCGCGCCGACGCTCGCCGGCCTCGCCGCAGCCCTGCAAGCCAGGCTCGTAGGGCTGGCCACCACGGCCGGGGCCGCCGCCCCGACGGTGACCGTGACACCGACCGTCACCACGAACCTGGCCGGCACCGCCACGGCCCTGGAGCTGGCGGTCTCGATCGTCGCCCGCGGCACCACCACCGCTCCCCTCGACCGCGGCCCCGACGCGAGCCCGACGGCCTGGGGCCAGGTGCTCGGCGGGCTCGACTCCGATCTCAATCTCACGCTGCGCGCGGTGCCACAACTCGAGACGGGTTCCGAGTTCACCGGGGCCGTCAGGATCAGCGTCGACCTCGCCGACCCGGACAATCCCGTCGCCTCGATCGCAATCCCGACCCTCGACCTGAAGGCTGGCCTGTTCGGCTTCGCGGGCGTGACGGGCCGCATCGGCGCCCTCGACCTCGATTCGGTCCGCGGCGCGGCGACACCCGTGCACACCACCAGTGTCACGTTCTCGGGTGGCGCCTCGAAGACCGTGGCCGGCTGGTCGAGCGTGGGGGCGACCGCGTCGGCGCTCAGTTCCGCTCCCGCGGCGACCGTCACGCTCCCGGTCGTCGCGCGGCTCGGCAGCGCCGACGTTTCGACCGCCGACACGAAGGTGACGATCGCCGCCGCCAACGTCCTCGACGCCGCGGCGAAGCCGACCGTCACGCTCGCCGACTTCGGCAAACTGCAGTGGTTCGGCGCGATTTCCTCCGACGACATCGTCACGGCGGTGCTGTCGGCCGGCCGCGCCTACGGGGCTGCCGCGTCGGCCGACGGCAGCATCCTCGCCGCCAGAGTCCCGTTCGCCGCGGAGCAGACGCTTGGCACCGTGTTCGACTTCGCAGACCTGTTTGCCGACGAAATCGGCTCGCAGATCGACGTCACGGTCGACAAGACGACCAACGGCACGACGATCAAGGTCCGGCCCGACGACCTGCAGACGTTCGGCGACTTCGCGCGGAAGTTTCCGGCTCTCGGCATCACGCCCGTCTACGATGCCGCGGCCGGGACGGTGTCGCTCCAGTTCTCGGCCTCGCGAACGAACTCGATCACGGTCAAGCCGGCCGTCGAGTTTCCGATCGCCCCGCTCGGCACGGTCACGTTCCCGGTCACCGCCACTCGGACGCTCTCGGCGCCCGTGGCGCTCGGCTTCGGCGTGCGGTTCGACGTCGCTCCCTCGGCCGCACTCGTGATCCAGCTTCCCGCCGCAGCCGCGTCGAGCGGAAAACTCTCGGCCGACGCCGGCTTCACGATCACGCCCGCCTTCGGCACGCCCACCACGGTCACGGTCAGGAAGGACGACAGCAACGGCTCCGCGACCGACCTGCTCGACGATCTCAACGCGGCCCTCGACGGCACCCCCCTGCGGGCCCGCGTGAGCGACTTCGGCGGCGGCTTCGAGCTCTACACGCCGACGGTCGACGCCTCGATGCCCGCCGCGATCACGATCACGGCGAGCCGCACGGCCGCGAACCGTGAACTTGGGTTCTCTGACGGCCTCGCCGATGATGCCTCGACACCGTACACGCTCTTCGGGCGCACGAGCGCCGCGGGCTCGAAGGTCGTGCCGCATGCGACGAAGGACTTTGCGACCGGTGCCTTCACCCTCTCGCTCGACGATCTCACGGGACAGGTGGGCTACGGCCTCAATTCGATCGCGTTCGCCGACACGGCCGGCTCCACGTCGGCCAGCCTGGCCCTGAAGCTCGCCGCCGCCGGCTCCGACGCGGAGACACTCGGCACGGATCCCGCGAGCGTGCTCGGTGTCGTGCTCACCGGCGAGGCGTCGGTCGTGTTCTCGGGGCTCACCCACGCCAACGGCTCGAGCCCGATCAAGGCCGGCTCCACGATCACGGTGTCCGTGGCAGACTTCACGAAGGAGCGGGAGACGGTCTTCACGCCCACGGGCGTGCCACTGTCCATCGCGAATCTCGAGGCCGATGGACGCACGACCGGACGACTGGCGGCCGACGCAACACTGCGGTTTTCGTGGGGCGACGACACCTACGACGTCACGGTCGCCGCCGCGGATGCGAATGCCAATGGGTCGTTCAGCGACCTGGTCGGTGATTTCGTGGCGGCGCTCGGCAGCGCCCGGCGGGTCGTCGGCGGCGCTGCTTCCGGCGCCGCCGTGGACCTCTCCGGTCAGTTCTCGATCACTGGGGCGGCCGGCCGGCTCACGGTCCTCCGCACCACCGAGACGCCCGCCTCGGCCGTGCTCTCCGGCGAACTCGTGCCCAACCTCGCGGCCGGCGGCGCCACCACCGGCCGGCTATCGGCCGACGCGTCCCTCGAGGTGATCGTCGGCTCCACGACGTTCACGGTCGCGGTGCCCCGCGTGGCCACGCTCGACAACACGTCGTTCGCCGACCTCGTCGACGATGTCAACGCGGCCGTGACCACGGCCGCACGGTCGGTAGCCGGGGGCGAACCCGAGACGGTGAACGCGACCGCTGACCTCCAGTTCCAGGCTTCGGGATCGAACCTTCAGCCGCTCGCGCCCCAGTCGGTCGTCAACCCCCGCTACGCGACGGTCACGGTGCCGGCCAACGCCGACCTGGGCCAGATCGGCTATCAGGCCGGGCTCACGGCGACGAGCGTGGCGACGGCCCTCCGCGACGCGGGCCGGATCTTCCCGATGCTCGGCCGCGACGTGGCGGCCTACGCCGAGACCGAATTGCCGCTCCTGAACGCCCCGCTCGCCGACCTCATCGCCCTCGACACCGGGTTCACCGGCCGCGTCGAGACGCTGCGGGCGGCGACCGTGACCTCGATCGCCGGCCTGGAGCGGGCGATCGAGACGGCCCTCGGCTTGCCCGCCGGTGACCTCACGATCACGTTCGACGCCGACCGCCAGGCCTACCGGATCGACCTCGCGTACAAGACGAGCGTCACGCAGAAGGTCGGCTTCGATCTCGACCTCCAGGGCTACTACTCCGAGCTCGGCCGGCTCATGCCCCAGGGCATCAACGAGCTGGCCGACACCGACGAAAAGACGCCGCTCACGGTCGTGCTCACGGCCACGAGCGTGCTCTCGGTGGGCATCGACCTCGGGTCGGGACGGACGTTCGTCTACGGCCACGACGGCTCGGCCACGCGGAACCTCGACGACGGCACATCGTTCCAGATCGGCGTGAGCGTCAACGGCACGAACCTCGCCTTCCCCGCCCGATTCGGCATGTTCGTGAGGGGGGGCACGGCGAAGATCGAAAACGGTGCGCTCGTCGTCGTGCTCGACCACGACGCCGCGACTCCGGGCTCGGCGGTGTATCACGTCGATCCCGCCACCGCCGAGCGCGGCGCCCTCGACGCCGCCAACTACGCCGCGGTCTTCGCGGGCAAGGTCGACGTCGTGATGCCGATCTTCGACGAGTTCGCCCCCGCGCGGCTGACGGCGGCGAGCGCGACGGAGGCGGCTGCCTTCAAGATCCTCGAGAAACACCCAGCGAGCCTCTACCTCGGCATCGACAGCCTCGCCGACTACATGCGGATCAGCGGCCAGATCGCCGACGCCAAGGCGGCGCTCCTGGAGCTTCGACAGTCGGGGGCCGGGTCCGCCGGCGGCCTCACGGTCGCCGAATGGCAGGCGGTGCTGGCGCAGAACTCGGACAACCTGCCCCAGGCACTCAAGGTCTTCGCCCCGGAGCTCGCCAACGCGAAGAACATTCTCGGTGCCGACAACACGCTGATCGACATGATCCGCGACCCGGCGTTGATCCTCGACACGCTCGACCAGATGCTGCGGTACGCCGAAAACGCGCTGGCCGGCGTCAACAAACTCGACCTGCCACTCGTCGGCAATAGTCTGGGCGGGGCGGTGAACGGGCTGTTCGGCTTCCGCCGCGGCTGGCTGCTCGACATGCGGCAGAAGACCCGCGGTCAGGGCGAGGCCGTGCTCGACGTGATGCGACAGCAGATCTTCGAGTTTCTGGGGCCGAAGGGGGTCGGGATCCTGCTCGTGAACAACGGCCTGCGGTCGGCCGACGGCATGGTCGGCGCCACGAAGGCCACCGACGTGGGCCTCGACTTCCTCGACAAGGCCGGCAAGAAGGTGACCACTGGCGTCTCGGGAGCAGACGCATTCGAGATCACGGTCCGCCTGGGGCAGAAGCTCTTCGACACGGGCGTCGACCTCGGCTTCCAGTTCGACGCGCTCGCCCCGATGATCTCGCTCGGCCTCGACGGGGGCCTGCGGCTGCAGATGGGCTGGGACATCCAGCTTGGCTTCGGCTACAGCCTCACGAACGGGGCTTACATCAAGCTCGACCCCGACGCGCCTGAGGCCCAGGTCCGCTTCGACGCGTCGCTCACCGGCAAGTCGGCGGAATACAAGCCGCAGTGGACGGGCAGCTTCTGGAAGATCGTCGACGGCAACGGTCGCGACGTGATCGACCCCGTCACGAACTCGGCCTACCGCGCGCTGGCGGTGGACAAGAAGGGCGTGGACGTGACGGCGAGCGTGCCGCTGCCCGGAACGCCGGAAGCCGCCGCGCTCGACCCCTGTGAGGAAGACGCCGCACCGGCGCAGACCTCGTCGGGAAGCCAGGTGTGGTGGGTCGTGGCGGCGAAGAACTCGGCCGGCAATTGGCGGCCCGCCGAACTCAACGACGAGATGCGCTACGTCGCCCAGGCGGCGCCCGACGCGAACGGCATGATCGAGGTCGAGGCGATGGCGCCGGCCAGGCTGTCGGGCAGCCTCGCCTTCCTCACGCTCACGGCCACCGACATGATCCGCCGGGGCCTCTCGGGCGTCGCCGACTACGACAACGCCTACCTCTTCGACGCGAGTTCGGGCCCGCAGAACGACGCCAAGGCCCGCGACGACAGGGACACGGGCGTCAACCGCAACAACCAGCTCGCCACGCTCTTCACGGGCGTGATCGGGATCGACATCGCGGATCCGAGTGCCGACAAGAAGACGTTCAAGGCCGTCCCCGACGCCTCGGTGACGCCGGACGGCTTCAAGCTCGCCGACTCCAAGGGTGCGGAGGTCCTCGAGAACGGCGCCGCCGTGCCGCTGCGTCAGTTTTACGAGTACAAGCTTCGGCAGGGACCGGGGGCCGGCTACCGGCCCCTCGACCTGTCCGTGAAGGTCGCGACGACGAGCAACATCCAGCTCTCGGGCATAGGGATCGTGGATGGCGTGCAGTTGGCCGTGAACGACCGCGTGCTCGTCAAGAACCAGGTCAACGCCGAGGAGAACGGCGTCTACACGGTCTCGGCCCGCGGCTGGAGCCGATCGTTCGACGCCGACTCGCCCGAGAACTGGAACGAGGGCGGCCAGCTCTTCGTGTTCGTCGAGGATGGCCGGGTGAACAAGACGACCGGCTGGGCCGTGGACCCGCGGGTGGGCACGATCGCCCTCGGCACCACGCCGATCGTGTTCACCCGGGTGGAGTCGGTGAACACGGGCGGCACGCTCGTGCCCTGGGAGCCCTACACGACGCTCCTCCTGCCCAAGGCCATCGTCGACAGGCCGATCAAGAACCCGGTCACGCTCGTGGTCTGGTACGACGCGTCGAACTTCGTGGTCACCCTGCCGGCCACCGAGTCCACCGGCGTGGCCAACCGCGCCGTGCAGATCACCTACGCCCTGCGGAACGCCTTCGAGGACAAGAACGGCGACCTGAAGAAGGATGCCGACGAGCCGGTGGTCAACCTCGTCCAGGCCGGGTTCTCCTGCCAGATCCCGGCGAAGGGCAACAAGACCGAGCCCAAGAGCTACGTCATCGAGGTGCCGAAGACGCCACGGACCGGCACCCGCGTGATCGTGAGCGACGGCTGGTATCCGGTCCGCGACATCAACGCCGACGCGAGCAGGAACCGGCTCACCTTCGCCGAGCTGCGGTCGGGTGGCACGGGGATCTTCAAGATCGACGTGTCGGCCACGGCGGTCGCCAACTTCCAGCTCGCGCTCACCGTGGGCGACGGGGCCACCCTGCCGAAAATCTACGCCGACCTCAACCTCGACTGGAGCACGAAGTCGGCCCGGGCGAAGGTCGAGAAGGCGGCCGAACTGTCTGGCACCGGCACCGACACGGGCGCGAAGACAGGCGCCGACAAGGGCATCGACCCCAACTCGCCCCAGGCCAAGGAGATGGACCTCCTGCCCGAGATCGGCCTCTCGAATGTGCGGCTCGACCTGGGCAGCTTCCTCACGCAGTTCGTCAAGCCGATCGTGGACACGGCCGATCCCTACCTCGAGAAGATTCGTCCCGTCCTCCAGTTCCTCACGGCCAAGGTGCCGGTGATCTCCGACGTCGCGGGCACCGACATCCGCGTCGTCGACCTCATCGAGAAGTTCGGGGGCGAGAAGGCGAAGGGCGTGCGGTCGGTGGTGGATACGGTGGCCGCGATCGATGCCATCGTGGCCCGGATCGCCGCCCTGCCCGGGGGCGTCAACGTCCAACTGCCGCTGGGCCGGTTCTGGTTCCCCAAGGAGGCTGACAAGCAGACGGGCGACTACGCGTACGGGAAATTCCGCTACGACAACGTGGCCCTCGGCATCAACACCGACCGCTCGAAGGCCGATGCCGCGGCCAACGCCGCCTTCGACGCGCTGACGGCCTTGAAGGATGCCAATCCCGACAGTGCGGCGAGCGCCGCCAAGCAGAAGGGGATTCTCAACGCGGCTGATCGGGGCGGCTTCCGCATCCCGATCCTCGACAACCCCCTCACGGCCTTCAAGCTGATGATGGGCGAGGACGTGCCGCTGTTCACGTTCCAGCTCCCGAAGCTCCAGTACCAACTCGAGAAGTCGATCCCGCTCCTGCGGATCGTCTGCTTCGAGGTCGGCCTGAAGATGGGCTTCGAGATGAACGCGAAGCTCTCCTTCGGGTTCGATACCTACGGCTTCAAGCTCTACGGCGACTCGGGCGACCCGCTCGACGTGGCCCAGGGCTTCTACGTGTCTGACCGGTCGAACGCCGACGGCACCGGCCCCGACGTGCCGGAGTTCCAGACGATCGTGAGCTTCGGGCTCTACGGCGGCGTGGACGTGCTCTTCGCCAAGGCCGGGATCGAGGGGGGCGTGCGGGTCACGGCGGACGTCAATCTCAACGACCCCAACGACGACGGCAAGCTGCGGCTCACCGAGGCGCTCGGCCTCGTGGTCGACACGGGCGACCCGCTCGACCTGTTCGACGTGGGGCTCAAGGGCGAGGCCTACGCCCGCTACTACTACGACGTGCTCGGGCTCATCTCCGGCGGTGCCGACTTCGCCCGCATCACCATCTTCAACCTCGAGCACCAGGGCAGCGACGGCACGCCGCTGTACGGCAGCACGGATCGCGACGGCACGCTCCTGCTCCACGTCGGCGAGAGCGCGGCCAAGCGGGTGAGCAACCAGGATCCGCTCAACGTGAAGGACGGCTCCGAGCGGTTCTCGGTCCGCAACGTCGGTGACACCGTGTACGTCACGTACCACAACTACGACGGATCGAAGGAGCGGGCGTATGACGGCGTGAGGAAGGTCGTGTTCGCGGGCGGTGTGGGCAACGACGAACTGAACGCCACGGGCCTTTCCGGCATCCCGCTGGTCTTCGACGGGGGCGTCGGCAACGACCGCGTGATCCTCGGCGCCGGCAGCGGCTCGGTCGCCAGCCGGCTCGACGGCGGCGATGGCGACGACACGATCGAGGTCCTCGGCGGCGGGATCGTCGAGATTCTCGGCGGCCTCGGGGCCGACACGATCACGGGCGGCACCGGCACCGTGTGGATCGACGCGGGCTCGGGCAACGACGATGTGACCACCCGTTCGTCGAGCACGACCACCATCTCCTTCTCGGACCAGTACGGCCACGACGACCTGGCGCTCGCCCCGGCCGCGGCCGTCAATCGTCTCGACTTCAGCGGGGTCTTCTCGTCGGTCGAATTCGACCTCGCCGGCACGTCGGGCCATGCCAGGGCCGGGACCGTCAACACGGCCGCCTTCAACGTGACGGGGGTCACGGAGATCTTGGGCACCGGCTCGCCCGACACCTTCACGGTGAAGAACCCCGAGACCCGCGACGCCAACTCCGGCAAGGGGCTGGTCCTCCGCGGCGGCCTCGGCGACGACGTCTACGACTTCACGATCGACGGCGGCTCGAAGATCGCGGCCAACGGCATCCTCGTGGACGACGTGCGGCCGATCACGCCGGCGACCGCCGGCACGCCCACCGTCGCGGGGACGTGTAAGTCGATCGAGTCGATCCCGGTGGCCTCGGCCGGATCCGGGTATGCGATCGCACCCGACGTGGTGATCCTCGACGCCACGGGCTACGGTGCGAAGGCCACGGCCACGATCGACGAGCGGGGGCGCGTGATCTCGATCCAGGTGATCGAGGAAGGCCGCGACTACACGTCGCCCACGGTGCTGCTCGTCAACGCGGTGAGCTACGCCGACAAGATCGTCTTCACCTCGGCGTTGCCCGCGGCGGCCCTCACCCGCTCGGGCACGACGCACACCCTCGGCGTCACCAACGCCACGAACGAGGCCCAGGCGGTGCGGTTCGAGGGCTGGGGCGGCGTGGGCGCGACGCGGCCGGCGGGCTTCGACGCGAGCGAGGTCGACTCGCTGACCGTGAACCTGCCCGCCGGCGTGTTCACGCTCGGCTCGTCGATCGACCTCTTCGACACGTTCACCGTCAACGCCAGCCGGATGGTGCAGGACGCGCGGATCGTCGCCGATACCGTCGCGATCACGACCGATCACGGCTTCCAGGTGAAGCATGCGATCGACACGACCAACAGTGGCGACGTCCGCATCCGCGTCACGGGCCGGGCGCACAACGACGACCCCACCGACGACATCAACGTCACAGCCAACATGGCCACCGCCACCGCGACGGTGTCGGGCGGCTCGGTGACGGGCGTCGTGCTCGGCAGGGCGGGCGACTCCTACTACTTCGATCCCTCGATCACCGTCGGCGCGGAGATCGCGTCCGCAGGCACGGGAGCGCGGTTCACCGCGAATCGCGACGGAGATTCGCTCTCGGGCTTCACGAAGCTCGCCGGTGGCTCGGGCTACCTCACGAGCCCGGCCCCGCTCGTCGTCATCCCGCCGCCGGCGAGCATCCAGATCGACGCCATGGTCACGAGTTCGGCGCCCGGCGGGCTCGCGGGCGTGGGCGACGGCCGCGGAAAGGTGATCCTGTTCGCCGACACGGGCATGGTGAACACGTCGGGCGAGGTCTTCTTCCCGACCAGCACGCGGCCGGGCGCGCCGCAGGGCTCCCGGACCATCGACTGGATCGGCGGCGACTACCGCTACCGGTCCTCGACCGCACTCGACGACCTCGTGAATCCAGTGACCTACCCGGGCATCTCGGTGGGCACCGGGGCCGTCTTCACGGCCGTCCTCGATGCCGAAGGCCGGGTGACCGGGTTCACCCGGCAGAGCGGCGGCAGCGGCTATACGAAGGCCCTCCCGCCGCAGGTCGATGTCGAGGGGCTCGCCACGGCCACGGCCGTCGTGGGCGACGACGGCACGATCACGTCGCTGACCCTCACGTACCCCGGCGACGGCTATGGCCAGACGCCGCGCGTGACGATCCGGCCCAATGGCTTCGGCCGCATCGTGGACTCGCCGAACGGCCCGACGACCGCGGCCGATGGCACGCCGCTCAACCGCGTCCACATCCGCGCGATCGGCGGCACGCTGGTGGCCGTGGCGGGCGCCGGCGTGGGCGACCCGCTCAAGCCGCTGAAGAGCGACGTGGAGACGTTCGTCGCCCGCGCGACGGCCGAGGGCCGGGGCGTGCACGTGCTCGAGAAGGACGGCGTGCGGATCGGCTCGGCCGTGAGCGTGGACGGCATCGTCACGCACGGCGGTCCGGTCACCCTGACGACCTTCGGCGGCGCGATCGAACTCGGCGCGCCGAAGCAGGCGCTCGACACCCAAGGCCGGCCGCTGTGGCAGGACGCGGCCAAGACGATCCCGATCTACGAGCGCGACCCGGTCACCAACAAGATCGTCTACGAGGGGGGCCAGATCGCGGTCGGCGCGGGCAACGTGAAGCTCACGGCCGACGACGTGGAGGTGAACGTGCCGCTCGGCGGAGCGACGGTCGGTGGCACGATCGAACTGCAGCCGGTGAAGGTGAACGCCCAGATCGGCCTCTCGGGCACGCGGGCCCGCACGGCGGCCGTCATCGATCCCGCGACGGGTCGTCTCACCGGCTTCGATGCGACCGCATTCTGGGGCGGCCGAGGCTACACCTCGGCCCCGCTCGTCATCGTCGACCCGGCAGGCCAGCGGGCGTTCGGATCGGCGGTGGTGCAGGACGGCGCGGTCGTGGGCATCGACGTGATCTTCGCCGGCACGAACTACTCCGCCACGGAGCCGCCCACGATCACGCTCACCGGCGGCGGCGGAAGCGGCGCCGAGGCCACCGCGATCGTCGCCGCGAACGGCACGATCACCGGGTTCACCATCATCAAGGGGGGCGGCGGCTACTCGTCGTCTCCGGCCGTGGCGATCTCGACCCCGGGGCAAGCGCTCGTGGAAGCGATCCTCGAATCGCAGCCCGATCCGGTCAGCGGTCGCTACTCCGTCAAGGAATTCCGGATCACGAACGCCGGCCGCAACTACACGACCGCCCCGTCGATCGAGGTCGCGGCTCCCTACGACTTCACCCTCGATGGCGACGAGATCGCCCAATTCGACACGGCCTTCCGGCAGGTCGTCATCGGCCGGATCGAGGGGCAGCACCTCTTCCACTCGCCGGAGGCAACGCTAGGCAGCGGCGTCGTCCTGCGGGCACCCCGCGCCGGCGGCACGCTCGACGTGGCCTCTCTCGCGGCAACCGGCCCCGTCTCGATCATCGGCTCGGGCACCACCTTCCACTTCGACGCCGCGGCCCCGACGGTTTCCGGCGCGTCGATCTCGATCGACGACAACGTGATCGTGCATGCAGGCGTATCGGCCGTGGCCACGGCGACGACCGGCGACATCACGATCTTCGGCTCCGGCAAGGGGATGATCGACGGTGACCCGCTCGGTGACGATGTCGGCGACGATGAGGATCTCACGCTCTCGGCCCAGACGACCCTCACCGTCGCCGGCGCGATCGGCAGCCGCTGGAGGCTTGACGATCTCACCGTGACGAGCGCCGGCGACGCCGCCATCGCGCTGCAGCAGTCGGTGGCTCTCACCGGCTCGCTTCACGTCGACGGCGGGGCGCTGACGATCGGCGGCGCGGTGGACGTCGGCGACGACCTCGTCGTCGATTCAACGGGGGCCGTGCTCTTCTCCGGCGACGTGACCGTCGCGGGCGACCTGTGGATCAAGCGGGCCGGCGACGTCACGTTCGCCGGCACGCTCACCGTGCTCGGCTCGTTCCGGATCGACGGCGTGACCGGCAGCATCCGGTTCACGGAACTCCACGACGGCCGCTCGTCGATCGCCGTGTCGGCGGACGTGCTCGTGGAGGTGCTCGGTGGAGTCACGGCCGGGGGCGACGCGTCGTTCACGAGCGACGAGATCAACTTCAAGGGCGGAGAGGCCTCCGTCTCCGGGCCGGCCACGGCAACGCTCACGATGCGGCCCGCCACGCCGGGCCGCGGGGTGCGGGTCGGCTCTCCGCTGGTCGGCACGGCCGCCGGTTCGCTCGACATCTCCGACGGCGACCTGGCCGCCATCGCGGGCGGTTGGAAGTCGGTCGTGATCGGCGACGCCACGCTCGGCACCGGGGCCGTCACGGTAGGCTCGATCGGCCGCCAGCAGGGCAGCCGCAACTCCTGGCTCGCCAGTCCGACCACGATCGTGGGCGGGTCGGTGAGGGTGGCGGAGAAGGTGGACGTGGCCGCAGCGGCATCCCCGTTCTCGCTCGTCGCCCGCACCGGCGGCGTCACCGTCGCCGCAGCGATCAACGAAACGGCCGCGGAGCGAAACGCCCGCGTGATCGTCGACGCGGCAACCACGATCGCACTCGACGCGGCTGTCAGGTCCACACAGGATGTCGTGCTCGTGGCGGGCACTACGATCACGCAGGCCGCCGCCGCGCCCCTGGTGACCGGCGGACTGAAGGCGGTCGGCGGCGGCGCCGTGTCGCTCACCGCGGCCGCCAACGCCTTCGACCTGCTCGCCGTGGCCACCAGCGACGACGACGTCGCCGTCCGGGAGGATTCGGGCTACACGGTCGGGACCGTGGACGGCACGACCGGCATCTCCGCGGGCACGGGCACGGTCACGCTGACGTCGAGCGGCATCGTGATGCTGACCCAGCCGATCGCGGCGGCCACGCTCTCGCTCCGCGGCGTAGGCGGCACCTGGACCCTCACCGGTGGGAACTCGCTCGGCGCGCTCACGGCCGACACCGGCTCGCTCGCCGTCCGGGACGTGGACGGACTGACCGTCGGGGCGGTGAGCGCCTCGGCCGCGGCGGGCACCGCCGTGGACCTGGCCGCGGCCAAGGGCATCGCGCTCTCGGCCTCCATGACCACCGGCGGCGGCGACGTGAAACTGCACGACGCCGCGACGCTCGTCGCCGATGTCGCGATCACGCTGTCCGGTTCGGTCACGTCCGGCACGGCCGTGTTCCTCTCGACGGTGGACGGGACGTCGGCGGGCCAGCAGTCGCTCGCGGTGACGGGCAACCTCGATGCCCGGGCCTCGGTCGGCGGCACGACGGCCCTGGAGAGCCTCGCGGTCTCGGGCGACTCGGCCCTCGCCGACGGCATC
>CAIXGY010000152.1 GCA_903919035.1 uncultured Planctomycetaceae bacterium | reverse complement strand
GCACCACGGCCGCAACGGCCACCACATCGCCGAGGCCGTCTTCAAGAGCCTGGCCCGCGCCCTGCGCATGGCGGTCGAGGCCGACCCCCGCCAGCCCGGCATCCCGAGCACGAAGGGCACGATCACAAGCACGTGAAGCCGGTCGAGGGTCGTGCCTGAACGTGCGGAGACCCCCGATGACCACGGGCATGTTTCGCGAGCTGCTGCGGCAACGGCCGTTTCGTCCATTCTGCCTCGTGATGTCAAGCGGCGAATCGTGCGACGTGCGTCATCCAGAGACGGTATGGGTGACGAAAACCGACACCGTCGTCGGCATCGACGTCGCTGATGACGGCACGCCGGCCGAGTTCCGAACGTGCCCGATGTTCCACGTCGGCACGGTGGAGCCGCTGTCGACCGACGCCCGGGCAGATTGACCGGCTCGCTACTCGTTGACGTACGTTTCGAGGAACCGGGCGAGGCTGTGGAAGTCGCTGCCGCGTTCGACGTAGCGCACGACTGTCACGAGCGTGTTCGGGTCCACCAGCTCCTCGAAGGGGACGTAATTCAGGTCGAGCTGGCCCGACACGCTCACCATCACGCCGTCGAGGCCGCGCTCCGCGAGCGCCCGGTAGCCGCCCACGCCCAGCTGGCTGCCGAGCATCACGTCGAACGCATGGGGCTTGGCGCACCGGGCCTCGTAGCCGAGTTGCAGCCCCACGATCTTGCGCGAGCGGCCCGTCTGCTTCTTGAACTCGTCGCCGACGAGCTTGGCGAACATCCTTCCGAGCTGCACGTGGGTGATCGAGATGTGGCCGTGTTCGTCGCGGGGGATGCCCTCGAGGGCCTTGGCCGGGAGGTATTCGGCGAGCCCCTCCGCCATCACGATCACGCCGTACTGCTTGCCCTCCTGCTCCTCGCGGACACGCATCGTCTTCACGATCCGCCCGACGACCTCCTCGATGTTCATCACCGGCTTGATCCGTGTCTCGCCGTTCGGCCCGGTGACCGTCTCCTCACCGCGATACTTGCCGTGGATGTCCTCCACGCTGATCACGAGGCTCGCCTCGCCGGACATCGCCGCGCCGTAGGAAAGCCAGCCCGCGCTGCGGCCCATCGTCTCGCAGAGAAAATAGGCCCGCGACGCCTCCGCGTCGTACAGCAGGTTGCGGATCTCGCCCGCCAGCGTGTCGACCGCCGTGAAATAGCCGAACGTGAAGTCGATGCCCATGTAGTCGTTGTCGATCGTCTTGGGCAGATGGACGACCGGGATGCGCTTGCTCCCGGCCGGCAGCCGATCCTGGTAAAGCTTGAACTTGTTGGCCGTCTTGAGCGTGTCGTCGCCGCCGATCGAGATCAGGGCCTCCACGCCGAGCGACCGGAGCCCCTCGTAGACGTTCTTGAGCGGCTGCACCCGCTCGGCGTCGTCGAGGTGGGCGGGCGACGACACGTGCTTGCCCGGATTCGTGCGAGCCGTGCCGATGATGATGCCCTGCTCGCTCCGCGTCCGCTTGAGAAACTCGGGCGTGATCTTCACGTAGTCGCGGCCCTCGGCGAGGGGCCGCGACGGCGAATATTCAGCCAGGGACGAGTAGCCGTGCTTCATGCCCAGCACCTCGGTGCCCTCGCGCATGAACGACATCGCGGCCGTCGAGATCACGGCATTGGCCCCGGGAGCCGGGCCGCCGGCGAACAGGATGGCGACGCGACGGAAGTGGTGGATGGCCTTTGGCGGACGGGACAGCGACTCGGGCATCTGAGGTTCCTCGATGGCGGATGGAATTCGATGCCATTGAATACACGGTGACGGGCGGAACTGCCAAGCCGCTCCGGGGAGCGTGGAGCGGCCGCCCCGGGGAGCGAAAGGCTCCGTCGCGGTGAATCCATGGCCGGGACCGCTGCGGAGTGGTCAATCCATCGTCGCCATGGATTCAAGGCTCCTGCGCCTTCCGCTCCCCGGGGCTTTCGAGCAGCATCGCAGGAGGTGGCGTCAGCCGGCGAGCATTCGCTCCACGAACGTGGTGTCCACCTGGGCGTCGTGGAAGGCCGTGTTGGAGAGCACCTCGAGGTGCAACGGCACCGTGGTCTTGATGCCCTCGACACGAAGCTCCTTGAGGGCGCGGATCATCGTCTCGATCGCTTCCTTGCGTGTCGGCTGGTGCACGATGAGCTTGCCGACCAGCGAGTCGTAGTGCGGAGGCACGACATATCCGGTGGTGGCATGACTGTCCCAGCGGACACCGAACCCGCCCGGGGCCACGATCCGCTCGATGCGGCCGGGATTGGGGCGGAAGTTGTGAGCCGGATCCTCGGCGTTGATGCGGCACTCGATGGCGTGGCCGCGGGGCACGATCCCGTCCTGATGCAGATTCAACTTCTCGCCGGCGGCCACGCGGATCTGTGCCTTGAGCAGGTCGATTCCCGTCACCATCTCGCTCACCGGGTGCTCCACCTGGATCCGGGCGTTGACCTCGATGAAGTAAAAGTTGTCCTGCTGATCGACGATGAACTCGACGGTGCCGGCGGAATAGTAGCCGGCGGCCTTCGCCAGGCGGACGGCCGCCTCGGCCATCTTGAGCCGCGTTTCCTGGGGCAGCCGGGGCGACGGGCTCTCCTCGATGAGCTTCTGGTGCCGCCGCTGCGTGGAGCAGTCGCGCTCCCAGAGGTGGAACACGTTGCCGTGTTGGTCGCCGAGGATCTGGATCTCCACGTGCCGGGGCCGCTCGACGTAGCGCTCGATGTAGATGCCGGGGTTGCCGAAGGCGGCCTGGGCTTCGGCCGACGCCTGCTGCCACGCGCTCGCCAGGGCCAGGTCGTTGGCGGCCACCCGCATGCCCTTGCCGCCGCCACCCGCCGTGGCCTTGAGGAGCACCGGGAAGCCGATGTCCTTCGCGACGCGAATCGCCTCCTGCTCGCTGCCGATGATGCCCTCGCTGCCGGGCACGGTGGGCACGCCGGCCTCGCGAGCCAGGGCTCGTGCGGAGTTCTTGTCGCCCACCCGTTCCATGGCCTCGGGCGTCGGCCCGATGAAGCCGATGTTGCACGACCGGCAGACCTCGGCGAAGTGGGCGTTTTCCGAAAGGAATCCGTATCCCGGATGGATCGCCTGCACGTTGCCGATCTCGGCTGCGCTGATCACCCGATCGATCCGCAGGTAACTGTCGGCCGCGCGGGCGGGACCGACGCAAATCGCCTCATCGGCGAGTTCGAGGTAGGGAGCCCCGCGGTCGGCTTCGCTGAAGATGGCCACCGTTTCAACGCCGAGTTCACGGCAGGCCCGGATCACGCGCAGGGCGATCTCGCCGCGATTGGCTATGAGGATCCGTTTGAACATGCGTTCGCCCGCGGCTTCAGGCGCCCGGGTCGACCTTGAGGAGCGGCTGACCGAATTCGACCGGGGCCCCGTTCTCCACGAGGATCGCCACGACCTGCCCCGACACGCCGGCGGGAATCTCGTTGAACACCTTCATCGCCTCGACGATGCACACGGTTTTCTCCGGCCCGATGCGGTCGCCGACCTTCACGAACGGGGCCGAGTCGGGGCCGCTGGCCCGGTAGAACGTGCCCACCATGGGGCTCTTCACAACGAGCATCCGGTCGTCGGCCTCGGCCTCCGGGGCCGCGGCCGGTGCCGTGGGCGCCGCCGGTCGGGGTGCCGCTGCCGCTGGGGCCGAGTAGGCCACCACCTCGCCACCGCGGCGAATTCTGACTCGATTGTCCTCCTGCCGCAGGTCGAGCTCCGACAGGTCGTGCTCCTTCATGAGTTCGATGAGTTGGCGGACCTTCTTCACGTCGAAGATGTCGCCCTGTCCGGCGGGATTCTTGGCGGCTGACATGATGAAGAAGGTGTTCTCCTGGAGGGGCTCGGGTGGAGCGGCGCTGACCCGGCCGGAATCGGGGCGAAGGTAGCCGGGTTGCGGGTTTTCAGTCAAGGCAGCGGCGTGGGGATGCGCGGGGGGGCGGGGCCGTCGTGAAACACGCGTCCCGCCCCGGGGTGCGGAAGGCTCCGTCGCTGTGAATCCATGGCTGGGACCGCTACGGAGTGGTCAATCCAGCGGCGCGCGGAGCGCGGCCGTCGTGAAACACGCGTCCCGCCCCGGGGTGCGGAAGGCTCCGTCGCTGTGAATCCATGGCTGG
>CAIXGY010000151.1 GCA_903919035.1 uncultured Planctomycetaceae bacterium | reverse complement strand
GAGCGCAGCACGGAGTGCGAAGCGAGGCCAGCATCGAGTGCGCGACGGGCACGACGCCCGTCGCGCACGTCAGAGCGAGACGGCACGGGCATCCCCCACGCCGGGACAGGTGCGGTGACGCGCGTGGATCAAGTGGGGGCCCTATCGCTCGCGATTCTGGTTCGTGGCGCGGCGAACGTCCAGCGAGAGGGCACGGGTGTCCCCGACCGCGGTTGGGCACATTGACCCGCGAGGATCACTCGCGCGCCGGATGAGTCCCGTGCGGCGGTTCATCCCGGCGCGGGGAACTCCTTGAGGCCGTTGCTGCGATCCTCGATCTCGTCGATCGGCCGCAGGTCGGTCGTGCCGGCACCCGGCGGCAGGACGTCGAAGTGTCGCGACGCTGTCAGCGCATCGACCACCGTGTGGCAGAAGTCGGCGTGCGTCACCCAGAGCGTCGAATCGAACCGCCGCAGATCCACCGGCACGGAGTAGGTGCGGAGCGTCTTGCGGCGCCGCTTCACGTATTGTGGAAAGTAGGAGATCGCAAGTTCGCGGAGCGAGCGGTGGATCGGGTCGCGGTAGCGGAGGAACGGGCTGTTGCTCTTCGAGATCGCCCCCCAGTGGCCGCGGCGACGGAACAGCGCCACGACGTGATCCACATCGCCGCGGTCGGCCCCCATGTCCATGAGAAGAGGCGGTTCGCCGGCCAGCCACAGGGCACAGCCCGCGACGAAGGCCGCTTCCACGCAGTTGGCCCGATTCGCGGCCAGAACGCCCGCCACCGACCGGGCGGAGGCACCGTCCGGCGCGTGGTTCCACGGGATCGCGTTGATGAAGTCCTGGATCCTCGCCGGGGTGCGCAGCCTGCCCAGTTTTCCGCGGATGTCCGCCGGAAAACCGCCCGCGGCCGGGAGTGCTGAAAGGTCGCGCGACACCGGACTCGATTCCTCGGGGGCTGGCGGCCGGCACTCTACCACCTCGCGGCGTGCCACCGGGCGATCGGTGATGTGCCGGCGACTGGCCGTTGCGAACCGAGACGGCATACACTGCGTACGTCTGCTCCGAGTGTCAGGAGGTTGCCATGGTCGGCCGCGGCATGCGGTTGGCAGTGATCGTCGCGGTCGTGTGGTGTGCGGCCGGAGAACCCGGCGCCGCACGACACCCGTGCGGAGGCTCGACGTTCGCCTTCGGTCATGCGGGGTATGCCGCCGGCTACGGCATCTCCGGAGTCCGGGGCTTCGGTTCCGGTTGTGGGTGGTGGCCCAGGGGCGGGGTGTGCGGGCCACGGTGGGGTGGCGGCTGGTTTGGCCGGCCTGGGCTCGGCTTCGGTGGTTGCTCCGGCGCGTGGGGATGGAATGCCTGCGAGTCGGTCTGTGTCACCGTGCCCTCGTTCGGCCTGACGTCGTTCTTCTCCGGTTGCGTGCCCCCGTTCATCAGCCCCTGCGGTCCCGCATTCGGTGGCTGGCCGACGAATTGGTTGCCCGGCTACGCCGTCGGCCCGTGCGGTTGGTATCCGTATGCCGTGCCGGCACCCGTGGGTGTCGGCCCGCAGTTCGGTCCGGCCGGGATCGTGCCGTTCTTGGGCGCTGCAACCGTTGGAACGCCGGCCGCCACCGTGGCGACACCGCGGCCCGCCGTCAGGCTCGTGAGCGAGGCGTCGCGACGTCGGGCTGCCCGGCTCGTCAGCGTCGGCGATCGCCACCTGCGTGCGGCGCAGGCCGGCGCGCCTGCGAGGGCTCGCGCCGCCGCCGATGCGTACCGCCGCGCCGCCGTCGCCGCGCCCGACGACCCGGACATTCGGGTGCGCGAGGCG
>CAIXGY010000150.1 GCA_903919035.1 uncultured Planctomycetaceae bacterium | reverse complement strand
CTCGATCCGCCCGCCGATCTCCTCGGTGGCGCGGGCCGTCTCGCGGGCCAGTTCCTTGACCTCGTTGGCCACGACGGCAAAGCCCTTGCCTGCGTCCCCTGCGCGGGCCGCCTCGATCGTGGCGTTGAGCGCGAGCAGGTTGGTCTGCTCGGCGATCGAGTTGATGACCTTGACGACCGCGCCGATGTCGGTGCTGGAGCGTCCTAACGCATCCATCGTGGCTGACGTCGCCGTCGCGGCCTCGACGGCCCGGCGGGCGGTGGTGGCCGCGTCGTGGGCGTTGCGGGCGATGTCGTGAATGCTGACGGTGAGGTTTTCGATGGAGCCGGACACCGTGCGGGCGTTGCCGCTGACCTGCTCGGCCGCGGCCGAGACGAGGTTGGCCTGGGCCGTGGTCTCCTCGGCGGCGGCGCTCATCTGTTGGCTCACGCTCGTGAGTTCCTCGGAGGCGCTGGCCAGCGAGTGCGTGTTGGCGACGATGCCGCCGACGAGCCTGGCCTGTCGCTGGGCCTCGCGGGTGAGACGCCGGGCGATGAGCGTGGAGACGGCCAGGACCGCAGCCGACGTGAGACCGAACACGGTCAGGCCGACCCGGAGCAGACGATGGACTGGCTCCAGCACCTCCGCAGTGTCGACCTCCGAGATCAGCGCCCAGCGGACGTCCGCCCCGCCGGACTCGTCGCGCTGCACCGTGACGGGCCGCCAGGCCGCCAGCGACGGCACGCCCCGGTAGTCGGGCCGCTCGGCCGTGCCTGACTTGCCCTGGTCGAGCGCCTCGCGGACGGTCGGCGTATCGACCTTGATCTCGGGATTCACGATCGTCGTCTCGACGCCCAGTTCAGCCGTGAACCGCGACTCGCTGCGGAACAGCCGGTCGGGACCGATCGCGTAGGTCTCGCCGGAGCGGCCGAGGCCGGTGGTCTCGCCGATGATGGCGTTCGTCTTGTCGAGTGACACCTGAAAGGCGACCACGCCCACGAGCGTGCGGCCGTCGTAGATCGGGGCGGCCATGAAGCTCGCCGGACTGTTGCACGACGGCACGTAGCGTTGGAAGGGTCCGAAGGCGACTGCCCCGCGGCGGCCGGCCGCCACGGCCTGCTGGAAGGCCACCCCCAGGCTCGATGACGCGAGCGGGCCGGACTTGAGCAGGGACGAGAAGTCGGCCTCCTTCGACACGTTGTAGACGACCCTGCCGGCGACGGCGTCGATGAGAAACACGTCCGCGACGCCGTAGCGCTCGCAGATGTCGCGGAAGAACGGATGGCGGGCGGCGTGCGCTCGCGAATAGGCCGAGGCGTCCGGGGCTGCGTCGAGCCGTGATTTGGCACCGATCGGATTGGGGTTGTTGCGGATGTAGAGAAACTGGGCATAGGCCGAATCGTCGTCGAGCGCGGCGCAGAGGGGGCGGAGGTCGGCCGCCGCGCCGCTGCGGCGCTGGAACTCCGTGGCGAAGTCTCCCGTGTAGAACGCCTCGAGTTCGCGGCGGGCGGCCGCGAGCGCCTGGTCGTCGACCTTGTCGTCGGATCGCAGTGTCGCCAGGCCGGTGCTGAACTCGCGCAGCGACTCGCTGCAGATCCGGCCTTCGGCGAGCACGGCCAGCTGCTGGCGGAGCGTGTCGAAATACCGTTCCACCGACTTCGCCGTCACCGCATTCACGGTGTCGAGCTGCTTGATGGCCTGCTCCCGCAGCGCTGCAGACGACGCGCGGTAGCTCATCGTGCCCATGAAGCCCATCGGGATGAGCGACACGCCGAGCAGGGCGAGCAGCAGGGGATTGGCGAGGAACGAGCGCCAGCCGCCCGCCGAGCCGGTTGAACCATGGTCGGTCATGAAAAACTCCCTACGTTCACGAGGACTGCGGCCGAGGCCGCAGCGGTGTCTGAATCATGCGTCGGAAATCGAGGACATGCACGAGTTGGTCGGCGGCCGCGAAAATGCCGATCAACGGCGATTCGCCGTCGGTGGCCGCCGGCCGTTCCACCGCGGCCGCGGGGACGTCGATCACGTCGAGGACCTCATCGACGAGCAGCCCGTACCAGTCGTCATCGCCGAGGCGTAGTACGAGGTGCGTGGCATTCGGACGCTCCGCCGACGTGGGCAGCCCGAGGCGGATCGCCGGGTCGAGGATCGGCACGATCCGTCCCCGCCGGTGGATGAGGCCCACGACGGTGGCCGGCGCCAGTGGCACCCGGGTCACCGGACGGGCCGTGAGCACCTCCGCCACCGCCTCTGCATCGATGGCGAGGCAGTGGGAGCCGACCCGGAAGGTGCAGTGACGGACGACGGCAGTGGTGGTGGCCATGGCGATCACGACTCGATTCCAGTCTCGGCGCGGCGGCGGGCCGCCGCATGGTCGATCAATTCCGCCGCGCGGCCGCCGAGGGCGAGCGTGCCCTGGCCGACCGTCACGGCCCGATCTTCCTGCAGCGCCGTCTCGGCGGCCATGACGTCGAGGATCACACCCACCTCCACCGCCACGGCTGCCGCCTCGTCACCGAGGACGACGAGCCGCGCCATGTCGGGCGCGGGACCGGCCGGGGTGTCGAGTACGGCATCGGCATCGACCACCGGCGTGAATCCGGTGTCGCGGCGAACGACCGTCCGAGATCCGAGCGATTCGAGTTCGGTCCGTGGGTAACGCTCGAGTCGTGCGACGTCCGCGAGCCGCATGGCGATCCGTCGTCCGCCGCGGGTCGTGCACAGCAGGTAGCGGTCGCTGAACGGGGTGCCCCCGGCGCGGGCCGCGTCGGCCGCGGGCGGAATCGGCGGCAGACGGGTGGTGCGCAGAATGCCCCGTAGGTCGAGGATGAGGACGACGCCGCCGTCGCCGAGCACGGTGGCGCCCGAATACATGCCCACCTGCGCGAGCAGCCCACCGATCGGCTTGACGACGATCGTGGTGAGGACGGCCGCCTCGACCAGGGCATGCCCGGCGTCGGTGTCGTCGCCCCGGAGGCCGTCGATGACGAGGCCGAACTCATGGTCGTCGATCCGCACCAGAACGACGGTGCCGTCGGCGTCTGACGCGTTGTCGGGCCGCAGTCCGAGCAGCCGGTCGAGAAACACGAGCGGCACCAGCCGGCCGCGGACCCGCAGCACCGGCGCCTCCGGCAGGCCCTCGATCCGCGGTCCGTCCCGGTCGGTCCGCAGCCGCACCAGTTCCCGGACGGCCGCCTGGGGGATCGCGAACCGTTCGCCGGCGGTGCGGACGACGAGGGCGGGCACGATCGCCAGCGTCAGCGGCACCCGGACGCGGACCGTCGTGCCGAGGCCGGGTCGGCTGTCGATGTCGACCGTGCCACCGATGGCCTCGATGTTGGTCCGCACGACGTCCATCCCCACGCCGCGGCCCGACACGCTCGTCACCTGGGCGGCGGTCGAGAAGCCTGGCTCGAAGATGAACTGCAGGACGTCGTGGTCGGAGAGGGCCGCGGCGGCCTCCGCCGAGATGAGGCCGCGGGCGACCGCCTTCGCACGGACGGCAGTGACGGGAATACCGCCACCGTCATCGGCGACCTCGATCGTGACGCTGCCGCTTTCCTGGAAGGCGCGGAGCGTGAGCCGGCCCTCACGGGGCTTGCCAGCGGCCGCCCGGTCGGCCGGCGACTCGATGCCGTGATCGACCGCATTTCTGACGAGGTGGGTGAGCGGGTCGCGGATGGCCTCGACGAGTGACCGGTCGAGTTCCGTGGAGGCTCCATCGATGTCGAGCCGGACCTCCTTGCCGCAGGCCACGGCCAGGTCGCGGACCGTCCGCGGAAACCGGCCGAGCACGTGATCGACCGGCTGGAGCCTCGTCTTGACCGCCGCCTCCTGCAGGGCGTTGGTGACGGCGTTGATCCGCTGGCTCGCGGCGGAAACGCTGCGGTCCTCGGTGTCGATCGCGCGGAGCTCGTTGCGGGCGAGCACGAGTTCGCCGACGAGGTCGAGGATCGAGGCGAGGACGCCGACATCGACCCGGATCGTGGTTTCCGCGGGTGCCGCCGCCGTCGGGGCAGGGGCTTCGACGACCGCCGGCGGCTGCACGGCCGGCTGGGAAGCAGGGCGAGGCGGCGATTCGGTCCGCAGTTCGGGTTCCGGTGCCGGTTCGGATGCGACGGCAGGGGCCGGGGGCGTCGCGGGGTCCGGTGCAGCAGCGGCGACCGCCACTGGCCGGCCTTCGGCAGCCGCAGTGAGCGCGCGGGACAGGTCGCGGAAGTCGTGGTCACCCTCGCCGCCCGTGTCGCGGATCGAGGCGAGGATCGTGCGTACGGCGTCGACCAGCGCGTAGAGCGGTGCCGAGCTCGCGGCGTCGAACGGCAGCACGCGGTCGCGGATCCGGCCCAGCAGGTGCTCGCCGGCATGGGCGAGTGCACCCAACTTCGAGAACCCGAAGAACCCGCTGTTGCCCTTGATCGTGTGGATGGAGCGGAACACTCCGGCCACGAGGGTGGCGTCGTCGGGCGTGCGCTCGAGGGCCAACAGATCCCGGTCGAGCGCGTCGAGGTTGTCCGCCGACTCGACGAGAAACTCGGCGATGAACTCGCTGTTGTCCTGCATGACGGCCCGGCGACCTTGCGGATTGCGGTGACCCTGCGGCTGCCGCTCCCGCAATCTTACGCCGCATTTCGCGCCCCTGGCGGGGCGGCACGACCGGCACGACTCACCCAACCCGGCCGAAGTCCGGCGGATCCTCCCGCACGACGGTTCGCGCCAGATGCGGGCTGGTCACGGTCGGTGTTGCCCGGTGACCTGCTGCTCCAGCCACCGCCACCGCGGGTCGTCGGTCGCAAAGATCGTTTCCCACTCGCGGCGGATCCAGTCGAGGTCGATCGCTCCCCGGTTGGCCGCGACGAGTGCCTCGATGTCGGCCTGATCCTGCAGGCGATACGCCAGCAGTTTGAGCAAGATCAAGCCCTCAGCCGTGGCGACGCGGATGAGGCCGGTGGGCCCGGTCTCATCGCGGGCGGTCTCCAGCACATGGCGATACGCGGGAAGCACAGGGGCCAGCCAGTCGAGTCGCACGTCCCCGCGCCACAGGACAGCGAGGTGATGGGTTCTGAACTCGGCGATCACCTGGGGCAGGTCAAACTCGAAGTCGTGTGCCCGGAGTCGCTCGAGCAGGTCAGGCAGGCGGATCTGCGGAACATCCAGCAGGACATCGATGTCCTGGGTATATCGGGGTCGGGAGCGGAACCCGGTCGCCAGCCCGCCGATCAACGCATAGGCAGTGCCAGTCGCCGTGAGCACTGCGATACAGGCCGCGAGCGCGGCTTCGAGTGCGTCGGTGGGATGATCGGGCTCAGCGGCCATGTCGGGCGAACAAATCCCTCTGGATCTCCTGCCAGCGGAGCTCGGCTGCCGCGTTGAGCTGTGAGCCGGAACGGGATCCGCACTGACGCGTGCCCCAGCCGCGCAGGGCGAAAAGCCGTCGCCAGCGCTCGACGGGCGGGAGCGACTGATAGCGTTTCGCATCCTCGGCGATGACCGCACGGCCATCCGGAAACGGCACGTCGGTTCGCTGCCGGGTTGTGGTCATGATGGCCTCATTCTACCCGGAATCCGAAACGACAGTCCTCGTGTGGCCTTCTCCACGAAGGCCGGCGGCAGGCCGGATGAGGCTGCCTGCAAAGCCGTGGTGGTTCACGGTACGCCCACTCCGGCTCTCTCGCGGAGCGAGCGGATGCGGGCGGACACGGGCATCCCCGACGCCTTGCCCGTCACGATCCGGTTCGGCTCAGAGGTTATGGATGAGCCGGATCAGCCCGGCTCGGCGGGCGGGTCGCCGCCCGGGACGTCGTCGAGCATCTTCGTGAAGTCGAAGTCACCGAAACTGCCGCTCAAGCCGACGTCGCCGGTGGCGGCGGGCTCCGCGGCGGCAGGCCGCGGTGCGGCTCGCGGGCGCTCGGACGGCGTGCCCTGCGGCCGCTGCCGCATCTCGGCAGCGACCGACTCCAGCCACGCCGGCGTCGGGAACGCGTAGGGGCGGAACTTTTCGAGCGTGCCGGTCTCCTCGTGGATGAACAGAGCCCGCTGGGGACCGAGCTTGCTCGCCAGCGGGCTGTCGATGAGTTGGCTGGAGTCGGAGCCGCTCATCTGGAAGAGCACGCGGAGTTCGAACTCCTTGAGGGCATTGCGATCGAACGTCCGCTGAAGGTTCGTGAGCGAGTCGCACCAGATGATCGTGTGCACGCCGACCGCGGGGCCGTCCTTGAGGATCGTGACGAAATTCTGAGCGGCTGAGGCCTTCTTCTCGCCCATCGAGAACCCGAAGTCGCTCTCGTCGCGCCGCAACTCGCGGTAGCGGGCGAGGTCGCGGATCATGACGAACACCGCCTCGCCGTCGAGCACCTGCTCGTCGATCCGCCGCTGCACCTCGGCCGCGAGCGCGGCCATCGTGTCGCCCGTGGCGAGGCGTCCGGCCAGTTCGAACTCGTGGGGGAGATGCTTCGCGAGGGCCGCGAGCAGGAGGTCTGGCTTCTCCTCGGCGATCGCCGGCTCCAGCAGCACGAACCGGCCGGGCCGGCCGAGCGCTCCGCCGGGATGGGGATCGAGGCCACCGGCCAGGCTCACGATCGTCATCGCCAGGAGACTCGACCCGAGATCCTCCCGCTGCCCCACGATGAGCATGTTGGCGCCCCCCTGACGGCGGAAGATCGCCGTCGTGGGATCCTTGATGGCGATCGCGTCGCCGAGCCAGGCCAGCGGGGCCACCGGCGGCTTGCCATGGACGGTGCCCGCAGACAACAGCTCCGTCAGCAGCGTGTTGCCGGCCGGGTCGGCCGCCTCGTTGCCGTCGAACACGATCCGCGGCAGTTGGGGGATGTCGGTCCGCCGGTCGGCCATCTCGCGGAGCGCACCCAGGAACCGTTCCCGGCGCTCGTCGTTGAGAAACACGACCTGGAACGGGCTGTTGCCTTCGACCATGCCGTTGGCGTCGTTGTAGATCGCTTCACCGGGCCGCGTGAGCAGGCGGGCGGCCGTGTTGTCCTCGGAGAGGATGAGGCTGGAGTCGGCCTCGTTGCACTGCAGCGCCACGCGGACCGCCATCTGCCCCATCGTGGCCCGCGGGAGGCTGTAGGAGCCGCCGAGCGTCTGTGAGCCGAGCAGCACGTGCATGCCGAAGGCGCGGCCCTGGCGGACGAGGCGGTCGAGGATCAGCGACGCGTCCTGCGCCAGCTTGTCGTCCTCGACGAACATTTCCTGGAACTCGTCGATGAGCAGCAGGATCCGCGGCATCGGGTCGGGGTGGCCCGTCTTTCGGAAGCCGGCCACGTCCTGCACGGAGAGCTCGCGGAACAGGTCGCCGCGGCGCTTGAGCTCGGCATCGAGTTGCTGGAGCACCGACAGCCCGAACTCCCGCTCGCTCTCGATCGCGATCACGCGGGCATGGGGCAGCTTGTAGTGGTCGTAGAGCTTGAACTCGACGCCCTTCTTGAAGTCGATGAGATAGAACTGGATTTCGTTGGGGCTGTATTGCAGCGCGAGGCTCGTGATCATCGCGTGCATGAGCGTCGACTTGCCGGAACCCGTCTTGCCGGCGATGAGGGCGTGCTGGCTGGTGCCCTTGCCGAGCTTGAGATACTGCAGCTTCTTGGCGCCGGCCGGCCCCAGCGGGGCGAGCACCTCGCTCGCCGTGCTCCCCTTCCACCAGTCCTCCTCCTTGGGGGCGACGCGGTCGAACGGCACCTCGATCCGCTTCGCAGCCTTGGCTGCCTTGCCGACCCGCTGGATGATCCGCGTGAAGAGTTCGTCGCTGGGGGCCTGCTCGACGGTGAGCGGCCACTTCGAGAATTCGGGGTCGTGCCAGGTGAAGGTGCCGTCCTTGAGGGTGAGCACGGTCGCGTGCTGCTCCAGTTCGGCGAGGCTGAAACCCGACGGCAGCGCCTGCTTCGGGTCGACCGACACGATCACGTAGACGCCGCACCGCGGCCCCGACGCGGCGATGCTCGCGAGCCTCCGGGCACTCGTCTCGGTGAAGTTGGCGGGAAAGTTGGCGACGCAGACGAACTTGTAGGGCTCGGGCACCTCGGCCTCGGCGTTGTAGGCGCCGATCGACTCGTATTCGTTGCGGAGATACTTCTGGATGACCACCTCCATGTGGTCGGTGATGTCGGCGAGCTTCTCCTCGATGAGCTGCGGTTCGGTCCAGATCCGGCTCGTGACGAGCAGTTCGTCGTAATCGGCGAGATGCATGAAGCCGGCGAACTGCTTGCCGAGGCCGAGCGGATCGATGATCGTGAACCGGCTCTGCCCGGCCGGGATCGCGGCAGCGATCCGCAGCATCACGGCCTGAAGCATCGCCGACGAGACCTCCTTCTGCTCAGCCGACGTCTTCACGAGGATGGACGCGTCGGTCGGCCACTGGACGAACGCCGGCTGCGTCCAGGAGACCGGGCCGAAGGCATTCAGTTCGGGAATGCCCGACACTCCGCCCGGCACCCGCTCGAGCGACAGCGCGAGGCTGCCGAACCGCAGGCCCGGAGGAATCTCGGCCGGCAGCGGCACGTCGTCACGAGCCAGGTCGTCCCAGGCTGGGAAGGCGGCGGCGTCGATGCGGGCGGCGTCCGCGTAGAGCGCGGAGGTCTCCTCGCGGATCCGCCGCCACTCGTCGACCATCGCGTCCCACCGTTCACGGCGTCGCGCATCGGCGGCAGCGCAGGCCTCGTCCCGCTGGCGCTCGAGCCTGCTGGCGTCTTCGGCGGCGGCGGTTTCGAGTGCCGCCAGTCGCGGCGGATACTTCTTCTCGGCGGCGTCCGTCGCGGCCGCCACTTTCTGCGCCAGCGAGGCGAGCGCGGCTGAAAGTTTGCCGTCGAGTTCGGCGAGTTGCCGGTCGCGGTCCGCCGCACAGGCGGCGAGATCGCCTTCGAGTTTGACTTTCCGCTTCGCGACCGCCTGCTCGAAGCCCTCGTCCAGCTTCCGGATCTGCTCGTCACGCCTGGATGTCAGATACGCGGCGCACGCCGGCTTGCAACGCTCGAACCGGGCGACCGTCGTGGCGAGGCCGGCGGCACCGGCGGCGAGTTGCGTCCGCGCGGCGGCTTGGAGTTTCTTGACGTAGCCGAGTCCCGCGTACACGCCGCCGCCGCCGAGCGTCGCCGCGAGCGCGGCCCCGACTCCCGCCGCGACGGGAATGCCGAGGCCGGCTCCGAACAAGAGGCCTGCGCACGCACCACCGCCGGCAAGCAGGCCGAGCACGATCGGCAGCGCGACCGCGGCGGACCGGGTGCCTCCCGCGAAGGCCTTGAGCGCGGCGGGCAGCGTGGCGAGCGCCTTCGCCTGCTCGACCGCCTCGGCCCGCAGCTTCTCGACCGCCGCCGGCAGTTCGGCGGCCGCGGGCAGCGGGCCGTCGTCGGCCGCCGCGGCGGCGGGCTCGACGCCCCACGACGCGAGCTGCGTGGCGACCGCTTCCCCGGCTTCGGTGATCTGGGCGGCGGCTCGCGCGAGCAGCTTTTCGTCCTTCGCGCACAGCAGGGCCGGTTGCTTGCGCTGCTCCTTGTAGGTGTTCTTGTCCTGGCCAGCGTCCCAGTCGTCGTCTTCCTTCAGCTTCTGCTGCTGCTTCCGGACGGCAGCCTCGATCGATGCCGCCAACTTGGCCCGTTGGTCGTCGAGTTTCTTGCGCTCCGCCTCGTCCGCGGCCTTCGTCTTGGCGAGGACGGCGGCGTATTCCTTGCGCGTGGCGGTGATGTCGGCCGCATATTTGTCGCGGGTCGCGGCGAGCGCCCGGTCGGCCTGCACCGTCGCCTGCTGCGTGGCGGCCTCGTGCTCGTCGACGATCTCCCGCTCCAGTTTCGACCGCGTTGCGGCGGCCTTGCGGAGTAGGTCGAACTGCTCGCGGAGGCGATCACGATCGTAGGCGGGGTTCGTCACGGGGCGAGTTCCGGGCTGGGCGGGTCGGTCAGAGGGTGTCGTCGTCGCTCACGTCACGGACGGCCCGCGCGAGTACCTCGGCGAGCCGACCGATGGACTCGAGCGTCTCCTTGACGCTCGGCAGCAACGGGTCGACGTGCTCCTTGTGGAAGGCCTTGCTCGTGGAGTCGTTCCACGTGTCCTTGGCCGATTCCCACTTGATGCCGAGGTGTTTGAGGGCGAGCGCGAGCTTGGAGGCACCGCTCGACAGGTCGACGACCTTCATGCGGTGTCCCCGGTGGGTGGCGGGGCGACAGGGGCGGGAGCGGTCGGCGGCGCGTCGGTCTCCTGGCGGGTGACCGCGGCGGTGCCGCTGCCCGCGGCGGCGGCGGCGCGTCCGGCGGGCGACTGGGCCTGCCGGTAGGCGTCGAGCGCCTTGAGCATGCGATCGAGCGCCGCCATGGCCCTGGGGCAATCAACGTCGATGACCTCCCGGAAACGCACGAGCCGCACACAGGTCTCGCGGAACTGCTGCTGCACGACCGGCGTCCAGCGGCGGACCGCCTCGAGTTTGCGCTCCACGAACTCCATCCGCCGCTTCGCCTTGTCGAGAGCCTTCTTCTCCTCGATGCAGGATGGCTGGCTGTCGCCCACCTTCTTGAAGGCCCGGCAGTGCTCGAGATCCTTCACGGCCTTGTTGACGAGGTCGGCCGCCTTCCGCGACTCCGCCTTCCAGTGGGCGGCGCGGTCGACGGTGATCCAGTCCACCGCCCGCTGTCCCTGGAGTTCCACCTCACCCACGGCCTGGCCGGTCTCGTGTGCGAACGCGGCCAGCGCCGCCTTCACGAAGGCCAGCGTGTCGATCGACTTGACGTCCGCCTGATCCGACATCCTTCACCCGCCGGCCGCGGCCGTCAGCGTTGCTGCTGGTATTCCTCGACCCGCTCCGCCTTCCGGATCAGGTAGGGCACGTACTCGCTGGTCGACTCGGCGAACCGCTTGAACGTGCTCAACTGGGCCTCGAACTCGTCGGCGAACTTCTGCTGCTCCTGGTCGCGCCATGTGGAACTCAGGGCCGCAAGCTGACGATGCACCATCTGCATCTGCGCGACGACCTCATCGCTGAACTTCCGCAGCGCCCCGGCGAATCGCCGCAGTTCCGCCGGATCGACGATGGCCTGTCCCATGTGCTCGTCCCCTCGCGGTGTCGTGGCGGCCGATCGTCGACCACCGTATCCCAATCCTACCGCCCCGGTGGGCCCCGCGCACAGCGGTCGCTGGTAGACTGCGACGGATCATTCCTTCGTCATCGTGTTTCGCCGGAGTCTACGCCCGTGTCGCAGCCCGCCTCCCCGCACGCCCGTCCCGCCGGCTCCGAGTCGATCGTCGCCGCCATCGAGCCACACACGGGCTGGCACGTCGCGCACCTCTTCTATGCCTTCGATCGGCAGAGGCTCGCAGCGCTGTCGGCCGAGGCCCGCGCCGCCGGAGCGGCGGAGTTTCAGGCGACGCTCGCTCCGGCCGGAGCCGGGGCGCCGACGCGGCTCCAGACCTGGCTCGTGCCGGGCCACAAGGCCGACTTCGCCGTGGTCGCCATGGATCCGTCGCCGCTGGCGGTCGATGCGATTCACCAGCGGCTGCTGGCTGGCCCGCTCGGGGCCGCGCTCGTGCCCACCTGGTCGTTCGTGAGCCTCACCGAGGTGAGCGAATACGTGCCCACGGTCGAGCAGTACGGCCGGCGGCTCGTCGAGGAAGGTGAGGTCGAGGGGAGCGCGTCGTGGAAGGCGAAGGTGCAGGGCTACGCGTCCCGAGAGGATGCGATGCGCAAGGCTCGGTTGGAGCCCGAACTGCCGCCGTGGCCCAACGCCTGCTTCTACCCGATGAACAAGAGTCGGGTGCTCGGAGCCAATTGGTTCACCCTCCCTTTCGCGGAACGGATGCGGCTCATGGCGGAGCACGGCCGCACGGGCATGTCGTTCGGCGGTCGGGTGACGCAGCTCATCACGGTGTCGGTGGGCCTCGACGACTGGGAGTGGGGCGTGACCCTCTGGGCGAAGCGGCCCGACTACCTCAAGGAGATCGTCTACACGATGCGCTTCGACGAGGCGAGCGCCCGGTACGCCGAGTTCGGGCCCTTCTACACCGGCTTCGTGGCGACGCCCGCCGAGATTCTGGCCCACTGCCGCGTGACGTAGGCGGGTGTCATGACGGCTCCCACGTGATCCTCGTGTGGAGAGAGGCATCTCGTTGGCAGCCGGCCTATGAGCCCAACCGGCTCGGGTCTGCGCACACCCTCTCGCCGGACGCGCGCTGCGTCCATCCTGGACTTCGCTCGCTCGAAGACGGCCGCGCTCCGGCATCCATGCCTACGCTTGCCGTCGAGCCGGCGTTGCTGGCCGAGCGCAGCACGGATT
>CAIXGY010000149.1 GCA_903919035.1 uncultured Planctomycetaceae bacterium | reverse complement strand
GGGCCATGCGGGTGATCGAGTCCATCAGGAGGAACACGTCCTTGCCCGCCTCGGCCATTCGCTTGCACCGCTCGATGACGAGCTGCGACAGCCGCACGTGGCTCTCGACGTCGCAGTCGAGGCTGCTGGCCAGCACCTCCCCCTTCACGCTGCGGCGCATGTCGGTGACCTCCTCGGGCCGCTCGTCGACGAGCAGCATCACGAGGGCCAATTCGGGGTGGTTCGTCGAGACGGCCTGCGAGATCTGCTGCAGCATCACCGTCTTGCCGGTTCGCGGCGGGGCCACGATCAGCGCCCGCTGCCCCTTGCCGAGCGGCGTGAGAAGGTCCATGACCCGCGTGGTGAGGGGCTGCTGCCCGGTCTCCAGGCGGAGCCAGGTCTCGGGATTGATCGGCGTGCGTTGGTCGAACGACTTGACGTTCGACCAATCCTCCGCCGACATCCCCTCCACCTCGGTGAGTTCGCGGACGCGAGGGCCCTGCTGCCGTCGCCCCGGTTGCACGAGCGCCTTGACGTAGACGCCCTCCCGCAGCCGGAACCGCTCGATCATGGTGGCGGGCACGAACGGGTCGATCCGTTCCCGACTGTAATTGTTCTCCGGACTGCGGAGAAACCCGTAGCCATTCGGGTGCATCTCGAGCACGCCGCTCCCGGTTTCGAGCGGGATCGGCTCGCCGTTTTCCCCGACCTCAGGCTCGAGTTCCGGGGGCCGCATGCCCTCGCCTTCCATGTCGACCGCGCCGGCGCCGGCCTGCGGTGGACCACCGCCGCCGCCTCGACGAAACCGCCGCCGCCGTCCGCCGTACCCGCCGCCCCCTTGGTAGCCGGGCGCCTGTCCCTGCCCGCCTGGCTGAAACCCTCCGGGACCACCGGGACCGCCATAACCACCGGGTCGCCCCCGCGATCGTCTCCGCTTCGACATGAATGCACGAACCCCTTGGAAAGAAAACCCCCGGTGCCACACCGCCCGAAGGCCGAATCACCGAACACCCGCCACACCGGGCGGAAAACCCTGGACCTTCGGCCGACGCAACAATGGGCCGACCGGACTGAACGATGCGGCAATCGCGCTTGGCACACAGGGCCGAATCGTGGCGGCACCGGCTGTCGGCCTGTGCCTTGATGGCGTTGACCGCCATCCCACCGTTCCGGCTTCTCCGAGCCGCGAGCCGCCTCGAAAACACCCGAGACGAAAACCTGCGACGAAGCCATCCGCGAAATCGGCGATCCGATGCGGATTCGTCGTGAAAAACGACTCCAGAAGTATCGAAGTGGGCTCCAGGAATGTCAAGCGGGGGGCCGGCCGGGGCCGCGGCAACCGGGGATGGACGCGAAGCCGGGGCAGCGAGGGGGCCTGAGGGGCTCGGGAGCCCGACAAATCACGCCATTCCATGCGATTCCTGCGGCCTGTTCGACCGATACATCCGGCGGGGTCCGGAGCCGACAGGACGTCGCGCGGGCCGCCCTGTGGTCTCACGAGGTGAAGCGATGGTGCACCGCCCCAACTCCTGGTCGTCCGAGTGTTGCCTCCGGAGTCTCACCCAGCGCCCCGCCGGGGGGTGTGGCCCGAGTTTCGCGGCTGCCGCGGCGTCGAACGTGGAGAGGCCGCGAACCCGTCGGGGCCTGCTCCGCGGTCTGGCCCTCGTGGCAGCGCTCGGCGTGGCGACTCTGGGATGGGCCGCCGATGCCCGCGCTGCCGTCGAGTGGCATCCCGATCTCGAGACGGCACGGGCCGCGTCTCGGATCAGCCACCGGCCCGTCCTCGCCGTGTTCGTGGCCGAGTGGAGCGGTGGCGCGAACGACATCGAACGCTCCTGTCTCGGCAGCGCTGAGGCCGCCGCGGTGCTCGCCACCTGCTTCGAGCCCGTGCGGATCGACATCGATCATCACCCCGACCTGACCCGTTCGGCCGGCGTGAGCAGGGTGCCCACCGCGTGCGTGCTCGGCGCCGGTGACGCTCCGCTCGCGACCTTCGAGATGCCGGAGTCTCCCACCGCCTTCGTGACCGCCGCGATTCTTGCCGCCCAGCAGGCCGCGGCCGCTGATCACGGCACGGTCGCGGCCGACGTGAGCCTGCCGGCTTCCCAGCGGCCGCCCGAGCCCACACCGGGACCGCCGGCCGCCGCCTTCGGCGCATCGCCCGACCCCGCCGCGGTCACCGGTCGGCCAGCCCGCGGCTCCATGGCCCGAGTCTCTGCGAAGGTTCGCGAACTCTCCGCCTTCGCGATGGGACAAGGCCGACCGGCGGTCGTCGCCGCACCGGTGGCGATCGCCCAGGCCCTGCGGGAAAAGGCCGCCACCGTGCCTGGCTCCGCGCCGCCCGCCTGGCCTGCCGAGCACGCGACCGCCATGCCGACGACTCCTCCGCCGGCTCCGACGACGATCGAGCCGTCGGCGATCGCGTCGTCGAACGTCGCGCCATGGCTCGGCGCGCCGCCGGCGCGGGGAACGACGACTGCGGCCCAGCCGGCGTCCCCGACCATGGCGGGCACGCCGATTCAGGCGTCCCCCCTGCCCGACACGGCTCCACCGCAGCCCGCCTCGCAGCCGTCCGGCCTGATCGCAGCCCTGCAGAAGCCGTTCGCATTCTTCGGGAAGGGCCCCACCGCACCGCCCACCATGCCGCCGGCACGGCCGACCGACCCCCTGGCCGCGGCATCGACGAGCGCGGCCGAGGCGCCGGCCGACGGGGACCGCTCCGACGCCTACGGCTCCATGCCGCTCGGCCTCGAGGGCTACTGCCCGGTGACGCTCGTCGATCGCAGTTCGTGGGCCGAGGGCCGCGCCCAATGGGGCGCGCGGCACCGCGGGCGCACCTACCTCTTCGCCGGGCCGGACGAGCAACGCACGTTCCTCGCCAATCCTGACCGCTACGCCCCCGCGTTGTCGGGCGACGATCCCGTGCTCGCCCTCGACCGCGGCTCGTCAACCCCCGGCCAGCGTCGCTATGGCGTGACCTATGAATCGCGGATGTATCTCTTCGCCACGCCCGAGACCCGGGCGGCCTTCACCGCCGACCCCGGCCGCTACGCGGCGCGGATCCTGATGGCCGAACGCGTCGCACCGGCCGGCGGCAGCCGCATCTACTGACCCGGCGGCCGCCCAGCCCCGACGGTCAGCGCTTCTTGGCGACGGTCGGCTTCGACTCCTGGGCGAGCGCATACGCGGCCCAGAGTTCCGGCGTGATGGTGCCGGTGCCCGCCGTGGGCGTCGCCCCCGTCGACTGCGTCATCGGTTGCAGGGGGAGGTACGAGCCCTTCTGGAACAGGTTCGCGGAATTGATCAGGCTGATGTCCGCCAGCGTGACACCGCCCGAGTAGTTGAAGTCGCCCTGCGACCACGACGCGCCCGACGACGCACCCTGGCCGAATTTGCCCCCCTGGTTGATCAGCGAGATGTCCGACAGGCTGACCTGTCCATCCAGGCTCGCGTCGCCGAACGCGGCAAAACCCAGCCGCAACTGACCATCGGCCATCACCCGATAGCCGATGGCCCGCGACGTGCCGACACCGGCCAGCGCCGAGGTGAACCCGCCCGAACCATTCCAGGTTCCGCCGCTCCGTCCGGCGACCAATCCATCCCGAATCGTCTTGAGGTCATACGACCCGACGGGCATGCGGATCTGCCCCATTCCGACTTCGAGGCGACCGGCGGGATCGAGCGCGAGGCCCGCCAGCGAGACGAAGTTCGTGCCCGCGTTCCAGTTCACGCTGCCCACGTCGAGCGTCACCCTCGCCCCCGCCCTGACCTCCAGCGTCCCGGTGCCGAGTGCTGCGATGTTTCTGACGATCACCTCGCCCGCCTCCACCACCGTGCCTCCCGAGTGGCTGTTGGCGCGATCGAGGATCAGCGTGCCCGCGCCCTGCTTCACGAGTTGGCTGGCGCCGGTCCTCGTGGTCGTGTCGGTGTTGATGACGTTCAGGGGCACGGTGATCGCGATCAGGGTGGAGGCCGGTACGGCGGTCACGGTGCTGAATGCGAGGGCCGCACCCACGTTGGGCGTCAGCCCGTTGTTGACCTGGGTGATCAGCATCGGCGTGGCGTCGTCGTAGCGGAGGGTGTTCGTGCCCCCGCCTCCGTCGAGCGTGCCGGGGAACGTGACCGTCGGGCCCGTCATCACGAACGTGTCGTTTCCCGCCCCACCGATCACGGCCTCGATCGCCGTGCCGCCATGGGTCGCCGAGGCGCCGGGGGCCGTGACGGTCACGCTGCCGAGGCTGACGGTCAGGGCCGCCAGCACCCCCGAGAAGTCCATCTCGTCGTGCCCCTCGCCCGGGTTCTCGACGATGGTGTCGGTGCCGAAGAGGTCGAAGAACGAGTAGGTGTCGTTGCCCGGTCCGCCGGCCAGGGTGTCGCTGCCCCAGCCCCCCTTGAGCGTGTCGTCACCGTAGCCCGCGAAGATCGTGTCGGTGTCGTTGCCGCCATCCAGCAGGTCGTTCTGGACGGAGCCCGACAGCACGTCGTTCCCCGCCCGGCCCTCGAACCAGACCGGCAGGCTACCGGCCCGGAGGATGTCGTCCTTCGTGCCGCCGATCGCGTGGCGGAGATTCACCACTCCGCCCGTGCCGGTCGCGGCGCCGACGAAGCTCGCGTCGAGCGCCCCGAGGTAGCTCACCGTCACCGGCGACGTCCAGGCCGAGAGGTCGAGGATGTCCATGTCGGCGAAGGAGGAGGTGGCCGTGGCGTAGCCGTCGAGAACGCCCGCGTAGGCCGCGGCGTCGGCCACGCGGAAGCGGTCGGCCTGGATCGTGCCCCGAATGCGGTCGATGCCCGCCGCCGTCGCCACACTTGTCGCGGACGTGCCGTAGGTCACGGAGATCGCACCGGAGATCGTGGCGTCGATGCCGGCACCGTAGACGTAGGCATAGTCGAGCACGTCGGTCCCCTGCCCCGCCGCTTCGTTCACCGTGTCGCTCGCGGCCGCGGCGTCGAAGGCGTAGGTATCGTCTCCGAGGCCACCCGCGAGCGAGTTCGTGCCGCCGCCGCCCGAGAGAAAGTCGTCATCTGCACCGCCGGAGAGCGTGTCATCGCCGGCCTCGCCGTAGAGCACGTCGTCGCCCGCGTTGCCGGAGATCACGTCGGCACCGGCCCCACCGAAGATCGTGTTGGGGCCGGCATCGCCCGTCAGCACGTCGCCGCCGTCGCC
>CAIXGY010000148.1 GCA_903919035.1 uncultured Planctomycetaceae bacterium | reverse complement strand
GGAGAGGGTCTCCTCGACCGTGGCCTCGAAGAGTTCGCTCTTCACGACGTCCGGATGCCGGCCCGCCGTCTCGATCCCGCGGGCGGCCGCGGCCGCCGCCACGCTCGCCGGGTCGCCCGGGTCGCAGCCGGTCACGTCGCGGAGCAGGTCGTCGTACTTCGCGCGGCGGAACGGCGGCGTGAGGTCGACCGTGTGCCCCATCCACTCGAAACGGGTCGGCGTGCCCGCGGCGGCGGCCGCCGCCACGAGAATCGCCTCGGTGAGATCCATCATCGTGCCGTAGTCCCCGTAGGCCTCGTAGGCCTCGAGCATGGTGAATTCGGGATTGTGCCGGGGGCTGACGCCCTCGTTTCGGTACACGCGACCCAGCTCGAAGACCCGCTCCAGTCCGCCGACGAGGAGCCGCTTGAGATGCAGTTCCAGCGCGATCCGCAGCACCAGCGGCATGTCGAGCGCGTTGTGGTGCGTCTTGAAGGGCCGCGCCGCGGCGCCGCCGGCACTCTCCTGGAGCGTGGGGCCCTCGACCTCGAGGTAGCCGCGATCGGCCAGGACGCGGCGAATCGCCTCGATGATCCGGCTGCGGGCCACGAACCGCTCGCGCACACCGTCGCCGTGGATGAGATCGAGATAGCGCATCCGTTGACGCAGGTCGGCGTCGACGAGGCCGTGGTATTTGTCCGGCGGCGTCTCGAGGCTCTTCGCCAAACACGTCAGCCCGCTGGCGAAGACGGTCATCTCACCGGTCTTCGACCAACCGAGCCGTCCGTCGATGCCGACGATGTCCCCGAGATCGAGGCAGTCGACGATCTTCCAGGCGTCGGGGCCGACCTGCTTCTTGCCGAGCATGATCTGGATTCGCCCGGTGCGGTCGTGCAGATCGAGAAACACGAGGCTGCCCGCGCTCCGCAGGAGCATGATCCGACCCGCCACGCGGACGGTCGGCCCGTCGTCGGCTTCCCGTGCGACTGTCGCGCCGCGGTCGCGAACCTCGCCCACGGGCAGGGCACCGTCGAACCGGCCGCCCCACGGATCGACACCGAGGGCGACCAGTCGGTCGAGCTTCGCCCGTCGGGCCTGCTCGAGTTGCGCGCCGGTGCCGGACGGCTCGCGGGCGGGGTCGGGAACGTCTGCCATGGGAGTCGCAATCCTGCGGGCGATGCCGGCGCGCGCCGCGCCGCTGCACCGGGATTGTCGGGCATCGAGCCGGTTTGTGAAGGGGTGCGACCGCTTGTGACCCGGGGCGTGAAGGCCACAATGAGAGCTGCGTGCCTCGCCCTTCCCCCTGCCTCGCAGGTGCCGACGTGACCGCAGCCGACCAGCCGTCACTCTTCAGCGTGGAATTGCGGACGGCACGCTGGGCCGAGCTCGTCGCGTGGTACCGCACCGTCCTCGGCCTGCGGGTCCTCGTCCGCGTCGTCGACGACGGCTACGCGCTGCTCGGGGCCGGCGACACGCGGCTGGCGATCCTGTCGCGGCCGGCCGCTTCGCCGGCGAGCGACCGGTGGAGCCTCGGCTTCGAGATCGCGGACCTCGATGCCGCCCACGAAAGGCTCGTCCGCTCGGGCACCGACGTCGCCGCCCCCACGACCCACCCCGAGGGATTCCGCGAACTCGTTGTCAGCGACCCCGATGGCAACCGCCTCCGACTCTTCGCGTGGGCGACATGACCATGCACAATGCGCCGGCGCTCATCGGCATCGTCACCGTCTCCGACCGCGCGAGCCGCGGCGAGTACACCGACGAGGGCGGCCCCGCCATCCGCTCGTATCTCGGGGAGGTGCTGGCCTCGTCATGGGATGCCCGTGAGCGGATCGTGCCCGACGATGTCGAGGCGATCGCCGCTGCCATCCGAGACTGTGCGGAGGCCGGCTGCTGCCTCGTGGTCACGACGGGCGGCACGGGGCCGGCACCGCGCGACGTCACTCCCGAGGCCACGGAGTCGGTCTGCACGAAACTCCTTCCCGGCTTCGGCGAACGGATGCGGCAGGTGTCGCTCCAGTACGTGCCCACGGCGATTCTCTCCCGACAGACGGCGGGCATCTGCGGCCGGGCGCTCGTCGTCAATCTTCCCGGGCGGCCGAAGAGCATCCGCGAATGCCTCGACGCGGTCTTCCCGGCGATCCCCTACTGCGTCGACCTGATCCACACCGGCACCGACAATCCGCCGCGCCTCGAGACGAACCCCGAGCGCCTCGTCGCGTTCCGCCCGAAGGGGTAATACGGACTCCACTTGATCCTCGCGCGGAGGTAGGCATCTCGTCGGCAGCCGGCCTTTGGAGCCCAACCGGCTCGGGTCTGCCCACACCCTCTCGCCGGACGCTCGCTGCGCTCATCCTGAGCTTCGCTTGCTCGGAGACGGCTGCGCTTCGGCGTGTGCCTGCGCCGACCAATCCGCCTGCGGCGGATCGGTGCCCGGTCTACGCCGTCTCCAGGGGATGGGCAGACCCGATCCTTCCTCGCTTCCGTGG
>CAIXGY010000147.1 GCA_903919035.1 uncultured Planctomycetaceae bacterium | reverse complement strand
TGCGGATCGAGATCGACGAGACAGACCGTTCGGCCGGCCCGGGCGAGAGCGCAGGCCAGATTCACCGAGGTGGTGGTCTTGCCAACGCCGCCTTTCTGATTGGCGACCGCGATCGAGCGCACGACTGGGTTCCTCCGCGGGAGGCCAGAGGGTAGGCCCCGCGCGGCCGCCCCCAAAGCCCGATTTTCCGGAGAAAAGCCGACCTTTTCCCCGACCCCGGCGGCGCTCATGGCCGTGCGCGTGCGGAAACCGCTTCGGCGAACCAGGTTCGCAGGCCAGCCGCAATGCGACCCAAGGCCACGACACCGGGGCGGCCTGACACCTCGATCGCACCGCCTCGCTCGTCGAGTCCCACGACGAGCAGCGTGGCCGGATCGGCGGCGGCTCCATCGTCGTAAAACGCCAGGGCCAGCGTCGGCGGTGGCCGGTCGATGGCCGGCGGCCGATTCCAGGCGAAGTTCGCGTCTTCCACGAGCCCCCGGCGGAGATGCACCACGCCCCGCGCGGTCGAGATGTCGGTCCGGCCGACCGGATCGAGCCGTCCCCCGGCTGCCGTAGGGGCGAGCTGCCACAGTTCGACCCGCGGCGCCGCCTGGATCCGACGCGCATGGTCGCTGCCGTAAAACTCGAGGCACCGTCGCGTCTGGCTTCGCTGGTACCAGATCGCGAAGCTCGCCAGAACGACGGCCAAGGCCAGCATGCCGACGACGATCCAGGTCCCAGCGCGGCGCGACGGGGTGTGGTCTGCTGGGGAGTCGCGCATCGTCGGAATCTCTGCCTCAGACGGCATCGCGGCGGGGACACCGCCGCTGCACAGGTGCGAACGACTGTATACTGGACGCTGCCGAAATCGATCGATTCCGCTGTTTCTGCCGAGGATGTGTGCGATGCCCAACGCGTTCGATCCCTATCGCGAGGCCCTGGTCGTCGAACAGGTCACCGCGTGGCCCGACGCCTGCGAGGATTGGTCCGCCGCCGACAAGTCGCGGGTCGAGGCCATGCTGCATGCGGACCCCAAGGATGCGGCTGAACTCGACTACGTCCGCCAGCACACCGGATTCGCCCGGGTGATCACCGTGACACCGGCCGACCTCGACCGCATCAGCGTCGCCCGGCCGTGACCGCCATCCGCGTCAACCTGCCAGGGGACCCCATTTTTCCGGCCGCGGGCCCGGATCGCTCCTACTGGGTTCGCTGCGGTGCCGGCCTGCTCGACGCCATCGGCCCCACGGTGCGCGATGCCGGCGGCCGCCGCGCGGTGGTGGTCTGCGACGCGGCCGTGACTCGCTCCCACGGTCGCCGTGTGGCCGACTCCCTTCGCTCCGCGGGGATCGACGTGCTGGCGGTCGACGTGCCCTCCGGCGAACCCTCCAAATCCGTGGCCGAGGCGGCCAGGCTCTGGAATGCCTTTGCGGACTGGGCCGTGGATCGCGGCACCCACGTGGTCGCCATCGGCGGGGGGGTGGTCGGCGATCTGTCCGGCTTCGTGGCCGCGACATTCGGCCGGGGGCTGCCGCTGTGGCACGTGCCCACCACGCTCGTGGCCCAGGTGGACAGTGCGATCGGCGGCAAAACCGGCATCAATCTGCCGGGTGGCAAAAACCTCGTGGGGGCCTTTTGGCAGCCGCTGGGCGTGTTTTCCGACATCGACACCCTGGCCACCCTGCCCAGGCGGGAATTCGTCAGCGGGTTCGCGGAAATCATCAAATACGGCGTGATTTTCGATGCCGAATTCTTCTCCTGGCTGGAGGCCAACGCGGCCCGACTGCTCGACCGCGAGGCGGTCGCCCTGACGCAGGCGATCGGACGATCGGCGGCCCTGAAGGCGGCGGTCGTCGAGCGCGACGAACGGGAGATCACCGGCGAGCGGGCGGCACTCAACTACGGCCACACGTTCGCCCATGCGTTCGAGGCCGCCGCGGGCTACGGCACCCTGCTCCACGGTGAGGCGGTGGCGATCGGCATGGCCCGGGCCGCGCGGCTCGCACTGCTCATGGGCCGCATTGATGGTGCCCTGGTCGCCAGGCAGGACCGCCTGATCGAGTCGTTCGGGCTGCCCGCGTCGTGGGAGGCGATGGCGACGCATACGGCCGGTTCGTTGGTGGCCCTCATGAGCCGGGACAAGAAGACCTTGGGCGGTCGGCTGCGATTCGTGCTGCCGGATCGGCTGGGGCACGTGGAACTGGTCGACGGCGTATCCCACGATGCCGTGATCAAGGCCCTGGACGGCTGACCGCCCGGGAGGCGCCGCAGGTCGCGCCACCTGGGGCGATTCGACCCGCGCGATGGAGCGATTCGCTCCACGCCCCCGGTCGCCGCGGACCAGGCCCGTGGAGCGATTCGCTCCACCTCTCCCAGCCAGGCCTTGGGCTCGTTCGCAGCGGCGCCGGCAGGCTTGCGGCTCCGAAAGGCTGGTTTTCTGGCCGAAAAAACAGGTTTTGCGTCGGCCGGCCGCCCCCATGAATCCTGGGTTTCCGTGATTTTTTGGCCGCCGCCGCGATGTGGCACGCCGGATGCATATCCCTCTGCCAGCCAGGGCGATCGGACGCGTGTCCGTGGGCCTGGCGTGGTCGATGTGAAAAGGAGATTGCTCATGAGCGTGAAGCAGGCCGCCGTGGCTCGCACGGCGGACGCACAACGGGTGCTCACCCGGACGGACCTCGTCCTCTGCACCCTCCCGATTGCCGTGTTTCTGTCGATCGTCTCGCTGGTCTGACGCGAGCCGATCGGGCGGCCCGCAGGCCGCATGTCGAGCGTGTTTCCATCCCTCATCTCATGCAAGGAATGTGACTCAATGACTTCCACCGTGACCAACCGGCCGACGACGACGGGTCTGTCTTCGCTCCTCGTGAGCTGCCTGATGGCCTTCGGGGCCGTGACCGTGTTGGTGATCGGCTGAACGAGTAATCCCTGCCTCTAAACGTGGGGAAAATGATCATGTCCGCTGCACACAATGACGACGCCACGAAGTCGGTTGCCTCCGGCGTCGCCGAGATCGTGATCGTCGATTCGTCGTGCGATCACTACGGCGACTTCGTGCGGGCTGCCCAAGCCGGCGAGGTGGGAATCCACTTCTGCGTTGACGGACGTTCGGCCGTGCGGCTTGCCCGCCGGTTCCGTGCCGAC